>NZ_CP032620.1:0-430000 GCF_003627135.1 Streptococcus koreensis
CAAAGTTGCCATGCTGCTCTTGACCATAACCAAGTGCCGTCACGTAGTTGAGAAGGGCGTCAATCCATACATAGACTACGTGTTTTGGATTGGATGGGACTGGGACTCCCCAGGTAAAGGTGGTCCGAGATACCGCCAAGTCTTCCAAACCGGGTTCGATGAAGTTTTTCAACATTTCATTGAGACGGCCATCCGGCGTGATGAAATCCGGTTGGGACTTGAAAAATTCGACCAAGCGGTCTTGGTATTTGCTGAGGCGAAGGAAATAAGATTCTTCAGAAACCCATTCTACTTCGTGACCTGATGGCGCTACCCCACCGATGACTTTACCATTCTCATCACGGTAAACCTCAGCCAATTGGCTTTCTGTAAAGAACTCTTCATCAGAGACTGAATACCAACCAGAGTATTCACCCAGGTAGATGTCATCTTGAGCCAGTAAGCGTTCGAAGACTTGGGCCACCACTTTTTCATGGTAATCGTCTGTCGTACGGATGAATTTATCGTATGAGATATCGAGTAACTGCCAGAGTTCTTTCACTCCAACCGCCATCCCATCTACATAAGCTTGTGGCGTAATCCCAGCTTCCTCTGCTTTTTGCTGGATCTTTTGCCCGTGCTCATCGAGACCAGTCAGGTAGAAAACATCGTAGTTCATCATGCGTTTGTAACGCGCCAAGACGTCACAGGCAATGGTTGTATAAGCTGAACCAATATGCAATTTACCAGATGGGTAATAGATAGGGGTTGTGATGTAGAATGATTTTGTCATTTTCTTTTCCTTTCAAGGCTAATGAAACCTTATGTACTAACACTTCATTATATCATTTTTAGGAGGCCCTGAAAACCAAAAAAGCGCTAGGAGCTTGGAAAGACAAGTAAAAAAGCTGACCGAAGTCAGCTTTCTATTATTGATAACGAATCCAGCTAGACTTGCCTCGCTTTGGCATTTCTAGGCTCGGGATAAAAAGGTCCCCCGGACCTGCCTCGCTTTGGCGTTTCTAGGCTCGGGATAAAAAGGTCCCCCGGACCTTTTTATTTACCAAGATAGTATTCAGAAACTACGTTCAATTTTTCGTCAAATTCGAATACCAATGGTGGGAAGTTAGGGATTTCCACATCCATGATTTCGTCGTCTGACAACTGTTTGATGTGTTTTACAAGGGCACGGATTGAGTTACCGTGTGCTCCTACGAATACGTTCTTACCGTCTTTAAGAGCTGGAGCGATTTTATCTTCCCAGAATGGAAGCGCACGTTCCAAAGTAACTTTCAAGTTTTCAGCGTCTGGAATCACTGAATCGTCAAGTGAAGCGTAACGACGGTCAGTGTGAGCTGAGTGCTCATCATCGCGAGCCATTGCAGGAGGCAATACATCGTATGAACGACGCCAGATGTGAACTTGCTCATCACCAAATTGTTCAGCAGCTTCAGCTTTGTTTTTACCAGTCAATCCACCGTAGTGACGTTCGTTCAAGCGCCATGATTTTTCAACTGGAACCCACAATTGGTCAGAAGCTTCAAGAGCCAAGTTAGTTGTTTTGATCGCACGTTTCAATACTGAAGTATAAGCTTGGTCAAATTCGATACCAGCTTCTTTGATCAATTTACCAGCGTCGATCGCTTGTTGTGTACCTTTTTCAGACAAATCAACATCAGCCCAACCAGTGAAAAGGTTAGCTTTGTTCCATTCAGACTCACCGTGGCGAGCAAAAACCAATTTTACCATTAGATGGATCTCCTTTTTATTCTCCGAGGTTTCCCCCGTTTATCTATTTTATTCTACTAGATTTTCAGTAAAAAATCTAGTGGCGACCATAGAAAAGTGCAATTTCTCACAAAAAAGAGCCTGAACGGATATTTCATGAAATTTTTATCAATTCTTCTTCATGGACATTTACATTTCTCTCTCATCAGCTTCTAAATTTTTCCTCTCTATCTTTTTCCACAAACTATACCAAAAAAAAACCTCTGAAAAGAGGTTTGCTTACAATTGCTTCTTCTGACACTCTGGACAGATTCCATAAACGGTGGTTTGGCACTTGGTAATGATGTAGCCACTTTTTTCTCTCGCTTCTGCTCTCACGTCTGGAACTTCGATGTCAACATCGTCAATCTTCCCACAAGACTCGCAAATCAGATTCAAATGATCGTGTCCCATAAAGTCAAAGTAGGTCGTGGTATCATTGCGTACTTTTATCTCAGAGACAAAGCCTTCATCAATGAGGACCTTGAGATTGTTATAAACGGTTGCCAGGCTCATATTGGGAAAGGCTGGTTTTAAATCTTGGTAGATGGCATCCGCACTTGGATGTTCCTGGCTTTTGACAAGATAGGAAAGGACCGCTCGACGCGTCTCTGTAATCCGTACAGATTTTTCACGCAAGTGTTGCAATACATCTTCTACTTTTTGTTGTTGAACGGAATCAAGTGTTAAACAAGCTAGCATGGTCTTCCCCCTTTCTGTCTCTTCTTTAAAACTATTATATCACGAATGCCTAATTTTGCCTAATTAGAATGTTTGTAAATAAGAAAAGAGGCTGGGACAAAAGTCCTAGCCTCTCAATTATCTTTGGATTGTCGAGCAAGACGCAGTGGTTGAGCGGGCTCTACTACGCTGATTTCATCAGCTTTTACAGCCCTACTCAACTGTACGGAGGTGGGACGACGAAATCGAATTCTAACGAATGACCGATTTCTGTCCCACTCTCTTTTGTTTTCTATTCTTAACTTCCCCAATTAAGGATCCATCTCATGGTTCCTAGTAAAACTTTGACAAAAAGGAACATAAAGAAGAGTTCCGCAATAAACCAGAGACCTTTCAATAGATAAATAATTGGCTTAATCATGAGTAGAACAAAGATTCCAAAAATCCATCTCATGGCCCACCCTCCATTTCTCACTTTTTTCTATTATACTCCTATTTATAGGCCCTGTCTAGAAAGGACTCCAATACAAAAAGTTCCTTCTAGCAAGCTAGAAGGAACCTTCGTAATCACAATTATTTAACTGCGTCTTTAAGAGCTTTACCAGCTTTGAATGCTGGAACTTTAGAAGCAGCGATTTTGATTTCTTTACCAGTTTGTGGGTTGCGACCTTTACGAGCTGCACGTTCACGAACTTCGAAGTTACCGAAACCGATCAATTGAACTTTTTCACCTTTTGAAAGGTATTCTGAAACAGCTGCAAATACAGCGTCAACTGCTGCTGCTGAGTCTTTTTTAGTCAATTCTGTAGCTTCTGCCACTTTTGCGATCAAATCTTGTTTGTTAGCCATTTAACAAATCCTCCAAATTTTTTTAGGTTTTACCCTTAACATCTCTATCATATCTAAAAAATGCTTTTAGGTCAAGTACTAAACCTGTTTTTATAAACTTTTATGTAGGAATAAATTCCTTTATTGACGGGCTTCTATGCAAATCGGACAAGAACTGCCCAAGCATCTTCACCAGTGTGGGTTTGAATGATCGAACCTGTTTCCAAAACAGAGATTGGGGTTGCAACCAAAGGCTGTAATTGCGCCTTCATTTCGTTAGCAAAGTCAGGTCCACCGGCATAGGAAATTCCTATCTCAGCGATTTCTTTACCGGATAAGTCTTGCGTCAACTCGTCCAACCATTTTTTAAAGGTTTTCTGTCCGCGTCCTTTGACAATCGGTTGCAGTTCATCGTTCTTCATTTCCATGACGACCCGAATATTCAAAAGGGAACTCAATAAACCAGTTACACGTCCAATCCGGCCTCCTTTAACCAGGTTTTCCAGAGTAGAAACCCCAATATAGAGTCTAGAATTTTGCTTGACCTCTTCAATGCGAGCTACAATTTCCTCTACGCTAGCACCTTCTTGAGCCAGTTTTGCTGCTTCGACCACTTGGAATTTCATGGCTTGGTCCGTAAAGCTACTATCGATAACTGTTACATCTGCATTGGCTAAGGTAGCTCCTTGACGTGCAGCTTCCACTGTACCTGATAAGGCATGAGACATATGGATTGCAATAATTTGCGCCCCTTCTTCAGCCAAGTCTTCGAAGATTTCTGCAAACACACCTACTGGAGGTTGGCTAGTCTTTGGAAGGTTTTTACTGGATTTCATCAACTGAAGGAACTCACCTTCGGTTAATTCCGCATCTGAGTAGAGAACACCGTCCACCATAACAGAGAGGGGAACAATGGTAATTCCGTATTTTTCAACAACTTCAGGCTCAATCGTTACGGATGAGTCTGTAACAATTTTTACTTGTGACATAACATTCCTACAATCTTTTCTTAGATATATCCATTCTATTATATCAAATTTTCTAGGCTTTTGTGGGACAAAGTCCTTTTTGCTTAATCATCGATGGCTGCAAATCCATCATTAACCAAAGCAACATCGGCCCTCATTCCATTTTCATCAAAGAGAATACCATGGAGGACACCACCATAAACAGCCCCACCATCCATGCCAATCTTCCCATCTTCGGTCACCCAGAGTTCTTTGGTTCCAATCTTTTGATCCAAGAGATAGTGGACAGGGGTATGGCCAAAAACAATGGTCTTTCCTGTCTGATTGGTTGCTTCATGGAAGGGCTGGCGAATCCAGACTTTTTGGTAATCCGTCGTTTCATGCCAGTCCGTTAGAGTCAAGTCAATCCCAGCATGCACGAAAATATAGTGTTCTGTTTCATAAACAAAAGGAAGCGAACGGATGAAAGCGACGAGGTCCCCACAAGTCTCTTGCACGCGACGAGCATCCTCTACTCCATCTACTGGAGCCGTTAGGGGACGACCAAGCAGAGAGTTGATCGTGGTATCACCACCATTTCGTCGGTAATGGTCATAGCGTTCGATCGGGTTATCGATCCAGGCTAAAAACATGTATTCGTGGTTACCAGAGAGGCAGATTGCCCCTTGATGGTCGACAAAATCTTTGACCAGTTCGATAACTCTACGACTATCTTCCCCACGGTCTATCAAATCTCCGAGAAAAACCAGCCGAGACTGACCATCCCAATGGGTCATCAGTTCCTCCAACATGCCTGCTTTTCCATGAATATCTCCCACTACGAAATAGCTTCCCATATCGGTTCCTTTCTTCTTAGGTTGGCCGTTTTAGCAATTGCTCCGCCTGCATGCGGGCTGCTTCTGTCACATCTTCACCAGCAAGCATCTTGGCTACTTCTTCTACCCGCTCTTCATGACTGAGCAAGCGAACGGTCGAAACTGTTGAAAATTCATCACTCACCTTTTCGATAAAGAATTGGTAATCGGCTACTGCAATTACCTGAGGCAAATGAGAGATGGCTAGCACCTGACCAAAACGTCCAATTTTATAGATCTTAGAAGCAATAGCTTGAGCGACCCGACCAGATACCCCTGTATCCACCTCGTCAAAGACGATACTGGTCTTGCCTTCTTTTCGAGAAAAGGCTGACTTGATGGCCAACATAAGACGGGACAATTCACCACCTGAGGCTACTTTTACCAAAGGCTTAAAGTCCTCTCCAGGGTTGGTCGAAATATAAAATTCAACTGTTTCGTTTCCTTCCCGATTAAACTTAGATGGAGTAAAACGCACTTGGAAACGGGCTTTTTCCATGTAGAGATCCGCCAATTCCTGCTGAATTTCTGCTTCCAGCTCTTGAGCTAAGGCATGACGCCCTTGACTCAGTTCCTTGGCCAAGGCAACCAGCTGGCCTTCCATAGACTTGAGTTCTTTCTCTAAGTCTTCAGAAGAGGTTCCACCTCCTGTTAACAGGCTATATTCCTTACTGATTTGCTCCAAATAATCAAGGACATCTTTTACCTGACCGCCGTACTTACGCGTAATTGAGTGGATCAGGTCTAATCGAGCTTCTACTTGCATCAAACGGTTGCCGTCAAAGTCCAAGCCATCTACCAGATCCTCCAAGCGTTTGGTCAGATCTTCCAGCGTATAGTAGGTCTCAGCCAGTTGATCAGACAAGGTCTTGTAGTCCGGATCATACTCTTCGATGCTTTGCAGATCATTCATGGCCGACCGCACATTGCTAAGACTGGAGAAGTCTTCTGCATCCAGCATAGCGTAGGCATTGCTTAGGGTATCCGCAATCATCTTATGATTGAGCAGGCGTTGCCGTTCTTGCTCTAACTGGACATCTTCATCCAGGGACAAGGCGACCGCCTCGATTTCCGAAATTTGGTATTCCAGCATTTCGATGCGAGCTTGGTTTTCCTGGTTATTTTTTTGGATTTGCAAGACCTGCTTGCGCAAGGACTTATAATTCTCAAAGGTCTCTCTGTAGGCCTTCTTGGTCGCAAAAAAAGCATCCTCCCCAAAGCTATCCAGCATAGCGATATGCAATGGAGCCCGCATCAGTTCTTCCTGATCGTGCTGACCATGAATATCTACCAAATGCTGACCAACGGCCTTGAGGACAGAGAGGTTGACCATCTGCCCATTGATCCGACTGACACTCCGACCATTCTGGAAAATTTCTCTGCGAATAATCAACTCATCTGCCCATTCTAAGCCCTGCTCCTCAAATAACTGCTGAAGAGCACGGTTTTCGTCAATCGCAAAGAGGCCTTCAATCTCAGCCTTAGGAGCCCCGTGGCGGATCACATCTGTCGTTGCCCGGCTGCCTAGCATCATATTCATGGCATCGATAATGATGGATTTTCCTGCACCAGTTTCACCGGTTAAAACCGTCATCCCCGTTTCAAAATTCAGAGCGATTTCTTCAATGATGGCAAAGTTCTTAATTGAAATTTCTAATAGCATCTCTCTCCTACCATTCCATCAATCGTTGTTCGATAAACTGAGCCTTTTCTTCCGAGCGGGCCACAATAAAAATACTATTGTCATCTGAAATCATACTAAAGATGATGTCATCGAAATCTTCCTGCAGATGCCGCTTGACTAAATAGGCTGTCCCTGGGACTAGCTTGAGGGTTAGAAAACTCCCCATGCGTTCAAAAGATTGAAGATTATTTTCTGCTAATTTTCCACTATGTTGGACACGTGGCAATTCATAGACATAGGCTGAACCTTTTAATGGCGTTTTAATAATGCCCAACTCTTTAATATCACGGGAAACAGTCGCTTGTGTCGCAGAAATTCCCGCTTCCCTCAGATGTTCGACAATTGCATCCTGAGTGCCGACTTTATTTTCTCGGATAAAGCGTCGTATTTTTTCTAATCGGTTTTGTTTACTATTCATGTTTAAAATCAGTGTGGGCTTTGTCGACGACAGCTACAAACTCTTGCTGAGCGAGACGATTTTGCCCGGTATTTTTTTCTAAATAAAGTAAAAATTCAATATTGCCATGGCCCCCTTGAATCGGAGAATAATCCACTCCCAAAACGGAGAAGCCATGTTCTATCGCGAAGCCTTGAACCTGTTCCAAGACGGACAGATGGACCTTGGCATCCTTGATAATCCCATTTTTTCCAATCTGCTCCCGACCAGCTTCAAACTGGGGTTTGACTAGAGCGACCACCTGGCCTCCTTCTTGCAAAATCCCATGAAGAGCAGGCAAGATAAGGTTGAGGGAAATAAAACTAACATCAATGCTAGCAAAACTTGGTCTTTGCTCAAAATCCTCAGACGTCGCATAGCGGAAGTTGAACTGCTCCATCGAGATGACACGAGGATCCTGACGGAGTTTCCAAGCCAACTGATTGGTCCCTACATCCACTGCATAGACCAAGGCTGCTCCATTTTGGAGCATAACATCCGTAAAGCCCCCTGTTGAGGCACCAATATCTAGCGTGACCTTGTCCTGCAAGTTAATCTCAAAACGGGCCAAGGCCTTTTCTAACTTGAGACCACCGCGACTGACATATTTGAGTTTTTCACCCTTGAGTTTTAATTCAGTCGCTTCATCAATTTTTTCACCTGGTTTATCGAAGCGCTCACCATTATGGACCGCAACGACCAAACCAGCCATCACACCGCGTTTGGCCTGCTCCCGGGTTTCAAATAGTCCCTGCTTGTAGGCCAGTACGTCAACTCTTTCCTTGACCATGAATTCTCAGTCTTTCTATTATGTTCTTGATTCCAGTCCCTTCGAAGGAAACTTGATTAGAAATGCGATCGAGCAAGTCCTCACAGACATCCAACTCTCGATCCAAATAAGCCTGAGCTCCATCTAGACCAAGTAGCGCAGGATAGGTCGACTTTTCTGCCTGCAGGTCCTTCTGAGGGGTTTTTCCTAAAGAGGCAAAATCCGCCGTCACATCTAAAATATCATCCCGTATCTGAAAGGCCAAGCCTAAATGGAGGCCAATTTCCTCTAAGAGAGTCGCAACAGCTGGCTCAAGCTCTAAGAGGATCCCCGTAGCTTGGAAAGGATATGCTAGCAGTCGTCCCGTCTTATTGGCATGGATGACTTGCAACTGGTCCAAGTTCAGGCTCGCTCCTTCCCCTTCCATATCCAAGACTTGGCCTGCCACCATCCCAGCTGTCCCTGAAGCATCCGATAATAAGGCAATCAGTTGCACCCGAATAGAAGCGGGAAGGTCCGCTTCTGCCACACAGCCAAAGGCATCCAAGAAAAGGGAGTCTCCTGCTAAGATGGCTAGGTCTTCCCCAAATTTTTTGTGGTTGGTCAATTGACCACGACGGTAATCATCATTATCCATCGCTGGCAGATCATCATGAATCAAGCTTCCTGTATGAATCATTTCAAGAGCGGCTGCCACCTGAAAATGAGCCTCAAGGATTGGAGCATGAAAGGCTTCCAGCAACTCCAATAAGAGCAAAGGCCGAATCCGTTTGCCCCCTGCATGGACTGAATAAAGGATGGATTCTACCAAACGGGGAGCGATTTGTTTGGCCTCGTAGAAGCCTTCAATCGCTTTTTCAACCCCTTGCAGTTTTTCTTCTAGGATCATACCAGTTCCGTTTCTGAGCCATCTGCTTGCATAACCTTGACCAAGGTCTTTTCAGCCTGATCAAGCGTTTCTTGCAAGTCTTTTGATAGCTTCATTCCTTTCTGAAACTCTGAGATGGCCTCTTCGAGGGGCACTTGCCCACTTTCCAATTTTTGAACAATAGCTTCCAAATCAGCTAAATTTTCTTCAAATTTCTTTTCTTTCGACATGCTTTACCTCTACTTCTACTTGCCCATCCCGCATGACTAGCGTCAAGGCATCCTTTTCTTTGATTGTATCTACACTATCCAGAACATGATCTCCAGCCTGCACCAAGGCGTATCCTCTAGCCACGATACGACTGGTATCCAACATCAAGAGAGCTTCTGATAGGCGCTTGGCATCTGCTGCTTTTGTCTGGTAGAGCTCCTTGATTTTCAAGGTCATCAAACGCTCCATTTGGAGAATCTGGTCTCGATAGCGCTCAAGTTGATGCTGGGGCGCTTGAGAAGCCAATCGATGGCGGAGTTCTTGTAACTGGCGGCTATTTCTGGTAACTGACTCTGACACAGCCTGTTTCAGTCGCAACTGAATCTGATCTATTTTTTGCAGATAAGAATCATACAGCCGCTCTGGTTGACGGAAGATGACCGATTGGCTTAGTTTTTGCAGTCGCTCCCGATTATATACTAGGCGGTTGCGCATAGCGGTTGCCATCCGCCCTTCCTGCTTCTGCAAATGATTGAGTAGGTCCAACTTGGTCACAGGCGTCGCTAGCTCAGCCGCAGCTGTAGGAGTGGCTGCCCGCCGATCTGCTACAAAGTCTGCCAGAGTGGTATCTGTCTCATGTCCCACACTGGAAATAATGGGAACTCTAGACTCAAAAATAGCCCGCACAACTGGCTCTTCATTAAAGGCCCATAGGTCCTCGATGGACCCACCACCACGACCGATGATCAAGACATCTAGGTCCGTCCGAGCATTGGCTTTCTGGATATTGGCGACAATTTCTTGAGCTGCCCCCTCTCCTTGTACCTTGGTTGGAAAAAGGAGAATCTCCACACCAGGAAAACGCCGAGTAACAGTCGTAATAATATCGCGAATAACAGCCCCACTCTGACTGGTAATGACCCCAATTTTATTAGAGAACTGGGGAATGGCCTGTTTGAACTTCTCTTGAAAGAGACCTTCTTCTTGGAGTTTCTTTTTCAACTGCTCGAACTGAATAGCTAAAGCACCGACGCCATCTGGCTCCGCCTTTTCGATGACAATGGAATAACTTCCACTTGGCTCATAGAGTTGGATCCGACCGATGACATTGATCTTCATGCCTTCTTCTAGCTCAAAACCAAAACTCTTATAGATTCCAGCCCAGACAGTCGCCTGAATCACAGCCTTTTCATCCTTTAGAGAGAAATACTGGTGATTGGGACGCTTCCGAAAATTCGAAACCTGACCCGTCAAATAGACCCGCTCCAGATAGGGGTCCTTATCAAATTTCAACTTGAGGTATTTGGTCAGACTGGATACCGATAAATACTCTGACATGGTTCCCCTTTCATACGGAAAATTCTAGTATAAATTATACCAAAAATAAGCGGAAAAATCTGATTCTACCTACAGAAAAAGCCCCAGATTTGATGATCTGAGACTCCTATTCTATCGGCTTTTCCTATTGGCTAATTTTTTTCATCCATTTTGGAATTTTTCTACTGATTGCGGTTGGTAAAACAACATAAGATTTCTTACTCAAGTCTTCTGCAATGGCCGAATGAAGGTGACTAGCTACCACCACGCGCTCATAGAGTCCAACTTGTGGAAATTGACCCGCAAATCCTGCAATCATACCTGCCAAGGTATCGCCCATTCCTCCAGTTGCCTGATAAGGACCCCCAACTGTTAGTTGGTAAAAATCTGCTTGCCCTTGTTGCCAAATCTTAGTCTGGGGTCCTTTTTGGACCAGAATACTTGCCGGAGGAAGTTGGGATAGAGACCGCCTTGTTGCTTCTTCTCCTTGGTCTCCAATCGCTAGACCTGACATTGCCTCCCATTCTTTTTGATGAGGAGTAAAGACCAACTGAGCTTGAGGAAGAGGCAAAGCTAAGCGCGTATAGAGGCTAATTGCTCCGCCATCTAAAATCAACACTTGGTGAGGCTGAACCCTGTTAAAAACTAGCTGTACAAGGTGCGTCCCTAAATCATTATCCTTGAGGCCTGGCCCCAATAAAATAAGGCCTGCTTTTGCTATTTGCTCAGCCAATAATTCTTGGTCAGTCACATCAAGCGCCATGGCTTCAGGTAGCTGACTATGGAGAGCAGGAACATTCTCCCGATCTGTCGCAACCGTGACCAGGCCCGCTCCACTATGAACAGCCGCTAGAGCCGCCATGATAATCGCTCCCCCGTATGGGTAGGTTCCTCCAATCAAGAGAAGACGCCCATAGTCTCCCTTAAAACTAGAACGAGGGCGCTCGACAATAACTCTTTTCAGTAAAGCTTGATCAATCTCCTTCATACGCTACTCCTTCAACTTATCCTTGCCATGTAGCACTTGATTTACCTTGGTATTCCAAGCCTGTAACCCTTCTCTCTCATAGTCTAAGTAAATTACTCTATCTTGTAATCGACTAGGAATCAAACCTTCAAAACAAGCCTTATCTTTTGAAGGAATAACACATAAATGAAGAAAGGTATCCAAATCTAAACTATCTCTTACCTTCGCAACATGATAGCCATCAAACATATAACCTGGTGCTTGAATTAATTCTTCATACAGGAAATGAAAACTAACGCCAGGAATAAACTTTTCTTGCAATTCCTCCTCAGAAGGTGCCCGTCCTAACAAACGCTCCATAGCGAGTCGGTAACCCGAAGTCGTATTAGACCATCCAAACATGATATAGTCAAAATAGTCTGCTGGATCAGAAGCTACATTACGACTATCTGTAATTAGCTCAGCCCCACTTTTACCAAATACTTTAACCGCTGACCTGAGTTTCCCAGTCTGAAAAATAGCCTGTGCCACCTCAACTGTACAAGTATGACTACAATATTCTGAAGTAACCAACTTTTTCTGGATATCATAGGTAGAAGCTACAAGCTGATGACTTGGTCTGTATGGAGGAAAATAGCTATGCTTTTTCAAGTAATCATGAATTTGTATATTTAATTCAAGATCCTCACATTCCACAATAGTCTGACGATGATGGTCTTGTTCATAAGCAATAAACTTTGCTAGCTTCTCTAATTCCCATGATTGAATCTGAGGATAGTTTTCAAGAGCAAATTGATAAATTCCATCCCACTGGAGACTATAATCTGCATTACAAACTTTTACAAGCATATTCCTTCTCCTCAAATTTTCTTACTATCATTATACTACAAAACAATAGAAAGAAACTTCAATTGACAAAACCTGCTTTACAATAAGATAAATAAAAAAAGCCGAGATATTCCTATCTCAACCATTTTTCATAGAAAATTTAATCTTTATTTAAGGTACGTAAAGCAGCCTGATAGGTTTGTTCCATCAGCATGGTAATGGTCATAGGTCCAACACCACCTGGAACCGGAGTGATGTGACTAGCAAGTGGTGCCACGGTATCATAGTCGACATCTCCACAGAGCTTCCCATTTTCATCGCGGTTCATTCCGACATCAATAACGACCGCTCCCTCTTTGACAAAGTCAGCTGTAACAAATTTGGCACGACCAATTGCCACCACTAAGATATCGGCTTTTCTAGCAATTTTTGCCAAATGATGAGTCCGCGAATGGGTCAAGGTCACCGTTGCATTTTTTGCTAGGAGAAGCTGGGCCATGGGTTTTCCAACAATGTTAGACCGGCCAATGACAACTGCATTTTTCCCTTCGACATCAATATCATATTCCCGGAACATTTCCATGATCCCAGCAGGAGTTGAGGGAACCATGACTGGATTCCCTGACCAAAGATGTCCCATATTGAGAGGATGGAAGCCATCGACATCCTTATTAGGATCAATGGCTAACAAAACTGCCTCATCGTCGATATGGGCTGGTAGAGGCAACTGGACTAAAATACCATGCCAGAGTGGATCCTGATTGTAGCGGTCAATGAGGGACAACAAGTCCTTTTGGGAAATGCTTTCTGGCACTCGAATGACTTCACTTCGAAATCCTGCTGCCAAAGCTGACCGTTCTTTATTGCGGACATAGACCTGGCTAGCTGGGTTTTCTCCCACCAAAATCACTACTAAGCCTGGGACCTGACCAGTTTCGGCCTTTAAGTGAGCAGTTTTTTCTGCTAATTCCCCTTGCAATTTTACTGCCAAGGCCTTCCCATCAATCACATGTGTCATCTCAATCTCTTTTCTATTCAATATCTTCTCTATTATATCAGATTTGTGGACCTGCTCCTAACACTTCTTGATTAGATAAGGTTATAGGAAGAAACTATAGCAGTTTTCTTCCAACAAAAAAGAGAGTGGGACAGAAATCGGTAATTCGTTAGAATTCGATTTCGTCGTCCCACCTCCGCACAGTTGAGTAGGGCTATAAAAGCTGATGAAATCAGCGTAGTAGAGCCCACTCAACCACTGCGTCTTGCTCGACAATCCAAAGACAATTGAGAGGCTAGGACTTTTGTCCTAACCTCTTGATTGATACTTCTTAGTACAACAATTCGTAGATTTCCATTGCAATTAAGTCAATGCTATCGAATGTATAGGTCTCACGCGCTTCTACATCACGAAGAGTAAATACTGATCCATTTTCTTCATCATGGTTGTAGGCTACTTCAGCGACTACAACTCCTTCACGTTCAAAATTACGTTTTAAGTTTCCACCGTCTTTTGTCATTGCTTCCAAACGGCTGATAATTCGTACCAAATGTGATTCCATTTTGATTCTCCTATTTACTTTCTACTCTCCTATTCTATCATAAAAGAAGGAGGAAATTCCAATAAAAATCAACTTTTCCGCTTTTTTCCTCTTTATTCCATGCCTAAAACCGGACTTCATACTAAATTCTTGCAAACTTTTAGAATACTGATATAATGAAACTATAAAAGTTTGACTATTTCTGACCAATAGTTTCTACACTTTTTACCCTAGAGAAAGAGGTAAGAGAATGCTTTGTCAAAACTGTAAAATAAACGATTCAACCATTCATCTTTATACGAATGTGAATGGTCACCAACAACAAGTAGACCTTTGCCAGAACTGCTATCAAATTATGAAAACCGATCCTAACAATAGTCTCCTGGCAGGATTAAACCAACAAAATCGCGGAGGGCGGGATCCTTTTGAAGATTTCTTCAATCAACTGGGCAACTTCCAAGCTCCCCAAGAACCTCAAACGCCACCGACCCAATCAGGAGGAGGATATGGAGGTGGAAATGGCTACGGACAAAATGGGAACGGTCGAGCTACTGGACCAAATAGACCTCAAGCCAAACAACAACCAAAAGGACTCCTAGAAGAGTTTGGAATTAATGTTACTGAAATCGCTCGCCGTGGGGACATTGATCCAGTCATTGGCCGTGACGGCGAAATTCTCCGAGTTATTGAAATTTTAAACCGCCGAACCAAAAACAACCCTGTTCTGATTGGAGAACCTGGTGTCGGAAAAACAGCTGTCGTAGAGGGCCTGGCCCAGAAGATTGTCGATGGCGATGTCCCTTATAAATTACAAGACAAGGAAGTTATTCGGTTAGACGTTGTTAGCCTGGTTCAAGGGACTGGGATTCGTGGACAATTTGAAGAACGGATGCAACAACTAATGGAAGAAATCCGTCGCCGTGAAGATGTCATTTTGTTTATCGATGAAATCCATGAAATTGTAGGAGCAGGATCTGCAGGTGATGGCAACATGGATGCAGGAAATATCCTCAAACCGGCTCTCGCTCGTGGTGAATTGCAATTAGTTGGTGCCACAACACTCAATGAGTATCGTATTATCGAAAAAGATGCTGCTCTTGAACGCCGGATGCAACCAGTCAAGGTGGATGAACCAACGGTTGAAGAAACCATTACCATCCTTAAAGGCATTCAAAAGAAATACGAAGACTACCACCACGTCCACTACACAGATGGTGCTATTGAGGCTGCAGCTCTCCTCTCCAATCGCTATATCCAAGACCGCTTCTTGCCCGACAAAGCCATTGACCTCTTGGACGAAGCAGGCTCTAAGATGAATTTGACCCTCAATTTTGTCGATCCCAAAGTCATTGACCAGCGCTTAATTGAAGCCGAAAATCTCAAGGCCCAAGCGACGCGGGATGAAGATTTTGAAAAAGCAGCCTACTTCCGTGACCAAATCGCTAAGTACAAAGAAATGCAAGGGCAACAGGTCACCGACCAAGATACGCCCGTCATTAGCGAAAAGACTATCGAACACATTGTTGAGCAAAAGACCAATATTCCAGTTGGAGATTTGAAAGAAAAAGAACAGTCTCAATTGATTAATTTGGCTGCTGATTTAAAAGCTCATGTCATCGGCCAAGATGAGGCTGTTGAAAAAATTGCTAAGGCTATCCGTCGTAATCGGGTAGGACTTGGAACGCCAAACCGTCCAATCGGTAGCTTCCTCTTTGTTGGACCAACTGGTGTCGGGAAGACCGAGTTGTCCAAGCAATTGGCCATCGAACTCTTCGGTTCTGCTGATAGTATGATTCGCTTTGACATGAGTGAATACATGGAGAAACATGCCGTTGCCAAATTGGTCGGTGCTCCTCCAGGTTATGTCGGCTATGAAGAAGCTGGCCAGCTGACTGAAAAAGTACGTCGCAACCCTTACTCTCTTATTCTTCTAGATGAGGTAGAAAAGGCCCATCCTGATGTCATGCATATGTTCCTTCAAGTCTTAGATGATGGTCGCTTGACAGATGGTCAAGGCCGTACCGTTAGCTTTAAAGATACGATTATCATCATGACCTCTAATGCTGGAACTGGCAAAGCGGAGGCCAATGTTGGCTTTGGAGCAGCTCGTGAAGGTCGCACCAACTCTGTACTTGGAGAACTCGGGAACTTCTTTAGCCCTGAATTCATGAACCGTTTTGATGGCATCATTGAATTCCAACCTCTCTCAAAAGAAAACCTGCTTCAAATCGTTACTCTCATGCTGGATGAAGTCAATCAACGTCTCGCACAAAATGAGATTCATCTGGATGTGACAGAGAAGGTGAAAGAAAAATTGGTCGATCTGGGATACGATCCAAAAATGGGGGCCCGCCCACTCCGTCGTACCATTCAAGACTATATTGAAGATGCGATTACCGATTACTACCTTGAAAATCCAAATGAAAAACAACTCAAGGCAGTCATGACCAGCAATGGAAATATTAGCATTAAAGGAAAGACCAAACCTGCAAACGAGGCAGAAAAAGTAACTGAATAATTGCATTTAAAAGAGGCTAGGACAAAAGTCCTAGCCTCTCAATTGTCTTTGGATTGTCGAGCAAGACGCAGTGGTTGAGTGGGCTCTACTACGCTGATTTCGTCAGCTTTTATAGCCCTACTCAACTGTGCGGAGGTGGGACGACGAAATCGAATTCTAACGAATGACCGATTTCTGTCCCTCTCTCTTATTTTTATCTCCTACTGCTTTTTATGTCTATCTATGTTATAATGATAAAAAAATAAGAAGCGAGTTTTAATATGACTGTTGCAACTTTTGGGACAAAAGAAGAAAATGTTGACTATGTCAATCGTTATGGAGTCTATGCGGTAATTCCAAATCCAACCAAGGATAAAATCATCCTAGTCCAAGCACCAAATGGAGCTTGGTTCCTACCAGGTGGTGAAATCGAGGAAGGAGAAGATCATTTCTTGGCACTCGAGCGCGAACTGATCGAAGAATTGGGCTTCACTGCGACCATCGGCGAGTATTATGGCCAAGCAGACGAGTACTTCTATTCTAGTCACCGCGACACCCACTACTATAATCCTGCCTATATCTATGAAGTAACTGACTTTGTAGAAGCTCAAAAACCGCTAGAGGATTTCAATAACATTGCTTGGTTCCCAATCGACGAAGCCATTGACAGATTAAAAAGAGGAAGTCATAAGTGGGGCATCAAAATGTGGAAATCTGCCCAAAAATTGTAAGCGACTTCTTTCACAAAATAAAAAAAAGTGTTATAATAAATGGAGAAAGAGCTTAGGAGGATCTCACATGAAGCTTATGAATACAACAAATAGTCATGCTACTCTGGTCAAAAGTCAATTAGAAAGTACCGATGCTACCCTTGTTGAGGTCTATTCAGCTGGTAACACCGACGTTATCTTTACCAAAGCTCCTACACATTACGAATTGCTGATTAGTAACAAACACCGTGCCATTCGTGAAACAGAAGTTGAAAAAATTCGTGAGTTCTTTTTAAAACGCAAGATTGATCTTCAAATTATTGACCAATCTGCTATAAAGACCCTCTACTCTGATAAACTGATCGAAATTTCTTTCCCAATTGCTAAGTAAGGTTCTTCTACCTTACTTTTTTCTTTGCTATCTTTTTTTTAAAAAAACATCCGTTCACCTCGATAATGAGATGAACGGATGTTTTATTTCTGATAGATCATTTTTACGTGAGGGGTAGAAGCCAAGATAAAAGGCTCGCTCACCCTTTGAAAACCTAGCTTTTCATACAAGCCAACCACCTGTTCTTGGGCCTCAATTTCAATGGCCCGCCCAGGAAAGCTCTGTTCACACAGATCCAAAATCTGCTCCACCATAGCCCTTCCCAGTCCTTGGCCACGACTGTCTTTGGCTACAGCAACTCGGCCAAAATGAATCGTAGTCCCCGTCTCAAAGATCCGTGCATAGGCATCTACATTTCCCTTTTCGTCTTGATGAAAAAGGTGAAGAGCTCTAAGATCAATAGCATCAAGATCATTGTAGATTCTTGTCTGTTCCACGACAAAGGTTTCCAAACGCAATTGAACGATCTCGTAAAACTCTTTTAGTTCTAGTTCTTTAAATTCTTTCCGGTACCACATCAGTTCCTCTTTATTGAAAAGTCGAGGCTGGGACAAAAGTCCTAGCCTCTTTTTTGTCTTTGGATTGTCGAGCAAGACGCAGTGGTTGAGTGGGCTCTACTACGCTGATTACATCAGCTTTTATAGCCCTACTCAACTGTGCGGAGGTGGGACGACGAAATCGAATTCTAACGAATGACCGATTTCTGTCCCACTCTCGATTTTTTCACTTCTTATTATTTGGCTTCAAATCCTTCTGCTACTGCGTCTGCAAAGTTTTCTTCTACGATGCTTGCACAGTGGTCACAGATGGTTGCGTTGTAGCCACGTTCTGCTGTACTTGGATCGATACGACGGCAACGATCACAAACCTCACCAGCTGCACGTTCAACAGTGAAAGCAACATCTTCGAAGACCACCGCACCTTCTGGAGCTGGACCTTCTGCGATGGTCAATTCTGAGACAATCAAGAGTTGAGCAACATTGCTATCCACTGCCCCAAGAAGAGTCTTCACTACTTCGTTTGGATACACCGTCAAGTGAGCTTCAAGAGATTTACCGATCACTTTTTCATTCCGTGCTTCTTCTAAAGCTTTTTGAGCTTGGCCACGGAAGTCCATGAAGGCTGACCAGGCATCCAAGATTTCTTCTTGGTTAGCAAATGTTTGAGCTTCTGGTAATTCTGACAATTGAACGAAGTCTTCCGCTTCAAACTCAAGATAAGACCAGATTTCCTCTGCAGTGTGAGGAAGAATTGGTGTCAAAAGTTTGGTGATTTTCACAAGAATGTCATAGAAGACTGTTTGCATCTGACGGCGTTCAAGTGATTTCGCACCTTCGATGTAGACAACATCTTTGGCAAAATCAAGATAGAAGGCTGACAGATCAACATTGATAAAGTTCACCAAAGCCTTGTAGATGGTCAAGAATTCGAAATCTGCATAAGCATCACGAATGGTCTTAACAAGCTGGTTAAAGCGAATGGTCATGTACTTATCGACAGAACGAAGCTCTTCATAAGCTACTGCATCCTCAGCTGGGTTAAAGTCAGATGTGTTCGCAATCAAGAAACGAAGGGTGTTACGGATCTTACGGTAAGTCTCAGAAACTTGGCTCAAGATATCCATAGAGATACGTACGTCGTTGCTTGAATCCACACTGGTTACCCAGAGACGCAAGATTTCAGCACCAAATTGTTTTTCAACATCGCTTGGAGCAATTGTGTTTCCAAGAGATTTGGACATCTTCTCACCTTTACCGTCCAAGGCAAAACCTTGTGACAAGATTTGTTTGTAAGGTGCTACGCCATGGTTTGCCACAGATGTAATGAGTGAGGAGTTGAACCAACCACGGTACTGGTCAGAACCTTCTAGGTAAAGATCAGCTGGGTATTTGAGTTCTGGACGGTTGACAACTACTCCATTCCATGATGAACCGGAGTCGAACCATACGTCCATGATATCTGTTTCTTTCTTGAACTCTCCATTTGGAGAACCTGGATGCGTAAATCCTTCTGGCAAGAGGTCTTTGGCATCACGTTCCCACCAGATGATGGAACCATGCTCTTCAAAGAGTTGAGCCACATGCTCGATGGTTTCAGCTGTCATGATTGGTGTGCCATCTTCAGCGTAGAAGATTGGAAGTGGTACCCCCCAAGCACGCTGACGAGAGATGACCCAGTCACCACGGTCACGAATCATATTGTAAAGACGAACTTTCCCCCATTCTGAATGGAACTTCACTTTTTCAATTTCGTCCAAGATTTCTTGACGGAATTTTGAAACTGAGGCAAACCATTGTGGTACCGCACGCCAGATAATTGGTTTTTTTGTACGCCAGTCAAATGGGTAGGAGTGAGAGATTTCTTCTTGAGCAAGAAGCAAATCACCAAGCTTTTCAATGACCGTTGGGACAACCTTATCATAGAATTGACCTTCAAACTCAGGGCCAGCATTCGCCATCATGATCCCGCGTTCGTTAACCGTTACGGCAACTTCTAGACCATTGGCAACACCGACATTGTAGTCATCCTCACCAAAACCAGGGGCTGTATGGACAATACCTGTACCAGAGTCTGTTGTAACGTGATCACCAAGGATCACGAGTTCATCTACTGCTGTATCCCATGGGTGTTCTGTCACGATGTGGTTGAGGTCTTGTCCACGGTAAGTTGCCAAAACTTGAACATCAGCCCAACCAAACTTCTCAGACAAACTGTTCAACAATTCTGCAGCTACCACAAACTTACGAGTTTCGCCAGCTGGTTGCACCAAGACGTAATCAATATCCGCACCAACAGTCAAACCACGAGAAGCTGTGATGGTGAATGGTGTTGTTGTCCAGACAACGATGTATGTGTCTGTATCTAGGACACCTTTCCCATCTTTAACCTTGTTGGCATAGTAAAGGGACGTAGAAACTAAGTCATGGTATTCAATTTCCGCTTCAGCAAGTGCTGACTCAGATGACCATGACCAGTAAACAGGCTTCGCTCCACGGTAGATATAGCCTTTATTAGCCATTTCACCGAAGACACGGATTTGCGCTGCTTCATAGTCAGGTGTCAATGTTACATACGGATTTTCCCAGTCACCTGAAACACCCAAACGCTTGAAATCTTCACGTTGTTTATCTACTTGAGAGAGGGCGTATTCACGGCAAAGTTTCAAGTATTCAACCAAGTCCATCTCTTTGCGTTTGACACCTTGTTTTGCCAAAACTTGCTCGATTGGCAATCCGTGTGTATCCCAACCTGGGATGTATGGTGCGTAGAATCCTGACATAGATTTCGAACGAACAATGATATCTTTTGAAATCTTGTTCATGGCATGTCCTACGTGGATATTCCCGTTAGCATACGGAGGGCCATCATGCAAGGTGAAATGAGGTTTCCCTTGGTTCAATTCTTGACGGCGTTGATAAAGCTTTGCCTCATCCCATTCTTTTTGCCATACTGGTTCTTTTGTGGGAAGACCTGCCCGCATCGGGAACTCTGTCTTACCTAAATTTAGTGTCTCTTTGAGTTTCATGGAGTCTCCTATAAAAAATTATGATACAAAATAAAAGACCACGACCTCGCCAAAAAGGACGACAAGTCGTGGTACCACCTTCATTCAAGAAAGAGACTAGTCTCTTTCTCCTCTTTTGTCGCTAACGCTGACCAGCGTTAGTGGTTACTCATTTCGCCACTAAGATTTGTAAAAGGATCTACCTTAACAAAGGGAGTACAGGTCTTCCACCATCACCTGCTCGCTAAAACTATTTGATAAGGTCACTGTTTTTACAGATTATAAAATTGAAACAGTTTCCCGTTGTTCTTCCCCTTCTGGAGCGTCGATATCATCAACTTCAGGAGTTTCTACAACAATTTCTTCAATAGAATCTTGATCTACTTGATTTTTTTCTGCTTCTTCCAAAGCTTCTTGAACCTTTTCATTCAATCCTTCAAAAGCTTGAGTCGCAGACAATTCACGGTTTACAGCTTCAATATGTTTTTGCAATTCTTCAATTTCAGCACGTGAGAATTGACGAGTTAAATCAATTGCTTCATCATCGTAGTTATGATGAACCGTTTCTTCCAAAGCTTTTTCGACTACTTCACGGAAAGCCTCATCACTTGTTTGAATATACATAGCAGTTGGGCGAAGAATTTCATCCCATTCTGGTGTATCAATGATACTCAATTGACTTTCAATAGTTGATTTCAAACGTTGGTGGAAGACACGTGTCTTATTCTTCAATTCTTCCGTTTCTACTGCAACTTTCTTGGCATTGTCTGTAGCATGACGGAGAATCTCATTCGCTTTCGCTTTTGCTTCTTCGACTAGGTGGTGAGCATCTTGCTCAGCTTGACGAATAATCGTTTCTGAACGCTCATTTGCTGCGTGCTTCACACGTTCCGCAGTATCTTGAGCGATCAATACTGATTGACTCAAAGAGTCTTTCATTTCATCAAAGTAATTCAAGCGTTCTTCCAACGCACTAATTTTTGTTTCCAATTCATGTTTTTCACGAACTAATTTTTCATAGTCTCGGTAGACCATGTCTTGAAACTCTTCAACTTCTTTAGCATCGTAGCCTCTAAATTTTACATAAAAGCGTTTATCTTTGATTTCTAAAGCTGTAAGTGCCATAGTTACTCCTTATTTTCTACTGGAAAATACTTCAACTGTTATTTTGTATTTCCCGCTTTTTGATTGGCCGTTTTCTGATAGAAATTTAAAGCGGCCATATTTTCGAACACTAATTAAATCTGCTACTTGAATCATCCGACTAGGATTATCAATTGGCGCATAGTTTACCTTTACTTGGCCAGACTGAATCAATTGAACAGCAACAGACCGAGCAAGCTTAAAAGTCGAGGCTACTAGCTTATCAAGCCGTACACTAGTAACCAATAGGTCTTTGATCTTGGATGGTTCTTCTACAAAAATCCTGTCTCGACAGTCGATCTCACGAATCTTCACAGAGGCTTTTGCAATTTTTCTAAGATTCTCTTTGAAGTAGGAAGAGAAACGTGCATCCACATAAATATGAATTTTCCCCTGTCCAACCACGATATCTCCAAAAGACTTTCTTTCCAAGCCTAGCTGATGGAGAAGCGAGCCCAAAACTTGAGAATGACTTAATCGATAGAATTTATCCGGATAGAGAACTTCTAATAAGGCAATCTCAAAATCAGATGCATCCAACACATAGTAGCTAGGAGCAAGAATCACCCGTGCATATTCTGTTGGATAAATTTCTGAACTTGAGAATACCTGCAAACCGTGGTGGGCACCAATTTGTTGTAAAATATCAACCTGATGTGGATTTAAAAAAGAGGTCAGTTCAAAACTATACTGTTGCTCCACCCGAGCCACTAATTCTAGGACTCGATCGATAAATACGTGATCTTCTTGACTATAGTGTTGATAAAATCCCTTGGTCATATAAATTGTACCAAAAATTGAAGGACAAATCGTTCCACTACGGACAGAGCGAGCAAGGCAAACATGACCGTAAAGTCTAACCCACCAAATTGCAAAGGAATCTTTCTAAATAGGCTCAAAAATGGTTCGACGATCCGTTGAACCATTTTAGCTAAAGCCGATTCTGATGCATTTGGAAACCAACTAAGCAACGCATAGATGATTAATACTAGCTCAAAAACCTGAAAGAAATTTCTAACTAATTGTAGGACAAACATATTAACGATTTCGTTTCATATCAAAGTCATATTCAGCAATTTCGACATCATTTGGAAGGCGAATATCTTCAATATTCACAACAACATTGATTGGTGTTAGTAAGTACATAGTACTTGCAACACGACGTAGATTCCCGGCTAATACATAGCGAGCACCATCCAAATAATCCAAACATCTTCTCGCCTGAACTTCAGTCATGTATTGGAAGTCAATGAGAATACTTTCGTTTGCCAACAACAAGTCAACAATTTCAGTTGCTTCTTCGTATTTACGAGGATAGCGGACATCAATTGTAATCTTTTCATCTGCAGCAGAACGATTTCTTGCCAACTCTTGTTGACGTTGATGAAGTCGAGTAATATTTTCAGAAGATGATTTTTGAGATGAAGCTGATTCAACCACTGCTGTAGAAGCTACTTGTGGACGACTTGCTGCAACAGGAGTAGGTTTCTGCTCCTTGGCAGCTCCCACAGCTTTTGGACGTGGTTTTGATGATGGTTGTACTGGTTTAGGGGATGATACAGGTTGGCTAGCACCGACTGCTTGAGCAGGCGCTTCTTGCACATCGTACTCATCTCCATCTTCAGTAAAATAATCAATCAATCGATCAAATCTATCTTTAAATGACATAATTCTTTCCTATTTGAAAAATGAGGTCCCAATTCGCACAAAAGTCGCACCGTTAGCAATTGCTACATCATAATCACGACTCATTCCCATGCTTAACTCTGTAAAGGGCATATTTTTCAACTGTTTCTTTTGTAATTCTTTTTGAAGTTGGTGAGTTGCTGCAAATATGGCTTGCAACTCGTCCTGACTTGCCTCAAAAGGAGCCATCGTCATTAAGCCAACAATTTGTAAGTTATCCAAGTTTTCCATTTCTGGAAGAAGAGCATCGAGCTCTTCCGGAGCAAATCCATGCTTGCTTTCTTCTCCAGAAATATTAACTTGTATAAAACATTTAATTGGGTGACTCGCCCTTTTTTGAATTTCTTGGGCAAGCTTCATAGAATCTAAAGCATGGAAGTAATCTACATAATTGATAACTTCTTTTACTTTACGACGTTGGAGACTACCGATCAAATGCCAGGTAAGTCCCTCACCTTTTAGAGCTTGGTATTTTTCTAGAAATTTATCAACACGGTTTTCACCGATATGACGGACTCCTGTATCTACCAGAGCCTTAGCTTGGTCGATACCGACATACTTAGTAACAGCAATTACATTCACCTGATCAGTGCGGTTTGCTGTTTCCATTGCTTGTGCAACCTGCGAGAATATACGCTCTTTATTTTCAATCAGATTCATTCTTAACGGTTACGGAAAAATGGTGGTGTTTCCAACTCATCATCTTCTGAAGAAGAATCCACATAGCGCTCAACTTGACGACCAGTGCTAGTATCAGACTGACGTACAATGTTTTCACGACGAATGTCCCAATCTCCAAACGCAGATCCACGAGGTTTTTCTTGTTTAGCACGTGATTGAGGAGTAGGCATGTCGATTTCTTCCTTCAAATCGAATTCGCGATCAAATTGTGGAGTTTGTGGACGTTGTTCACGTGGTCCAGTTTGATAATAACGTGCTGAACTTGGTGCATGAGATGCAATTCCACTAACTTTTTCAACTTTGTCCTGACGAACACCAGTTGCGACAACCGTTACACGAATCTCATCTTTCATTGATTCATCAATAGATGTACCGAGCCAAATGTTTACGCCATGACCAGCTGCTTGGTTAACAATTTCAGAAGCTTCTTCTGCTTCAATCAAGGTCATATCCAAACCACCAGTAACGTTGACGATCACATCTTCAGCACCGTCAATGGTTGTTTCAAGGAGTGGTGAGTAGATGGCTTTACGAGCTGCTTCAATCACACGCTCTTCACCATTACCAACACCGATACCCATCAAGGCATTTCCTTTGTTTTCCATAACAGTCTTCACGTCAGCGAAGTCAAGGTTAATCAATCCTGGGCTTGTGATCAAGTCAGTGATCCCTTGAACCCCTTGGCGAAGGACATTATCTGCTTCACTCAATGCTTCAAGAAGTGGTGTTTTCTTATCAACAATTTCTAACAAGTTGTTGTTAGAAATGATCAACAAGGTATCCACATGCTCGCGAAGTTCATTGATCCCTTCGATTGCATAGTTGCTACGTTTGGTTCCTTCAAATCCGAAAGGACGAGTCACAACGGCTACTGTCAAAGCACCAACAGCTTTAGCAATACGAGCGATAACTGGTGCAGCACCTGTACCAGATCCTCCACCCATTCCCGCTGTGATGAAGACCATGTCTGCACCTTGCAAAGCTTCCGTCAATACTTCTTCACTTTCTTCTGCGGCTTTACGACCAACCTCAGGTTGACCTCCAGCACCCAAACCACGAGTCAACTTAGGACCCAATTGGATAACTGTTTCTGCTTTTGCACTTGAAAGTGCTTGTACGTCTGTGTTTGCTGCGATGAATTCTACACCAGCAACTCCTTCGTCAATCATACGGTTGATGGCATTACCGCCACCGCCACCGACACCGATTACTTTAATAACTGCACCTTGTGCCGCTGCTGTGTCAAATGAAAATGTCATAAATACTTACACTCCTTAATCAAACATATTACCGATTAAATTCTTCATTCGGTCTGTAAAGGTAGTTTTTTCTTCTTGTTTTTGTTCTTCAACTGGATGTTGTTGCTCGACGTTTACTACAGGTTCAATTTCGTCCGGTACATAAGCTGGAACTACTGGTTGCTGTGTTGGGCGTTCGAACTGAATTGGTTGCTGACGAAGACGTTGGTCCCCATGTACAGCAGCCTGAGCAAGAATATCTACATCTGTTAGATTTCCTGCATATTCAGACAAGCTAATCACGTGGGCAAAAGCTGGATTGCGGATACCAATTTGATTTGGAACGTACAATTTCACATTTACACCAAAGACTTCTTGTGCCAACTCTTCAATACCAGGGAGAATAGCGCCACCACCGATGATGACAATTCCTCCAGGCAAATCAAGCAAATGTCTTCTTTCAAGATCTTGTTTGATTTGGTCGAAGATGTGTTTAATCCGAGCTGAAATAATTTCTGCCAAATATTTTTCAGATACTTGAACAGGTTCTACTTCACCAATCACTTCAACATGGAAGACTTCATCACCAACTGCAGGAACATAAGCTGCTCCATAGTTGAACTTCAAACTTTCTGCTAATTTTTGAGAAGTTTTCAATACTTTAGAAATATCCTTAGTAACGTAGTCGCCACCTTCTTGATAGATATTTGTAAATTGAAGTTCTTGATTACGAACAGAAGCTACTGTCGTTTGTCCTCCACCTAAATCAATGACAGTCGCACCAAACTCACGTTCTCCTTCGTTTAATACAGACTTAATCATTGCAAGCGGTGAAATAATGATGTTTTCAACTTGTAAACCAGCACGTTCAACTGTTTTCCGTAAATTATGGAGGACAGTTCTTGGACCAGTATACAAGAGTCCACGCATTTCCAAACGAATCCCCATCATACCACGTGGGTCACGAATTCCTTGGAAACCATCGACTGTGAATTCTTCTGGAATAAAGGTAATGACTTCACGGTCAGGCGTCATACTCTTCGTCAAAGCAGACCGTACAACATTTTCCACGTCTGCATCCGTAATTTCTTTTGAATCACTGGTTACAGGAATCATTCCTTGAGTTGCTTCAATTTGAAGAAGGTTCGCTGGCAATCCAACGTTGACAAGATTGATTGAAATTCCTGCTTTTTCTTCTGCCTGACTTACTGCATTTTTAATCGCATTCGAAGCAGCCTCAATATCAACAATAATTCCATCTTTGACGCCAGCACTTTTCGCATTGCTGACTCCAATTACATTCATTTCTCCATTGACATGTTCTGCCACCAATACTTTTATTGAACTAGTACCGATATCTAAACCTGTAAAAAAGCCGTTTCTAGCCATTACACCAGTCCTCTCTCTTTTGTTTTCCTATACGTCAGTTAATAGCTCCATTTAGTTAGAACTATCCAAATTTTATTATAACACAAATATGCCCATAGTGGGCATATTTTCTTCATTTATTTCAGATAATTTATGAGGGCTTACTCAGCGGGAACTTCTTCGTGTTGCTCGGTTACGACTGCACTCTCATCAGAATCTGTCGAGTTGGCGTCCGCTTCCTCCGTTTTGTTCCCTTCCCCTTGCTCTTCTTCTTTCTTTTCCTGAGCTAAAGTAGCCATTGTTTCTGCATTATAACTGTATATACCCGCTTCCATGTCAATGACACTGTCATCTTCAATCAGTTTACGAATCTTATCGTAATAAGGCAATTTACGCTTGATCTGAGATACAGGCACTAAAACCTTGGTGCCATCCTTCATGGTTAGCGTCACCAAATCCTTAGTCACCTTGCTCGGTGTCAAGTCCACTGACTCAATTTTATCTCGTACAGTAGATGGTATTTTCCCCAGTTGTTTGACAAATTGTCGGACCAATTCTCGATCAGAAAAACGAACGCTTAGGTAAGACTTGGGAAGCTGATCCGTAGCAACCGGTGTCTCCACGACTTCTCCATTCTCTAAAATGGGATAGTGGTCTTCCTCATTCACATAGTAACCAAAAACCTGGTATTCCTCAACCTGAACCTTAAAAGTCGTAGGGAAAGCATAGGTCATTGATATATCCTTGACCCAGGGACTCGCCGCCTTCATATTAGCAAGATAACGATCCCGATTTAAGAAAGTTGTCAAGGTATAATCCCGATCTTGGATACGACTTTTTTCGAACAACAGGGTCTGATCCGTATTTTTATTCCCTGAAAATTCGATCACTTTTTGCTTCGCTAGGGGCGTTAAAAGATAGGTAGAAAAGAGAGCAATCAGGGTACTGATAACCAAAACTGGAATAGCTCTGTAGATGTGACGTCTCGCAATTTGGCCTTCCTTTTTAGCCTCCTTCGCTAGTACCTCTTCTTCGAACATAGCTTCTGAAGCTTCTGTTAGGTAGATGATTTTTTCTTCTTCAGACTCTTCTTCTATTTCTTCAGGAAGAGTTTCTTGCAATTCCTCCTCAGCTACATTGGCCACATTCTCATCTTCCTCTTCATCTATAGTCTCGGCATCTTGCTCTACGGCATCTAGATCTTCAGAGGGAGTTTTTTGATTCAGAAGTTCCTGTCTTTCCTTCTCTTCTTGTGCTTTCTTTTCTTTTTCTTCTTGCTCTTCTAATTGTTTTTTCTTTTGATACTCCTGGTTTCGTCTCTGCCACTCAGAGAGCTTAGTGACTTCCTTAGGAGTTTTTTGGTTCTTCTTATCCGTCATTTTTTCCTTTTATTAATTTCTTGATGGACCAGACTGTAAAATTCATCCAAGGAAAGCAGCTCATTCGAAGACTTCATCGCTTGATGATAGCTTTCTGCCCCTTGGAACATTTTATCCATCGTATTTTGCAAACGATCCATGCTCAATTCTGGTTCAGCGATGGTTTCTGCATAACCTTTCTCAACGAAATATTGAGCGTTTTCGATCTGATCTCCCCGACTAGCTTCTTTTCCTAGAGGAACGATGATATGTAGCTTATTCATGGCTAAGAGTTCAAAAATCGTATTGGCACCGCCACGAGTCACCACTAGGTCTGCCTTTTGGAGCAATGGAAGATAGTGATCCGTCACGTAATCCACGCGATAAAGATGAGGAGCTTGCTCATTTAAAGAGGAGTCCCCTGTCAAATTAATGACATTGTAGCTTGCCAACAAGGCTTCTCGATTATTTGTAACAAACTCATTGAACACTCGTGCACCAGCAGAGCCCCCCACAAAGAGAAGGGTTGGCAACTGTGGATCAAATTGAGCAAATACTGCTTCTAATTCTACTGGGGTTGGAACTTGCCCCTGATGAACCTTGGTCACAGCTCCTACATGTTGGGCTTTGACTAGGCTTTTCGGTTGCTCAAAGGTCGTGAACATTTTCGTCGCAAACTTATAAGCAATTTTATTGGCCAAGCCCATGGAACGGTCTGATTCGTGTACCAATACAGGAACGAAACAAAGTCGTGCAGCCACTACCGGAGGAACCGAAACGAAGCCTCCTTTAGAAAACAAGACCTGTGGCCGTACACACAGCATGATCCAAATCGATTGGAGAATCCCCCAGAAGACCTTGAAGATATCCAACATGTTTTGCCAAGAGAAATAACGGCGCAGCTTACCCGTCGCAATCGAGTGGAATTGAATGTCCAAGCCAGATTTCAAAATCTCTTGGTGTTCAATCCCTTTCTTGTCTCCAATATAATGAACTTCCCAACCGTCCTCGATAAAGCGAGGGATAAGGAGAAGGTTCAAGGTGACGTGGCCAACTGTACCTCCCCCTGTGAATACTATTTTTTTCATATTATTTTTTCAACTCTTCTACTGTTTTAAGGAATTCATCGCCCCGCACTTCAAAATTCGCATACATGTCCCAGCTGGCATTGGCTGGACTAAGCAAGACAATATCGCCTGCATCAGCGAATTCAAAGGCTTTGCGCGTTGCGTCTGCCACATCCGTCGCATCTAGATAGGCCACACCTGCTTGATCCGCTGCCCGTTTCACCCGTTCAGCAGACTCTCCAAGGATGACCATTTTTTTAAGACCGGTAATATCTGGCACCAATTCATCAAATTCATTGCCTCGGTCCAAGCCACCAGCGATTAAGATGACATGAGCGTTATCAAATCCAGACAAGGCTTTTTGGGTTGCTAAGATATTGGTAGACTTACTATCATTGTAGAATTTCACCCCTTCAATTTCAGCCACATACTGCAAGCGGTGCTTCACCCCGCCAAAGGCTGATAAGGTTTCTTGGATCGTTTGATTGTCAATGCCACGAAGTTTGGCCACTGCAATGGTAGCTAAAGCATTTTCTACATTGTGACTACCTGGTACTCCGATTTGATCTGCTCGCATAACGGCTTCACCTCGGAAGTAAAGGACACCATCCTCTAAATAAGCTCCGTCCACCTTTTTTTGAGTTGAAAATGGCACCACAGTAGCCTGCGTTTGCTTAGCCAAATCTTTAGCGAGATCTTGGTTAAAGTTCAGTACCACAAAATCCTTGGCAGTCATATTCTTTTGAATAGCCCATTTTGCAGCTACATAACCTTCGAAGGATCCATGATAATCCAAGTGGGTTGGCATGAGATTAGTAATCACTGCGATTTCTGGATGGAAGGCTTCAATTCCCATCAATTGGAAAGAAGATAATTCCATCACCAATGTGTCTTTAGCTGTCGCTGTTTGAGCGACTTGACTAGCTGGAAAACCAATATTCCCAGACAAAAGACCATTTTGTCCAGCGGCAGTTAACACTTCCCCAATCATGGTAGTGGTGGTTGTCTTTCCATTTGAACCAGTGATGCCGATGATCGGCGCTTCTGAAATGAGGTAAGCCAATTCAACCTCAGTCAAAACAGGGATGCCTTTTTCAAGGGCCCGTTGGACCATGGGATTCGTGTATGGAATTCCAGGATTCTTCACCATCACCGCAAAGTCTTCATCCAAGAGTTCCAGAGGATGTCCTCCTGTCACGACTTTGATTCCTTCTTCCAGCAAACTCTGGGCTGCAGGATTTTCTTCAAAGGCTTTTCCATCATTCACCGTTACGATGGCTCCTAAGCGATCTAGTAAACGTGCTGCAGATTCTCCGGATTTCGCCAATCCTAAAACAAGGACTTTTTTATTTTTAAATGTTTCAATGATGTTCATAGCTTTTTTACTCCAATTTGTTCACCTTCTATTTTACCCTTTTTTAGACAATTTAAAAAGCCTTAAGACAGCAAAAGAAGCAACACCTTACAAAAATGACCTCTTCCCCTTCTTTCATAAAAAAGTCGCCATGATTTTACATCACAACGACTCTATTTCTGGAGTAAAAATCTCCAGTTTATTCTGATTTATCCAAGCGTTTAGAAGACTTGGTTGGCAACCGCGAGATATCAACAAGGGCCAGGTAGCCTACAAAAGCAAGGAAGGCACCAACAAAAAATTCTGAAGGTAATTGGAAGATTTGGAAAATTGCTAAGCAAAGCAGAATCACCAAAGAGACCAATAATACGACCAGGGTTACTACATTCAGAGTTCCTCTAATACTCTTTGGAGCTGCAAAAAGATAAAAAAGGAGGATCAAAATACCTATAATTAAATAAACCATTTTGTCACTCCTTTCTTATTTCTTATTCAGCTGCAGCTGATTTTTTCTTTTTGTTTGCTTTTTCGCGCTCTGCTTTGTTGAGGATTTGCTTACGCAAACGAATAGATTCTGGCGTTACTTCCATGTACTCATCGTCATTCAAGAACTCAAGTGATTCTTCAAGAGTCAAGATACGAGGAGTCTTGATAACCGCTGTTTGGTCCTTAGTAGCTGAACGGACATTGGTCATTTGTTTAGCCTTGGTGATGTTAACGGTCAAGTCATTTTCACGAGAGTTTTCACCGATAATCATTCCTTCGTAAACCTCAGTACCTGGGTTGACAAAGATCGTACCACGTTCTTCGATAGACATGATTGCGTAGGTTGTTGCCTTACCAGCATCGATAGAAACGAGGGCCCCACGGTGACGGCCACCAATTTCACCTGGAATCATTGGCAAGTATTGGTCAAAGGTATGGTTCATGATTCCATATCCACGTGTCATTGACAAGAACTCAGTTGAGTATCCAATCAAACCACGCGCAGGAACAAGGAAGACCAAACGAGTTTGCCCGTTTCCAGTAGCCACCATATCCAACATTTCACCCTTACGCTCAGAAAGGCTTTGGATAACAGATCCTTGGTATTCTTCAGGTGTATCGATTTGTACGCGTTCAAACGGCTCACACTTGACACCATCAATTTCTTTGATGATCACTTCTGGACGAGATACTTGAAGTTCATAACCTTCACGGCGCATGGTTTCAATCAAGATAGACAAGTGCAATTCACCACGTCCTGAAACTGTCCATTTATCTGGTGAATCCGTTGGGTCTACACGAAGTGAAACGTCTGTTTGCAACTCAGCTTGAAGGCGCTCTTCAACCTTACGAGAAGTGACCCATTTCCCTTCACGACCGGCAAATGGTGAATTGTTAACCAAGAAGGTCATTTGAAGAGTCGGTTCGTCGATGTGAAGAACTGGCAATGCCTCAACTGCGTCTGTAGGAGTAATCGTTTCCCCAACGAAGATATCTTCCATACCTGAAACGGCAATCAAGTCACCCGCTTTGGCTTCTTGGATTTCACGACGTTCCAAACCAAAGAAACCGAAGAGTTTGGTCACACGGAAGTTCTTGGTTGTACCGTCCAATTTAGAAAGGGTAACTTGGTCACCAACTTTTACTGTCCCACGGAAGACGCGACCAATACCAATACGACCAACGAAGTCATTATAGTCCAAGAGTGACACTTGGAATTGAAGAGGCTCATCTGAGTTATCAACCGGAGCAGGGATGTGGTCAATAATGGTGTCAAAGATTGGCGCCATAGTCTTTTCTTGATCTGCTGGATCATCAGATAATGAAGATGTTCCGTTGATAGCTGACGCATAAACGACTGGGAAGTCAAGCTGGTCATCATCCGCACCAAGCTCGATGAAGAGTTCCAAGACTTCATCTACAACTTCTGCTGGACGAGCTGATGGTTTGTCGATTTTGTTAACGACAACGATCGGCACAAGGTCTTGTTCCAAGGCTTTTTTCAATACGAAACGAGTCTGTGGCATAGTCCCTTCGTAAGCATCTACGACCAAAACAACACCGTCAACCATTTTCATGATCCGCTCAACTTCTCCACCGAAGTCCGCGTGTCCTGGCGTGTCCATGATATTAATACGAGTTCCGTTGTAGGCAACTGCTGTATTCTTCGCAAGGATGGTGATTCCACGCTCTTTTTCGATATCGTTTGAGTCCATAGCACGCTCTGCCAACTCTGTACGCGCGTCAAGAGTTTCAGATTGTTTCAATAATTCGTCAACGAGGGTTGTTTTTCCGTGGTCGACGTGGGCGATAATCGCGATATTACGGATATCTTCTCTTAATTTTGTCATGATTTCCTCTACAGTATTCAAAAATTTATTTTCTAACTGAGCAATTATACCACAATTTTAAGCAAATGGCATAACTCAGACAAGTGTAAATGTTTTCATGCTTTCTTTTGAAAATCTTCTTTCTCATTCCCACTCCTAACCACTCTATTCATGAAAATCTTTCAAGTCTTCAATCTCTTTTCTTCACCCTTTTTCCGAATACTTGTGATTCTCTTCATTTCATGCTATCCTGTTTTTTATGAGATTAGATCAATTACTGGCCCACTACCAAATTCCTCGTAAGGAAATCAAACAGAGCCTGGCTAAAAGGCAGATTCTAGTCGACGGGCTTGCTGCAACAAAATTATCCCAAAATGTCGATACAGGTCTCCAAGAGGTTCGCTGGAAAAATCGGGTCCTTACCGACTGTTCCCATCATTATTTTCTTCTCCACAAGCCCCAAGGGCTGGTGACGGCTACCAAGGATGCCCAGCATCCTACAGTGCTGGACCTCCTTCGAGCAGAAGATCGAACACCCAATACCTATCCTATCGGCCGGCTAGATCGGGATACCACCGGTCTGCTCTTACTCACAGACAATGGACCGCTAGGTTTCCAACTCCTTCACCCTCGATACCATATTGAAAAAGAATACGCAGTAACAGTTAACGGCCCTCTCGAACCCGCTCATATCGATCGTTTTCAAGAAGGGATCACTTTTTTAGATGGGACCAGGTGTAAGCCTGCCAAACTAAAAATCCTTACCTCCAGTCCCAAAGAAAGCCGAGCACTAGTCACCCTGTCTGAAGGGAAATTCCATCAGGTAAAAAAAATGTTCCTCTCAGTCGGTGTCAAGGTCACTGCTCTAAAACGAGTTCAGTTTGGGGATTTTACATTAGATTCAGAGCTAGAAGAGGGTCAATATCGCCCTTTGAACCAAGATGAATTACAGATTATTAAAAACTACTTAGAAAACAGTTGCTAAAACAAAAAAGAGGCTGGGACAAAAGTCCTAGCCTCTCAATTGTCTTTGGATTGTCGAGCAAGACGCAATGGTTGAGTGGGCTCTACTACGCTGATTTCATCAGCTTTTACAGTCCTACTCAACTGTGCGGAGGTGGGACGACGAAATCGAATTCTAACGAATGACCGATTTCTGTCCCACTCTCTTTTTTTTTTTAATTAATCCCCGAAAGTTGTGAGATAAACACGAGACAGAAAATTACAGAAAGCACAATCCCTACAATAGAGAGCATTATTTCTGTCGTATAGTCTAGTCCAGACTCTTTTTGATTTAAAATAGCCGAGCCCAAACCAAAAACACCAAAAATAATACTGATCAATGGAAATATAAAGGCAACTATGATAGATATGATACCCAAAACAAATGAGGCATTGTTCTTTTCTTGCAATTTCTAGAAACTCCTTAAAATTAATATCATTTTATTATGATACATCAAGCATCTTTAGCAACATTTTCCTTGATCTTAACTAGTCTTTACCTTTCCATCCCATGAATCCAAACCGTAGGACAAGATATAGATATCTTTATAGCCTTGTTTTTTCAAGAAGAGGGCCGCATTGGTCACACGGGAACCACGACTGTTCTCATAAAGCAAGACTGGTTTATCTTTTCGAAGAGCCGCCAAGCTCACTTTCAATTGGTTGGATGGAATGTTCCGAGCCCCTAAAATATGCTTAGCGTGGAACTCATTCGGATCACGCAAGTCTACTAATTGGCCTTTGCGGATCAATTCTTCAAACTCTACATTGTCCACAATTTTTGCAGCACGACGGATACGGAAGTAATTGTAACCCATCCAGCCGAACATTGCTAAAACAATCAACCATACTAAAATATTTACTAAACTCACTTTTCTTTATCCTCTTCTAAATAACGTAATTCCTGTGCATGTTCTCTGCGTAAGACAGCTTCTGCTTCTAGATAATCCAATTTTTCCATCAGCCCAGCGTCATAGATCCTTTTCAATTCAATCTTCATCAATTCGATGTCGTAAAGCCGTTTTCCGACATAAATGATGATTCCAAATTTTTTCAGAAATTGTTGAACATCGTACAGGGTTTTCATGTGCTTATTCTATCAAATCTTCCAAGTATTTTCAAGATGGTCCCTGTTTTATTTACAGGAAAAATCACTTCCGAGTAAAAACGAGCCTCCCCATCAAGGAAGGCTCGTTTGTTTCTTTTCAGATTACAAACCTGGTGCTTGGCCTAATTCAGCGGCAATCATCCAGATATGTTTTTCCAATTCAGCTTTTGCACCAACAAAGATATCGTTGGTCACATCATCTCCTTCAGCGTCTGTGATATCCAAGGCTTTTTGATAAAGACTTACCAAATAGCGGAAGATAGAAAGGACACGTCCCAAATTTTCTTCCATAGAGCGTTCAAATGAACCTTTTTCTTCTTGGATATTGCTGTGTTCCAAGAACTCAACCATGCTAGCATATGGGGCACCACCCAAGGTAATCAAGCGTTCACTCACTTCATCAAGAGTCGCATCCAAGCTTTCCATGTACTCATCCATTTTTGGATGCCATACGAGGAAGCCACGACCACGCATATACCAATGTACTTGGTGCAAGGCAATATGAGCGACATAAAGGTCTGCCACCACTTGATTCAAAACCGCTTTTGTATCGGTTAAACTCTTGCTTACTTCGCTGATGGTTGCAAATGTTGCTACGTCTTTTGCTGCTTCTTTTTTAATTGTTGTCATAAATAGATTCTCCTTTTTTAGAATTATTCTAATTTAGTTATATTATAATCCTTCTAATTTAGAAATGCAAGAAAAAATGCTTAAATAAGAAAAGTTAGAAAATTGTTTCATTTCTAATTGTTATTAGTCATCTTTTTTACGAATACTATAAGTATGATCAACTTTTATTTTTTTACAGTCGGTTCCTGTATTGCCTCCTTTTTAGGACTCGTCATCGACCGCTTTCCAGAAAGCTCCATCATTCGTCCAAGAAGCCATTGCGACCATTGCCAACAGACCTTGAGACCTCTGGACCTGATTCCTATCCTCTCACAAGTCCTCTTTCGATTCCGTTGTCGCTACTGCCAGAGTCCGCTTCCTTATTGGTATGCTCTCTTTGAAGCCTGGTCTGGCCTCCTTTTTTTGCTGTGCTATCAGGGCCTTCTTCCTATTTTTCATCTTTTCGTTCTGCTTGGTAGTTGTGTTTTGGCCATCTACGATTTGCGCTCCATGGAGTATCCGCTTCTCCTCTGGCTGGTGCTCCACGCTCTTTGCCTGTTTTTCACCAGCCCTACCCTCTTGATGGGAGTCTTTCTCTTCTTAGGAGTCCTGTCAGCTGTTTACTCCATCGGCATTGGAGCAGGGGACTTTCTCTTACTGGCTACTTTTTCTTTGACCCTCTCAGCTGTCCAAGTCCTCCTCGTCATGCAAGGGGCTTCTCTCATTGGTCTCCTTGTCTTCCTCTTAAAAAAAGAAAAAGACCGGATTCCTTTTGTTCCCTGTCTTTTTCTGAGTTATCAGGCTTTACTGTTTTTTACAATTTTTAGCAGATAAGATTTCTTATTTTGTAGCTTTCGCTTCTAGATAATCGGCAATCGCAGCCACGTCCTTATCCCCACGTCCAGAAACATTGATAATAATAATCTTATCTTTGTCCAGTTGTGGAGCACGTTTAACAGCTTCTGCAATGGCATGTGAACTTTCAATAGCTGGGAGGATTCCCTCTGTCTTACTGAGAAGAAGAAGAGCTTGAACGGCTTCATCATCTGTCGCCGCCACATATTCGACACGACCAGAGTCTTTAAAGAAGGCATGCTCTGGACCAACTCCTGGATAGTCCAAACCAGCTGAGATAGAGTAGACTGGAGCAAGTTCTCCATCTTCCTTAAAGACTGCATAGGTTTTCATTCCATCGACGATACCTACACTACCTTTAGTCATAGTTGCTGCGTGTTTATCAGTATCTAGACCATGACCAGCAGCTTCTACCCCGACCAATTTCACTTCTTCATCTGCTACATACTGTGAAAAGGCACCGATGGCATTAGAACCACCACCGACACAGGCAATAACGTAATCTGGCAGACGTCCTTCTTTTTCCAAGATTTGGCGACGAGATTCTTCACTGATGACTTTTTGGAATTCATGCACAATGGTTGGATAAGGGTGAGGTCCAACAGCAGAACCCAAGACATAAAAAGCATCCAGATCCGCCATCCATGCTCCAAAAGCAGCATCAACAGCATCTTTCAAGGTCTTCGTACCTGTTTCAACGGCATGAACGGTTGCCCCCATCATTTCCATGCGGAAGACATTGAGACGTTGGCGCTCAACATCTTCTGCCCCCATGTAGACATCACAGGCCATGCCAAACTTAGCTGCCGCAGCTGCTGTAGCCACACCATGTTGACCGGCTCCTGTTTCAGCAATCACGCGGGTTTTGCCCATGCGCTTAGCCAAGAGGATTTGCCCCAAGACGTTATTCAATTTATGCGAACCTAGGTGATTCAGGTCTTCACGTTTCAAATAAATTTTTGCCCCACCTAAATGCTCTGTCAAACTTTCCGCAAAGTAGAGCGGTGTTTCGCGTCCAGAATAATCTTTCAAATAATGTTTATATTCAGCGATAAATTCTGGGTCATTTTTGTACTGTTCAAAGGTTTTCTCTAATTGATCGAGCAAGTTTTGAATAGGTTCTGGTACGAAAGACCCACCAAATTGTCCGAAATAGCCTTTTGTTTCTGTCATGATTGTGTCCTCTTTTCTATATCTTCAATTCTGTTTATGATCTTTTTCTCTCTCTGGTCCTTTGAGCTGCAGTCTCACAGGGTCCTTTTGAGATACAAAAAACCTCACACAGAAAAATCTGTGTGAGGACGATTCGATACCGCGGTGCCACCTCAATTGTAGGAAAACATACTTTCTCCTACATCTCTGACCTGTCTAGCAACAGGCTGCACGATAAGGTGTGCTCACCGAATTTTTATTGTTTCAAATTCATCATCATAAACGCATCAGCCCATTTCAAGATCTACCACTGCTTGTTCACAATGACCACAAGCTCCCTGGAAGTGAGAAAAACCTCTACTTTTCTGATGTCTTGAAGCTATTATAGCTTCCTACCTATCGTTTGTCAACCCAAAATTTGAAATCGTCTTCAATCGTTCGGATTTTGGACCAAACTAAGATGGCTTGTCCTTACTCATAGAAGCTTGCAGCCATTTAAAACACAGATAGGCTAGGTAGCCTCCCAGGGTATTGGTCCACAGATCATCTATCTCAAATACCCGATTGAAATCAAACAAGAGGTCTAGGACAATCTGACTGAGCTCGATCCATAAACTCATCCCTAGACTAAAGCAAAGGACGCGTTTCCGAGTGCCTAGCCAAGGCCAGAGCCAAAGCAGCTGAAAGACCAAAGGGAATAAGAGAAAGATGTTGGCTATATTTTGTACAAACACCTTGATCAGCTGGACCAGGCTGGTCACTTGAGCTAGGTTGATGAGGGAATTAAAGGGAACCAGCAATACGACTACTCGCCCAAAATGTTGGATACCAGGTGTTTCCATTCCTGGTTCAGGCCGTTGGGGGAGAAAACACATGAGACAGAGCAAGACAAAATAGAAGAAACTGCCACCTAGTAGCAGTTGTCTTCCTTTATTTGTTAATTGACCTTGTTCTATCAGCCCCTTGTTACGGTTGAACTTGTTCAACAATGGCTTTCTCCCGGTCTCTCTTCATCGTATTGGAACGCAATTGGCCACAAGCAGCATCAATATCCGTACCATGCTCTTGACGAACCACGCAGTTGACTCCGTTTTTCTTCAAGGTGTCATAAAAGGCCATCACGCGCTCTCTTGGACTCCGGCTATACTGATCATGCTCACTAACTGGGTTGTAAGGAATCAAGTTTACATAAGATAACTTCTTGATCTTTTTAAGGAGTTCTGCCAATTCTAAGGCTTGTTCGACACCATCATTGACTTCATTAAGCATGATGTACTCGAAGGTTACCCGGCGGTTGGTCGTTTCAATATAGTACTCAATAGCCGCAAATAATTTCTCGATTGGGAAAGCGCGGTTGATTTTCATGATGCTGGAACGCAAGTCATTATTTGGAGCATGAAGTGATACCGCCAAGTTGACCTGAACCCCTTCATTAGCAAAATCACGAATCTTATGAGCCAAGCCAGAAGTTGAAACGGTAATGTGGCGGGCACCGATAGCCAGTCCCTTGTCATCATTGACCGTACGGACAAAGCTCAAGACATTCTTGTAGTTATCAAACGGCTCACCAATTCCCATCACAACGATGTGGCTGACGCGTTCATCTTGACCACGCTCGTCAAAGTACTTTTGAACTAGCATGATTTGGGCAACGATTTCCCCACTGTTCAAGTCGCGTTGCTTCTTGATCAAACCAGATGCACAGAAGGTACAGCCGATGTTGCATCCTACCTGAGTGGTGACACAGACTGACAAGCCATAATGTTGGCGCATCAAAACTGTCTCGATCAACATGCCATCTGGCAATTCAAAAAGGTATTTGACAGTTCCATCTGCTGATTCTTGCACAATCCGTTGTTTCAAAGGATTGATCACGAACTGATCATTCAATGTTTCGATCAAGCTCTTAGATAGGTTGGTCATTTCTTCAAATGACTGGACACGTTTCCGATAGAGCCATTCCCAGATTTGGGTTGCTCGGAATTTCTTTTCACCATGTTCTTCTGCCCACTCGATCAGTTCTTGTCGAGTCAGGCCATAAATTGAAGGTTTCATCTTATCTCTTTTCTCTCTTTACTTTTGACGGATGACAAAGTGGCGTTCTTGCCCACCCTGTGCATCTTTTTTTCTAGACCGCTGACGGTTCTTTTTCTTTGGTTGAGAAGTCTTTTGTTTTTGCTCTTGTTCACGTTCTCGTTGCTGATTTTTAGAACGATTTCGGCGATTTTGACGACCGCCACGCTTAGTAGAACGGTTGCCCTCTTCCTGTTGTTTTGGAGAAGATTTCTTGTCAAAGGATGCTCGACGGGGTTCTGCATTTTCTAGGACAAAATAAGCACAGCCATAGCTACAGTATTCTAATAAATAATCTTCCAGGCGGCTGATTTTCTCTGCATCTGTGACCGGACGATCGTCCTTATAGAAACCACGTAGACGCAACTGTTCATTGCTCCAATCACCGACAATATAATCAAATTTGGTTAAAACCTCTGAAAAACGCTGACCAAAGACCGTCGCATCAAAGGCATCATTTTGGTTCTCAACCAGCTCAAATGTCAATTGTTCTGCTAGCACTTGATTGCCGACCAGACGAAATTCCGGTCCAGGATATTTATTATAATTAAATAATTCAGGGGATATTTCTTTGCGCATAGCCTTCCTTTATTCATACCTTTAGTTGTAACACTTTATTTTATCATAAATCCCTAGCTTTAGATAGAATTTCAACGGAAAAGAGAGATTCTGTAAAAAGTCTGACGATTTAATTTACCTCTTCTTCCTGTCTCATCAGAAAAAATAGGCTTTTTCAAAGCTTACTCAGACGGAAAATAAAAAGGAGGCTGGGACAAAAGTCCTAGCCTCTCAATTATCTTTGGATTGTCGAGCAAGACGCAGTGGTTGAGTGGGCTCTACTACGCTGATTTCATCAGCTTTTACAGCCCTACTCAACTGTGCGGAGGTGGGACGACGAAATCGAATTCTAACGAATGACCGATTTCTGTCCCACTCTCTTTTCGAGCAAGCTACTTTAATTCTTTTTCAAATAATCAATAGCATCCTGCAAGGTTTTGACAGGGACAATTTTCATCTTGGTCTTAATTTTTTTAGCTGTTTCTACCGCTTCATCGTAGTTGCTCTTGGCATTAGGATTATTCTTTTTAACTTCCTCTGTCACCGGATTATCAGGGGCAAAGAAGATTTCAGCACCAGCGCGATCTGCCGCCACGACTTTCTTATCCACTCCACCGATATCTCCGACAGTCCCATCATGGTTAATGGTCCCTGTCCCCGCGATGTGGCGTCCCTGACGAAGGTCTGGATCCGCTACCTGGGTATAGATGGACAAACTAAACATCATCCCGGCACTTGGGCCACCGATGCCAGCTGTCGCAAACTCAATTGGCACGTCACTCTTCACTTCTGTTCGGTCAATCAAGCTAATCCCAATCCCATTCTTGCCATTGACCAACTTAATAATCTTTCCTTCAGCTGTCTTGGTCTGGCCATCTTCTGTGTAGGTCACTGTGACCTTGTCCCCAATTTTTTGGGAACCAACATACTCGATGAGCTCTTTTGAGCTCTTAAAGGTTTTGTCATTCACAGCCGTAACCGTGTCCGCAATATTTAGAACGCCTTTGAAAGTAGAGTCTTCTGCTACTTGCATGACATAAACACCTAAGAATTCCATCTCTGTCTCTTTACCAGCAGTTTTTAATCCTTGGTATTTGGCAGTATTTTGAGAGGTTTCCATATAAAATTGATTAATCCGGAAAAATTCCTCACTGGAACTGCCACCAGTCATTTCTTGTTCAGAGTGGATGTCTGTAAAAGGAGTCACCCAGGCATAGACTATATCCGAGAAGGTCGCTTGCTTGACGGCAACAGTGACAAAATCATACGAACCAGATGCTTCATCATTTTTCTGGTTGACGCGCATCACTTGGCGAATATCTTCTGAACTCCCGGGCATTTCCAGATAATAGGGCAGGGGAACAAAGAAAGCTAGCAAGGCCAGAATCAGAAGCAAAGTCCCAATAATCGGCCAGCGATAGGTTCTCCACACACTATCTTTTTTGCGTACAGGTTCAAATGGGCTTTCTGGTAACTGATCCCTTTGTTTCTCAAATTCATTCATTCCTTTTATTTCATCTCCTTTATAACACTCTCTGGGACATAGGCACTGACATCTTGCTGGAAGGTCAGCAACTCGCGAATTCTCGTCGAGCTCAAGGCCTGGTACTGGGGCTGGGTACAAAGATAGATGGTCTCAAGCTCTGGAGCCAGCTGGTGATTGAAGTAGTCCATGTTGCTTTCATAGAGGAAGTCTTGGCTATTTCGCAGGCCTCGAACTAAGCTCGTCACTCCATACCGTCTAGCCACTTCTACTGCCAACTCTGCCTCTGAGATGATGACTCTTACATTGGACAAATGAGCTACTGCCTCTGTCACCATGGCCTCTCTTTGCTCAATGGTAAAATAGCCCTTCTTCTCATGATTAAAGAAGATGCCTACATACAAGCAATCAAACAAGCGACTAGCTCGCTCTATCAAATCCAAGTGTCCCAAGGTCATTGGGTCAAATGAACCTGTAAATAACCCTATTTTATCTGACATAAACCGTTACCTTACTAATTCCGTAGATTTTTTCTTTCCAGATTCCTAGACAAGCAATCTCCTCAGGCAAGTCTACTGCCTTGTCCGTCTCACAGACGACCATGACCTCTTCTCCCAGCAAGTCTCGTTCAGCCAAGGTTTCAATATCGGCTACGATCTGCTCCTTGGCATAGGGAGGATCTAAGAAAACAAGGTCAAAGGTCCCCTGCAATTGGCTGAGTGCTTGGTGAGCCTCCATCTTCAGCAATTGAAATTTGTGGCTTTCCTTTGTCATTTGGATATTGCTGGCAATGATCCCTTGGGCTCTGCGGTCTTTCTCGACCAAGACAGCCTGCTCCATCCCCCGCGATACCGCTTCGATGGACAAGCCACCTGAGCCAGCATATAGATCCAAGACCCGCCCCCCATCAAAATAAGGACCGATCATATTAAACATAGCCCCTCTCACCTTATCTGAAGTGGGCCTCGTTGTCTTTCCTTCGAGCGTCTTAAGAGGACGCCCTCCATAGGTACCTGATACAATCTTCATAGAGATTATTATATCAAAATTTGGATAAAAGATACAAAAACACCTACTCTCTCCAGTCTGAGATCTGCTGAACCACATCCCTTTCGTTGCCAAAGAAAAATCCTCTCACTTTTCTCTTGAAGTCCGAATTTATTTTTGCTATACTATATGTAACTTTTAAAACGTTACATAGGAGAATGCAGATGTTTGATGCAAAAAAATTAAAAGACCGGCGACTGGAGCTCGGCCTAACCCAAGCCCAGGTCTACGAATCCTTAGAGATTAGTCGCAAGACCTACTCTAGTTGGGAGAATGGCTTAGCAGAGCCACACGATAAAAATCTCAGGAGGTTGGCCAAGCGCCTCTCCGTTAAAGAGGACTACTTTGTCGACAAGAGCTCAGCGCTTTTCACCTACCCTTTATTAACCCCGCCCCGTCAGAAAAAGGTCGATCTTTTGGCTAGCCAACTCTTAGCAGAGCAAGAGAAGGTGGTCTCTTTGGTCCCTTACCGTGTCCTCTCTATCGACTTGGCAGCCGGACATGGTCATACCTTTTATGACAATGAGACCGACTACGAGACCGTTTATTTTGACCAAGAGATCCAACACGACTTTGCCTCTTGGGTCTCTGGTGATTCGATGGAACCAAGCTATCCAAACGGTTCTGTTGCCTTGATGAAACAGACTGGATTTGACTATGATGGAGCGGTCTACGCCCTCATGTGGAACGGAAAGACCTATATCAAAAAAGTCTATCGGGAAGAGGAGGGCCTCCGCCTAGAGTCTATCAACCCAGCCTATGATGACCTCTTTGCTCCCTACGAAGATGAACCAAAAATTGTCGGTATCGTGGTCGGCCACTTCCTCCCTCTGGAGGTCTAGACATGCTTTTTGATTATTCACGTGAGCCAAGGTCTGATATTGCTTTTGTGGATATGAAAAGTTTCTATGCCAGTTGTGAATGCGTCCGCCTCGGCCTCAATCCCTTGACGACTTCTCTTTGTGTCATGAGTCGGAGCGACAATTCTGCTGGCCTCATCTTAGCCAGTTCCCCCGTTTTTAAGCAGGTCTTTGGAAAGAAAAATGTCGGACGTAGCTACGATCTGCCCTTTGATCTCAAGACTAGGAAATTCAATTACTACCTGGCCCGTAAACAAGGCCTCCCTACAGATCCAGCCTTTGTCCACTACATCGAAAGTTGGGCCAAGCGCACCTTTATCGTGCCCCCTCGCATGAATGCCTATATCCATGTCAATATGGAAATTCAGCAAGTCTTTCAAGAATTTGCGGCTCCAGATGATATCTACCCCTATTCCATCGATGAGGGATTTATCGATTTGACCAGCTCTCTCAACTACTTTATTCCTGATCCTCAGCTAGACCGACGCTCCAAGCTAGATCTCCTTTCTGCTCGGATCCAAAAGCGCATTTGGCAGCAAACTGGGATCTATGCTACTGTCGGGATGAGCAATGCCAATCCGCTCCTGGCCAAACTGGCTCTAGACAACGAAGCCAAGCACCAGAAAACCATGCGGGCTAACTGGTCTTACGAAGACGTCCCCAGTCGTGTCTGGCAGATAAAGAAACTAACTGATTTCTGGGGGATTGGTCATCGAACAGAAAAACGCCTGAACAAGCTCGGCATTCACTCCATCTATGAACTGGCCCAGGCCAATCCAGACCAGCTCAAAAAAGAATTTGGAGTCATGGGTGTTCAGCTCTGGTTTCATGCCCATGGGATCGATGAAAGCAATGTCCATCGCCCCTATCGGCCAAAGTCTCACGGTCTAGGAAATTCGCAAATCCTTCCCCGTGACTACCACCGCCAAAGCGATATTGAATTAGTTTTTCGGGAGATGGCCGAGCAGGTCGCGATCCGCTTGCGTAGGGAAAAGAAAAAGACACAATTGGTCTCCATCCACGCCAGCTATTCCAAACAGGAACAGCTCCCCTCCATCCACTGCCAGCGAAAGATTGAGCCGACCAACTCTACCGCTCAATTAGCCAAGGAAGTTATCCAACTCTTTCGTTCCCACTATCAGGGAGGAGCCATCCGGCAGATTGGAGTCTTTTATGGGAAGCTTGTAGAGGAGAGCTTCCAGCTGATCTCCTTATTTGATAATCCTGAGCAAACTCAAAAAGAAGAGGCCCTCCAAGAGACCATTGACCACATCCGTGACCGATTTGGCTTTGCTTCTCTACAGAAGGGCTCTGCCCTATTAGAAAATTCGCGCGCTCTGGCTCGAAGCAAGCTGACCGGAGGCCACTCTGCAGGAGGTTTAGATGGCTTAGCATGATCGATCGTTCTTATCTCCCCTATCAGTCGGCACGGGACTTCCAAGACCGAGGCATGGCCAAGTGGGCTGGATTCTTCCTCTCAGAACATTCGACGGCCTTACAAACAAACCACCTCTCCCTAGAAGAGCTTCGCCTCCTCTCAAACGAAGACATCCGCTGCCTTCTCGAGCAGGCTTATCAGCAAAAGACCTACCTCTCCCTCTCTAGCCTCCAAGACGATCAAATCGCCGTCTACTACGGTCAGGTCTATAGCTTAAGTCCTTCTGAGGTCCTCATTAAAAATGGCCAGCACTACCACTCTCTCCTTCTTTCGACTATTTTTTCTATTGAACCAGGAGATTCTACCTATGAAACCAGCCCTGAATAAACACGAACTCCAATTCGATTATTTTTCAGACAATTACCAGCAGTTCGAGCATGATTTTTACCGCTTGGCAACGACTGCGACCCCCTTGGTCTTTTTAGAAGATGACCTGCTCCGTTCCATGTCAACAGGCCAGCGCAACTATTTCAGACTCCACCACACCCAGAGTCGTGACCATCGTGACCACTACTTTCACTTTCGCGTCTCCACCCATCCCCAATCTCCACTGACACGGATTTATACCTACCTAGGCCACAGCCTTACCACAGAATACAAAGCAACCTCCTAGAAAACTAGTGGGAAAATATGAAAAATCCCTTTAAAATAAGGATTTTGGGGTGCAGTTCATGCAGGACTTACTCAAATAGAAGTTGCTGAAAAATTAGGTGTGGCTCAAGTCCAATATGCTGGATGGGAGTATAGAGGAAGAAATTCCAAAGATGAAACAGTAAAAAAATTAGCTGAAATTTTTGGTACATCTTTTGATGTTTTTAAAGGACGTGATAATGGATTAGAAGAAATTGTTAGTTTATTGAGGGAATATGAACTGACAGAAGAAGAAAGAAAGAAAATTATTATTATCTCAAAACAATGTTTGATGAAAAATGAAAGTTAGTTTACCGTAAGGAACATAACTTACACTATCTATGAAAAATTTAGAAGGATATAAAAACATGAAAGTACTGAAGTCGTTAGGATTAGATGTGAAACAAACTGAAATCCTCTATAATTTTCAGTTTTTAAAAACTATTGAGGATATTAAAAATGAGAAAGATGAAACTAGAAAAAAACAAAAGACTAAATGGTTACAAGAATGGCAAAAAAGCATCGAGTCAGTTTTCAAAGTAACACACCAAGAATATAATAGTAAGTGGGTAAAAAATGAAGAGGAATTGAGAAATTGGGTTTCTAGGATAGAGGTTAAGTCAAAATCTATTTGGCTTGATTTAGTTATTTTAGAGACTTATGTTTTTGAACCATATTATCCACTGAATGAAGGCGAACAAAAAAATAAATTAAAATACAATTTAAAAAATTTATGGTTGGAAAAATTTGTTGTCAGAAATTATATGTCTAAAGAGATATATTCGAAAATGAAGAAAACTTATAAAACATCTTTTGGAACAATAACTAAAAAGAAAAACACTTTTGTAAAAATAGTCTTGGGAAGCGTATCTTTGGCATTGGTATTACTTGGGATAGGAGCAGTATTTGCGCCACAAATAGCAGTGGCATTACTTGGAAGTCAATTTGCAGGACTTTCTGGGGCTGCATTAACAAATGCAGTTTTAGCATATCTGGGAGGAGGTGCTATTGCAGCTGGTGGTTTAGGAGTTGCAGGTGGGACAATGGTAATAGCTGGTGGTGGTGCCTTGTTGGGATTAAATATTGGAATAATGAGTGGTAGCTCTTTTGTACTGTTGAAAAAAGTATTAGTTAATCCTACTCAAAATATGGTCTTGTGTTCAAAATTACTAACAGTAGTAAAAGTTTTTGTATTAAATAAAAATAATGATATTGGAGTAGCTAAAACTATTTATAATGAATTCAGTAATTCAATTTCAAACTTAGAAAATCTTAGTTATGATACTGAATTAGATATGGATAAGAATGATAAAAAAGATCTAGAAAAATCACTTGCCCAAATGAAAAATACAAAAGAGGAATTAACGAAATTTATTAGTTCTTATGAAATCGGTATAACTAAAAAACAATGATTTAGATTAAACAGATAATTTTACTAAGTATAGATGGTGTGGTTCGAAAATATTGAATAACTTTTAAAAATTTTAAAAATATTATTTTTTGTAAAAGGGATTTGAGAGAATCCATTTTATAAAATCAAACAAGCTCATAAGATTATTCTTATGAGCTTGTCTTAGAAATAACTGTGTTATTCATTCTTAGAGTGCAACATATACCATATAACCATTCCCAGCGATACTTTGCAATAAATCTTTGCCAGTAGTCGCGGAAGTATATGTGTCCGCCTCTATTTTAATGCGCTCGACATTGTAGAGTGCGAACCAGTGCATGTTATCTGGCTCTTTTTCCCAGATTGACGGAACGGTATAGCCAGTGGGGATTGGTTTCCTTGTTCCTTTGCTTGCATCTTCTACATCTGCAATTATTGCATAGCTACCGTCTTTTACAGTAAGAATGATTTTTTTAATCATGTGTCTGTATTCTTTTCTTGGTCCTCTTTCCATGGTTAAGAGGACTTTCCCATCGTGTTCTTTGGCGTGAAGGGCATAAATATTTATTCCTTCCCTAGCGCTAAGTTCTCCGTCAAATCTCTCACCAAATTTGTAGACAAGTGCCAATCCATTTTCATATTGTTCTATATCTAACATAATAGAACCTCCTGCAATTTATTCTAGTTCCAATCTACTTTCTATCTAGAAGAAATCTAGTTGCAAATAGTGTACCCTGCTTTTGTGCTTCTGTCAATAGATTTAAAAAATTTTTTTCTAAGTTGTTGCTGACAAGCTAGGAAAAATTATGACTAGGCATTTTTGGTAGCCAAACAGTCAAAGGATTGGGATTTTATAAAACACATTACAAAAAGAATGTTGATTTATCAGCATTCTTTTTCATGTCAAATGGTTTCTCGGAATTTGAACTAGGAGGTTCTTTTATCATGTAGATGAAGAGGATTTCGCAACCCAACCAATCGCGTCTACAGGAGGATTATCCACATCAATCCAGATGAAGTCAATGCCGATTTCACCGTTTTTGAATTTGGAAAGACGGATACCATTGATTTCTAGTTGAGACAATTTCTTACCTGTTAGGATCTCTCTGTCTTTTAACTGAAAGACCCCACGAAGGATCCAATTGCCAAGGATTTCTTGCTTATCAGTTGATTGAATGGCCTTCCCAGCTTCTTGGTTGATATAGGCAGTAATCACATCACCTGATGATAAAAATCGTAGCTTAAAGGTCCGTTCTTCTTTTGGAAGCGCAAGCTTACTCGTACCTGGCTCAAACTTTCCAATATCTTTACCAAAAAAGTCTGGACGCTCCTCATGGAAATGTTTGGAGTCTGGAAGAGGGATATACACTTCACTGACTGGACGATAAACCAGCTGTTCAATTTCTTTAATGAGTTTTTCGTTCCCTGTCTGGTGTACAAAGCGAATCAAGTCCTCACGAATGGACTTCATCTGAGCTTTTTCTTCCTTGGTAGACCATTTTTTCAAGAGGATTTCTTCCAAAGAGAAGGTTACAAAAGCTAGCTCTTCTGGAGCCAGACTATCTTTAAACTTATCCTGAATCTTTAAAATCCGTGGCAAGCGATCTTTCTTGGCTAACTTTGAACCACCATTAAAAGCGTTAAAGCCAGAATTTTCTTCTACATTTCCGTGCTTATCTGTGATCACCCACGACACCGTCTCAAGAATCTCTGAATCACTTTTTTCCGAGGTCAATAAATGAAGGTGTTCAAAAAGATAAAAGGGATCTTCGACATAATTCACATCCCAGGTGTCAACTACAATCTCCTTATTCCTAAAGGTCATATGGAGCTGACTATCTGCAGCCGTGTATTTGTAATCGTGCTGGCCATCTGTAAAACGGAAATTAGTCGGATTGTTCTTGGTCGTCGAACCTAAAATCTTGAGATGATCGAGGTCAACAGGCAGATAAGTTGTCTCTCCTACATGGATCTGAGGTTTGTGTCCTTTGGAAGTCGGCATCAAGACATGATAAACTGCTTCCACATGGCTAGAATCAGAATGAAATCCCCTTATCAGTGCTTTTGAGGATTCAATCCGTTGATTTCGCAAGGTCGCAATCTCACGGGCAAGTCTTTCATAACGAGCACGATTTTCTTTATCAGCTGTCTCCTTGTCCGGTGAAATCTCAGCGTGAAATCGAATTTCACTCAACAACTCATTCCAAGACTGTGAATCTTTCTTGAACTGAGCAATCTTTTGATCCCCTGAGTCCAAACCAAAGGATTTAATCCCAACCAAATACTTATGTTGCTCATCAACGACAAGCGAAGCATCATAGGAAGTATTGGCAATATCCTCACCGACAGCATGAAAAGCCTTTTGGAAAACAGTCTCTTGGAATTTTGAATTGACAATCGGAGCGACATAGCTCTCTAGGTCATCAGAATCTTCGTTTTCTGCTTTCTGAGAAAAGGCCTCACTCAGACTAGCAAAGTTGGTAATGAGAGTCTTATATTTCTCTTTTTGTTCTTGTTTTAGGTGTTCCCACATAAATCAATCCTCACTTCTTATTTAAGTATATCAAAAGAAGACTAGTTTTTCACTAGTCCCCTTACTTATATAATTCGTTAAATAATGCTATAAAACTCTAAATTTCCACGTTTTTTTACCAATCTGAAATAATCTTCATCTGATAAAATGGCAAGACCATCCTCATAAGAGGCAATCTTCTTCTCTGCTTCTTCATAGGAGGAGACAAAATCTTTCACATAAGACTGGCCTTCAAACTGGCCATTCATCTTAGTATAGATAATAGCGAATTTCCCTGAGCGATCCAGCTGTGACGGACCATTGCTCTCATTAAGGGCAAAAGCAATCCGCTCTGCGATGCGTTTAATCACAGGAACAACCACACTGTTTCCAGCCTGTTTGTAGAGCTGACCATTAGAAACCCCTTCTGGGATTTTAAAGGATTTAGGATAACCTTGAACATTAAAGGTTTCTTTGGGAGTTAACTTCCGAATCTCACCACTGTCAGTCAGGATCAGAGGAACATTGTGACCGCCTGTTCCCATATTAGCAGTCAAGGTAGGAACAACGCCATTTTTGTTTTCACGGACATACTGACGGCGCCATTGATAAACCGTATCTTGACTAGTCACTTCAAACTTCAACTGGTCGTAGAAATTTTGCTTGCCTTCTCGATAATAGTAGGCCTCATCTGGCTTGGCACCAAAATCAATGACATCAGCCAAGGTCGTTGTTAGTTTGATTTCCTCTGGGAATTCAAACAAGTCGTAAGCTTCTTTAGTATCAAAACCAACAATGTAGATCCGCTCACGGTTTTGTGGGATATTTCCGTAGTCCTTCCCGTTGAGAACCTTCCACTTGATAAAGTAGTTGTTCTCCGTCAAGGCTTCACGAATAACCTTGAAAGTATTGCCATGGTCATGACCGACCATGTTCTTAACATTTTCAATGAAAATAGCGCGAGGTTTACATCCCTCAATCATGCGAAGCAACTCAAAGAAAAGATCGCCACGATCATCATCAAAGCCCTTGCGATAACCCGCAATACTAAAAGCTTGACAAGGGAAGCCTCCCATAATCACATCCACGCGCTCAACTGGAATATCCTCTGGCTGAACAGCATGAATATCACGACCATCCAAATAGGTATCTGGATAGTTTAACTGATAAGTCTGAAGTGCATACTTATCAAACTCATTGGCATACACCACTCTGAACTCGTTGGTCTGTTCAAATCCCAACTCAATTCCCCCAACACCTGAGAAGAAAGCTGCAATGTTGTACTTCTCAGAGCGGTTCGAACTTACAGAATTTGTCATGTAGTAACCTGCTTTCTAAAATATTGGGTCTTTATGGCGTGAAATTTTATCAACTAATAATAATTTCAGTAATTTTTGATATTTTATCAAATCAAAAACTTTGAGAATTCACTAATTCACAAAAATTATTTATACAACTATAAACATGGTCTCTATATTTTTCTATATCAGCCACTGTCAAGCCTTTGCCATTATCTTCAAAAGAAACGTTTCCATGAGCTAAACTATTTCTCATATCTTTAATAGACTTTAACGAACCACCATAATCTGAAAACTGTGATTCTTCGAAACGTACTCCATGTTTATGTAAGATTTCCTTTATAGTTCGTACATCAGCATTTCCAGATAAGGAAAAATCTTTCTCAAAATCTAATGAAATAAAAAATTCTTGATTAATAGAATTTTCAATCATTTCAAATACATCCGCAACAATAGTATTTTCTTTAATATCTTTAACCTTGCTTGAAATCCACAATTTTCTTAACTCTAGAATCACTTCAGAGTATGAGGATGTTGATGTATTGAATTTATTGTAAAAGTCACTCATAGTTTTCCTAACAGTAGCCTCTACATAATTATATAGCATGATTACGACATTTGATTTCATAGATTTAAAAACAGCTTCAGCTTCACTATGTTGAATAATCTCAACTTTAAAACTATCGCAATCATCAAAAGGAACTCCAACAAACGTTCTTTCAATACTCTTTAAAAAAACAATAAAACGATCTACCTCAATTTTTAAATTATCCATATTAATTATTCTGAAGTGAAATTTCCTGTTAATAGGAAATTTTTAACACCATAAATCCGATCTATAACTTTACTTCTATTATTTGCTGCATCTGTTGTTGTCCATCTAACAAAGTCATCGCTTGATAGCATCTCTATTATTTTATCTCTGGTAATAACATTTTCTAACTTAGGATTATCTCTCAAGGCAAGATTAACACCCACTGCTATAGCTTCAAATCTCACACGAGGTGTTTGTTTTCTATCTTCTTTTTGAAATCCTCTATCAAAATAATGCTGAACGAATTGCATTGTATTGTTAAATTCAGCTTTGAAATGTTCTTCCTTGAATTCATCCCAAGCTTCACCTTCTTTAGCAATGTAACGATCAACAAAATTTGTCACATGGCCATCATATGAGTTTAGATCATTGCTATATGCAAAAAAACGACTAATTAATTCGATATCCATTTTCCTGTTAATTGCACTTATTGAAAGGTTAGTATTTTCTATAAATATCGGATCACTTTTAAGTTCTTTTATAAGCCTCATCAACGGATTATCACTTTCTCTACCTGCTCTAACTTCACTTGAATTTGCACGAAGAGAACTTGTGTTTAATCTATCAAATAAATCTTTACGAACTTCATTTGGGGTAGACTCTTTTAAAACAATAATTCTTAATGATTTAGCCCTTAACCTATTTTTTTCTGAATTTGGTAAATCTTCAAAAGAACAATTATTAAGTTTTGTAAGTTTTCTAAGATGTTCCAATTCAAAATCATCATTTAAAAATTCAGTTAATGTTGAAATTCGTTGTAAACCATCAATAATTTCTAATTTACCTTCAGGAGTATCAGCTAAAAAAATTAGAGGAATAGGATAATCTAAAATCAATGACTCAATAAATCGTGATTTATACAAAATACTCCAAAGTGATTCTTCACGTTGATAATCAGGCGTAAATATTCTTGAATCATTTTCGTATAGCGAAACAATAAATTCAACAGGATAATCTCGGGTATCATAATTCAAATCGTTTTTTAGTTCTAAAATTTGTTTTTCAATTTCTTTTTTATTTTCTTCATTAAATAAATCAAGTTGTTTTTTCATAATACACTTCCAAATGTTTCATTATACTTGCTCCAATTACTTCACCTAACTTTGGAGGTACAGCATTGCCAATTTGTGTTGCAATTCTTTGATTGGAGAATGAGTCTAAATCATTGATAAATTGATAGGTTCTTGGAAAACTTTGTAAAATAGCTCCTTCTCTAAGACTAAGTGCCCTATCTTGTTCTGGATGCCCAAATCTACCATTTCCATAGCCGGGGAATTGAGTTGTTATTGTAGAAGATGGTTTATCCCACTCTAATCTACCATATACGGAACCATAAGTTGCGCCACTCTCTTTTTTAAAACATTCCGGTAATAAAGAATCATCCCAATCTCTCCACGTCCCTCCTGGCTTAGAACTACGAATTCGACTTAAATTAATATCAGATAGTTTTCGAGCTGTATGCAACACATCTAAAGGATCGGTCTCTCCAGCATTTAACTTTGGCAGATCCCCTATAGCCTGTCTAATAGTCGGGTAATCCCTTGTAGACAACTCTTCTATAAAGGAAATTTCTCCAAATTTAGATGCTAGAAGTAACAAACGTTTTCTATTTTGGGGAATGCCATAAGCAGGGGCAAAAGCAATTTTCCAATTTACTTTATATCCTTCAGTTTCTAGTAATGTTAAAAAATTGTTAAAAACAGTTTCTTTAGCTAATTGTGGTACATTTTCCATTGAAACAATATCTGGCTTTACCAAGCTAACTTGCTTTCCAAAGTAGTCTAGTAAATCCATCTTTTGAATTGTATTTTTATTATTTTTATATTTGTGACTATATGTCGAAAAAGGTTGACAGGGAGCACATCCGATCAGTACTTTTATGTCAGTATCTGATGGATATAATCCTAATATTTCATCGTCTTCAATTTCCTTAACATCTTTTAAAATAAATTTAGCATTATTGTTGTGCTCGTATGCAAATTTGCTTTTTTCATCAATATCATAACCAGCAACAACATTGATACCCGCTTGTTGAATACCATACGTTAGACCGCCTACGCCACAAAATAAATCAACTGCATTTATTTCCATATCGGCCTCCTATTGCTTTTTGTTTTATCCTTATATTTTACCATAAAACAACTAAAAAAGCAGTTTTGATAACAGACATAATTATCAGAAACCGCCTTTTCTATGTTTATTTCACCAACTTCTTCATCTCATCAATACGTGCTACGGTCGCATCGTATTTGGCTTGGTAGTCGGCTTGTTTGTCGCGTTCTTTTTGGACGACTTCTGGTTTGGCATTGGCTACGAAGCGTTCGTTAGAAAGCTTCTTACCGACCATATCCAGTTCTTTTTGCCATTTAGCGAGTTCCTTATCGAGACGAGCCAATTCTTCTTCGACATTGAGGAGGTCTGCCAGTGGCAAGTAGATTTCTGCTCCAGTGATGACGCTTGACATTGCGAGTTCAGGTGCAGGGATAGTTGAAGCGATTTCCAAGTGTTCTGGATTTGTGAAGCGTTTGATGTAGTTGACATTGCTGTTAAAGAAGGCTTCCAAGTCGTTATCGCTTGTTTTAACAAGGATCGTAATTGGCTTGCTTGGTGCTACGTTTACTTCCGCACGCGCATTCCGAACGGCACGGATCAAGTCTTTAAGACTTTCGACACCTGTATGAGCCGCCAGGTCTTCAAAGGCTGGGTTGACAGTTGGGTATTCTGCTGTGACGATAGAGCCTTCTGAAATTTGTCCAAAGATTTCCTCTGTCACGAATGGCATGATTGGGTGGAGGAGACGAAGGATCTTGTCCAAAGTGTAAAGGAGAACAGAACGTGTGATGACTTTCTCTTCTTCGTTATCGCTATAAAGGACTTCCTTGGTCAATTCAACGTACCAGTCTGCAAACTCATCCCAGATGAAGTTGTAAAGGATATGGCCAGCGACACCAAACTCAAATTTATCAAAGTTTTCAGTGACTTTTCCAATAGTTTCATTGAGGTTGTGGAGAATCCAGCGGTCTGTGACGTTGCCAGCTTCCTTGTTAGCAACTTTTTCCACATTGGCAGTTGCTTGCTCAAGGGCCAAGCCTTCATTGTTCATGAGGATGTAGCGAGAGATGTTCCAGATCTTGTTAATGAAGTTCCATGAAGCATCCATTTTCTCGTAAGAGAAGCGCACGTCTTGCCCTGGTGCAGAACCGTTTGAAAGGAACCAACGAAGGGCATCAGCACCATATTTCTCGATAACATCCATTGGGTCAATCCCGTTTCCGAGAGATTTAGACATCTTGCGTCCTTGCTCATCACGAATGAGACCGTGGATTAGAACATTTTGGAATGGCTGACGGCCAGTGAATTCCAAAGATTGGAAGATCATACGAGACACCCAGAAGAAGATGATATCGTAACCTGTAACCAAGGTTGAAGTTGGGAAGTAACGTTTGAAGTCTTCTGAGTCCACATCTGGCCAGCCCATGGTTGAGAATGGCCAAAGGGCAGAACTGAACCAAGTATCCAAGACATCTTCGTCCTGAGTCCAACCGTCACCTTCTGGAGCTTCTTCTCCAACGTACATTTCACCCTCAGCATTGTACCAAGCAGGGATTTGGTGACCCCACCAGAGCTGACGAGAAATAACCCAGTCGTGGACATTTTCCATCCATTGGAGGAAGGTATCGTTGAAACGAGGTGGGTAGAATTCAACCTTGTCTTCTGTGTCTTGGTTGGCAATAGCGTTCTTAGCTAATTGGTCCATCTTGACAAACCATTGCGTAGACAAGCGTGGCTCAACAACAACACCAGTACGCTCTGAGTGACCAACACTGTGGACACGTTTTTCGATTTTAACGAGGGCACCGATTTCTTCCAACTTGGCAACGACTGCTTTACGAGCTTCAAAGCGGTCCATGCCTGCAAATTCAAAGGCAAGCTCATTCATAGTTCCGTCGTCGTTCATAACGTTGACTTGCGGCAAGTTGTGGCGTTGACCAACCAAGAAGTCGTTTGGATCATGGGCAGGCGTGATTTTCACGACACCTGTACCAAACTCAGGGTCTGCGTGCTCGTCCCCAACGATTGGGATGAGTTTATTAGCGATTGGAAGGACTACGTTTTGACCGATCAAATCCTTGTAGCGTGGGTCTTCTGGGTTGACCGCAACCGCAACGTCTCCAAACATGGTCTCAGGACGAGTGGTTGCCACTTCAAGAGCGCGTGAACCGTCTTCCAGCATGTAGTTCATGTGGTAGAAGGCACCTTCAACATCCTTGTGGATCACCTCGATATCAGAAAGGGCTGTGCGAGCTGCTGGGTCCCAGTTGATGATAAACTCACCACGGTAGATCCAACCTTTCTTGTAAAGATCCACAAAGACCTTGCGAACCGCTTTTGACAAACCTTCGTCAAGAGTGAAACGCTCACGAGAGTAGTCTACAGAGAGTCCCATCTTGCCCCATTGTTCCTTGATGGTAGTGGCATATTCATCTTTCCATTCCCAGACTTTCTCAAGGAATTTCTCACGACCGAGGTCGTAACGCGTAATGCCCTCACCACGCAAGCGCTCCTCAACCTTAGCTTGAGTCGCAATCCCCGCGTGGTCCATCCCTGGAAGCCAAAGCGTATCAAAGCCTTGCATGCGTTTTTGACGGATGATGATATCTTGCAAAGTTGTATCCCAAGCGTGACCAAGGTGGAGTTTCCCAGTTACGTTTGGTGGTGGAATCACGATTGAATAAGGCTTAGCCTTTTGATCGCCAGAAGGCTTGAAAACATCAGCGTCAAGCCATTTTTGGTAACGACCAGCCTCAACCTCGACTGGATTGTATTTAGGTGAAAGTTCTTTAGACATGTGTGTGTCACTCCTTTTTTGAAATAAATCGTATCGCTTGTGAAATATAATTAATGATTTGACGTGGTACTAGCCCCTGATCAATCATATCCTCTTCTCGTAAAGAGAGGTATATTTTTTGTGGTTCATATTGTTTTTCAATGCAGTATACGTAAGCGTTTATTATTTCTGTAATAATAATTTTATAAGGGAAATAAAGTTTATTTGTTCCTATTGCACCTAGCATTAATGATTTTATTTTTAAATCATTGCATCGTTTAAATAATTTTATGATAATAACTCTAGAATCTTCTCCATCTAAGACATCATTTTTTATCACAGATTTAATTTGTTTTTTTCTTGAGTTGACAACAAATAGTATATCAATTTCGTGTTCTTCTAATTTAAGAGTAATATCAATAATATCTCCAAATTTCACCTTACTAATATCAGAATATTGAGTTCTGTATGCCTCATATATTTTATTTTGTAGCCAAGTTTTATCAATACAATATTTTTTTTCAAGAAAGACGATTAAGTCTCCTAAAATTGAACCACTTGATGAATTATCTAAATTCAAACTAAAATCAATTCCAACAGCTAGTGCGAATGAATCGGATGATTTGTTATTTTGTAAATAATACTCCAAATTAGTAACAAAATCATTCATCATTATGTAAAAGTTTCTATCACTTTTTGGTTCAACATCAATAACCCTTCTATGTAAAATTGCCCAACTTCTATACAAAAAATAAAATGAAACTAGACAACTAAAAGTAAATAAAAATAAAAATACTTCTATTCTAGCCAGCATTGAATAGACGATTCCAAATATTGTTGAAAATAATGCCCAAACACCCTTTAGATGTTCACTTGAAAAGTAAAAAATCTCTTTAAAAAGCTTAAACTTTTTCATATCATTTTTTCCTCCCAAGATTTAGTCCACTCTAAAAATTGATTATTATCTGAAATATCTATTAATGATTTATCGTTTCCTCCAGGGCTTTTTACAAACAAAATATAAGTCCCTGCTATACTCTTCGTCATATATGCCATATTCGGTTCAATATTAAATAAATCACCTTTTTTAAAATGATATTCCTTCGCCTCAGAAAAAATATACACTTTAATCTCACCCTCTAAAACATAATTGTACTCATTATTCCATTTATGGAGATGAGCCTGATCGTATTTAAACTCCTTATACTTACTAATACCAATTTCAAGGCCACTAGTTTTTATATAATTTAAATCTGTAAAGTTTTTCAAATCTCCTGTAAGATATGTGCGACCAAGTCTTTGTAATTCTTCTTCGACGTCACTATTATTTAAACATTTCATCTTTAACCTCCCACTCACTCTTCAGCAAACCATATATCAGACTGTCACAGCGGTTTCCTTGGGCATCTTTGCGGTCCCTTATGCGAGCTTCGAGGGTAAAGCCAAGCTTCACTGCAACTCGTTGACTTTGGACATTGGAACCAAAGCAAGACAATTCTATCTTGTGAAGACCCAATTCTTTGAAAGCTAGATCAATCAAAGCACGCGCTGCTTCAGGCACATATCCTCGACCCCAATAGTCTGGGTGCAAGGTATAGCCAATCTCCAGCACATCATCTTCGTGGCGGTGATTGAAATCAACAGAGCCGATGATCTTATCCGTCCCTTTGACCACAATCCCATAACCCGCTGGGAGATTGTCTTTTTGATTGCGCTCGGGAAGGATATGTTCTAGGTAATAAATCTCATCTTCCAGGGTCTTGACGGGTGGAAAGCCCGCTGGGTAGGCAACCTCCGGCAAACTAGCGTAGGCATGGATATCCTCGGCATCCGCCACTCTACGGACTCGCAAGACCAGTCGCTCGGTTTCTATTTGTTCTGGTAACTCTGCTCTTGTCATCCTTTCCCTCGCTTTCTATAAAAAAAACGTCCCTGCCATCAATCTGACAGGGACGAATGTGTTTATCCGCGGTACCACCCAATTTCGGGCAGATGCCCGCAACTCTTGTCTTTAAAAGAAAAGACATTTTTATTTCATTTTCATCCATTAGCAACTAGTTTTGACACATTTGTGGACTTCTCAGCACCGCCACTTTCTGTAAAATGTGGGATTCAAAACACCTCTAACAGCTTCATTTTATCAAGTTTTCCTAGAAATAGCAAGAAATCGCAAAAGGGATTATTTAAACTTGACACCAAGTTCTTGCAATTTTTTGATGGTTGCTGGTCCGATTCCTTTAAGGGCCAACAACTCTTTTTCTGTCCAGTTTGCGAAGTCCGCAACAGAGCGAATACCTTCATCATAGAATGTTTGCGCACGATCAAGGGCTACACCTTCCAAGCTTGCAGCAAATTCTTCCACTGAAGAAGCTACTTGTTTCACTTCTTTCGCTGCTGCTTTTGCTGCTTTCTCAACTTTTTTAGGTGCCTCTTTAACGGCTGCTCCTACAGTTGCGACAGCTTTTTTCAAAAGATGTCTATTTTGATGCTTGTATTGTTTCGCACGGTTAACGTTCTTCTTTGCCATTTTTCCTCCTACGTATCCAGTGATCAATCCCTAAGGCAACAAGGTTTCATCACCAATATTAGTTTCGATAATTCGTTGACGTCTGTTCAACTTTTTTATTGTAACACAATCCCTCGAAAAATCAAGTCATTGCACTATTTTCAGCCAAATCCAGCTAGTCAAAAGCCTCCCAGAGAGCCTTTAATAGGTTCTCTCTCCAAACAAGCTATCTGGAAGATCGTGGAAACCTTTCCCTGCGTGGTAGTTAGCAAACTTCCCTTGAAGGAATTGATAAGCATCCAAGCGACTCTCATAGCGGATCATGGCTTCCTTGGCCCGCTCGTCCTGATCCTCTTCATAGACCTTCTTGCTTTCTGTCAGGGCCATCTCATTGATCATGACCTGGGTCTTGATCCAAGCCTCAAATTCTTTCATAAATTCTTTTTCGTAGCTCATTCTTACTCCAATCCTCTATAAAATTCACTATCGATCTCCCGATAGGGTTGGATATCCTGGACATATTCCAAGACACCTTGAAATTCTCCCGCTTCATCGCGCACTGCTGCATAGGTAACATGGACAAATTTCCCACGCGATTCTGATTTGAACCACATTTCGTACTTGTCTTTTTTCCCCTCTCGAAGTCCCTGCATGATTGCTTTGACCTTCTCCAAGTATTTTGGCGGGTGACACAGTTCGACATGACGTCCTACCTGCGATGGCGTCCGTTTGAAAATCATCTCCTCAAAAGGGACTGCATCATTATAATATTGGAAAATATCATCCTTATTAACAAAAGTGATCTCCATCGGTAGATGGTTCAAGATCAAGTTAGCCTGCTCTACAGAGAGGAAGCCATGGCCAAAAGCCTGTGGTTGCTGACGATCGAAGCTCTCTTCTTTTTTCTTAGGCGTGAAGGTAATGGTCAACTGCCCCTCTGGAGTCTCAATGACCTGTCGCTGCTCGCCTCCATTTGAAGAAGGAAGGGCTTCACCTAAACCTTCTGTCTCTCTTGCTTCCTCTTCCTTAAAGTCCACACGTTTCGGTACCCATTTCTCACTCGGAATGATAATGGCATAACCGTAAGCCTCACTTTCTTCCGCGATGGAAAGCCAATCATCTTGGCTAAAGGCCTCCAGCAAAATCATCAAGAGGATGGACTCTTCCTTGAAGATCATGGCTTCAAACTCTTGCGCAAAGGCTTCAAAGCGCTCTTTGACCTCCGAAATGGCACAATTAGGAAGTTCCTTAGCTACTTCCAAGGCTTTCGCAAAGAGGTCTCTAATCTGGTCATCTACCCCCCACATGACTTTGGGAGGGGAATCATGTCCATAGCGTTCCATAATAGGAAACATCAACTCTTCCTTGCGGCGGTAATGCCGATCAAATTGACCCACCAAGCCTAGCTGACGCAACAAGCCTTTGTGAATCTCCTGGATCATCTCAGGATCCTCTGTCGTCTCATAATTATCCAGCAAACGACGGACCCGCATCATAGCCGCCCGAAGGGCCAGGTTCTCCTGTTTAAAGATCTGAACCGGATGGCCTGGATGGTCAGTATCTGCTACTTCAACCCCTTGTACAGCGTTCTTAAAGAGATTGGCATGGACATCACAAAGCTCCATGACATCCTCAAAGGTAATGCCTGCATCAGAGTTCATTAGCTCATGCTCCATGAGGGAAATCTCAATCGCAGACACCCCGCTAAAGGTCGCATCAAAGCGCTCTTGGACCGACTCAGGAGAGGCTCCATGATGAAGGTCTAATAAGATGTCTCTCAAGACATGAATTCGTTCATCGCTCATTAGTCTAGCCCCACTACTTCATAGCCATTGGCCTCTAATGTTCGCACAATCTTTTCCATGGGAGTTCCCTCTAATTTTGATCCTTGTTTCAAAGAAACCTTGCGCCCAACTGTATTGCGCATGATCGGATTGGCTAAGGGTTTAAAGCCCAATTCCACCAACAAATCCAATACTTCTGGATGTTGGTCAATGACTTGAGCCACTGGAATCGATACATCAATTTTATTGTCCATCTCTCACTCTCACATTTCTTCTCTCATCTTAGCTCCTGGGAAACTAAGACTCCTCCTGGGGAAGCTCCTCAGCCCTCTGATTGGCCCGTTCTTCTCCCCACCAAAAGGGCATCAATTCTCCCAGAGTAATAGTCTTTCGACTCTCATAATCGACCATAAACTCCAACTGGCTATTGGCTGGATCAAGTTCCATTAAGAACTCTCGACAAGCCCCACAAGGCATTCCAGAGCCGCCGCCATAAGGTGGTCGATCTCGGAAGGCTAAAATTCGTTTCACCTTGGTTTGACCAGATGCTTGGTACATATTAAAGAGAGCCGCTCGTTCTGCACACAAATGGAAGACTCCACAGGTCCCTTCCATACAAAAGCCTGTATAGATTTGCCCATCCTCTGCCTCAATAGCCGCAACCACGTGTTGCGCATAGACAAAATCAGATACTTCATGGGGACGATAGAGGGCTTTGGCCTTTTCATACATGATTTCCCAAATATCCATTGTTGATTCCTGTTCTATTAAGCTTTCTTTACTAACTTCACCACAGCTTCTGTCCGAGCTGTATGGGGAAACATATCTACTGACTGGATGTAGACGACATCATACACCTTGGTCAAGTCCACAAGGTCCCGCGCCAGGGTGGAAACATTGCAAGAAACGTAGACCATCTTTTGAGGGGCATAGCGCAACAAGGTATCAATCAATTGAATACCCAGTCCTGTCCGTGGTGGATCCACAATGACTGCATCCGCCCGATAGCCTTCTTTGTACCAGCGAGGAATAATTTCCTCAGCCGTCCCAGCTTCGTAGTGGGTGTTATCAAATCCCATCTGCTTAGCATTGTATTTAGCATCCTCAATCGCTTCAGGGATAATGTCCATCCCCCGTACACTCTTGACCTTGTCCGCAAAGGCAAAACCAATAGTTCCAACCCCGCAGTATGCATCAATCAAATGATCCTCTGGGGATACATCTAAGGCCTTGACAGCCTCACTATAGAGGACTTCAGTTTGCTCAGGATTTAACTGGTAAAAGGCCCGAGGAGACAAGGAAAATTCATAATCCAAGACCCCTTCACGAATGGTCTCCTGTCCCCAAATAATCTGCGTCTTCTCCCCATAAATCTCGCTTGATTTAGAAGTGTTCAGATTGACTGCCACCGTTACAATTTCAGGGTATTTTTCTACTAGGTCTGCGACCAAGTCTGTTAAATTAATTTGTCGACTCGTCACCACGATCATTTGGACCTGTCCAGTCTTACGAGCCCGACGCACCATGATGGTTCGAACTCCCAATTGCTTCCGATCATCTGAAATCGGAATCTGGTAGTAGGTCAATAGCTCAGCTACGTGATTAGCGATTTCCTGAATGACCGGATCCTGGACCAGACAGTCCCTTAATTCCACCAAATAATGGGAATTTTGAGCGTATAAACCAGCCTTGACCTGCCCCTTAAATTTACGCGTCTGAAATTGGAGCTTAGCCCGATAATACTGAGGTTTTTTCATCCCAAGCGTCGAATGAATCAAATAATTTTCATAGCCTTTAGGAGCATATTTTTTCAAGGCCTGCTGCAATAAGTCTGTTTTGAACTCCAACTGCTTGCTGTACTTCAGATGCATGATTTGGCAGCCCCCACAGGTCTCATAAATATCACAGGTTGGCGTTACCCGGTACTTGGAAGCCTTGTTGACGGACAAGAGCTTGGCTTCTGCAAAATTCTTCCGAATCGCCGTAATTTGGCAAAAGACATCTTCACCCTTTAAAGCCCCAGGCACAAAGACCAAGGTCTTCTTGTAAAAGCCAATCCCTTCACCATTAATTCCCATTCGCTTGATTTTCAAAGGAATTCTTTGTTTAACTTTTAAATCCATATGTCTATTATACCATGTAGTTTCTCATTCGTTTAGAATATGATAGAATTGAAAAGAAAAACAAGGAATCAGGGACCATTTCTCAAAAGGAATACGAATAATATAGAGAGAAAGACTGATCATTTACCATAATAAACTCAAACGAAATAGGAAACCTATGAAAATTACCAAATTAGAAAAGAAAAAACGTCTCTACCTTCTAGAGCTGGATCAAGCCGAATCCCTCTACATTACAGAAGACACCATCGTCCGCTTCATGCTCTCACGAGACAAGGAAATTAGCCAGGAAGAACTCAAGGAAATTCAAACCTTTGCCCAGCTCTCCCATGCTAAAAACTTGGCCCTCTATCACCTTTCCTTTAAGGCACGAACAGCTCGCGAGGTTCGAGACTATTTAATCAAGCACGAAATCGACGAATCTACCATCGAAACCGTCATTAACACCCTAAAAGAAGACAAATGGATCGATGACCTTGCCTATACTCGCGCTATCTTTCAATCCAATCAACTCTCAGGAGACAAGGGCCCCTATCTCCTCAAGCAAAAGCTCATTCAAAAAGGTGCCTCTTCCCACTATATCGACCAAATCACCTCAGAATTTGATTTTTCCGAGGTGGCTCAACGAACTGCCCAGAAACTGGCTAAGCAATACGTTAAGAAACTTCCACCAAGAGCCTTAAATGATAAAATCACACAAACTCTTATCAATAAAGGCTTTAGTTATGAAGTTGCCAAGCAAGCCTATCACCAATTAGATATCGAACAAGACGAGGAACAAACTCTTGACCTGATTATGAAGGAACTAGAAAAACAGCACCGGAAATACTCCCGAAAATACGAAGGCTACGAACTCAAACAACGCCTCACTCAAGCACTAGCTCGTAAAGGCTACGACTACTCAGACATTTCTACAGCACTTCGCGAATTCCTTTAAATAAAAATTCACATGAAAATCCCTTATTTTCATGAAAATATGATACAATATAGAGGATGTACTTAGATTGTAGAAAGTTGGTAAGTTATGAAACTACCTAAAGAAGGCGACTTTATTACAATTCAAAGTTATAAACATGATGGAAGTCTCCACCGAACCTGGCGGGACACCATGGTACTAAAAACTACGGAAAACGCACTTATCGGCGTCAATGATCATACTCTCGTTACAGAGAGCGATGGTAGAAGATGGATTACAAGAGAGCCAGCAATCGTCTACTTTCATAAGAAGTACTGGTTCAATATCATCGCCATGATCCGGGATAATGAAGTATCCTACTATTGTAATCTAGCCAGTCCATTTTATATGGATCAAGAGGCACTAAAGTATATTGATTATGATCTTGATGTCAAGGTATTTCCTGGTGGTGATAAGAAACTGCTGGACGTAGAAGAATACGAACAGCACAAACGCAAAATGAACTATTCAGACGACATTGACTTTATCCTAAAAGAAAATGTCAAAATCCTTGTAGACTGGATCAACAATCAATTAGGTCCTTTCTCTGAAGAATACATTAAAATTTGGTACAACCGTTATGTTGAACTGCGAAATAAATAAAGTTGAAAAGAGCGAAAGCTCTTTTTTTCGAACGTAACACTTGCAATATCCAAGCAAAACAAGTACTATGTACTTAATAAAAAGAGGAAGGGAGACACAATGGCATTTACAAATACAAGAGGCCGCTACGCTAGTTTTGGAGTGATGACCAGTTTACCAGATGATATTATAGATAGTTTCTGGTATGTCATTGACAACTATCTCAAACATGTCTATCCCTTAAACCCAGTTTTAAAATTTGAACTCATTAATCGAAAAGGAAAAACAACTTTACGGTTCAGTCAAAAAGACTTCCCTTTAGAAATTGCAGTTGATTTCCTAATTCCCTTCGACCCCTATTATCCAAGACAAGTCCGGATTGTTGATAACAAGGGAAGAGAAACTATTATGCTGATTGATGAATACCAGCTCTTATAAAAGAAAAAGGCCACACGGCCTTTTTTTTACAAAACAAAAAAGGTCATAGGACCTTTCTACAGTATCGGGAAGACAGGATTCGAACCTGCGACACCTTGGTCCCAAACCAAGTACTCTACCAAGCTGAGCTACTTCCCGAACTAAAGCTTACGCTTTATGCACCCTAGAGGAGTCGAACCTCTAACCGCCTGATTCGTAGTCAGGTACTCTATCCAGTTGAGCTAAGGGTGCTCGTTCTTATTCAATTCTTACATAGTCTTGCGACCATGCACCCTAGAGGAGTCGAACCTCTAACCGCCTGATTCGTAGTCAGGTACTCTATCCAGTTGAGCTAAGGGTGCTTCTTCTCCAACCTAAGTCTATGCCGAGGACCGGAATCGAACCGGTACGATCGTTACCAATCGCAGGATTTTAAGTCCTGTGCGTCTGCCAGTTCCGCCACCCCGGCCTCCTCAAGCGAACGACGGGATTCGAACCCGCGACCCCCACCTTGGCAAGGTGGTGTTCTACCACTGAACTACGTTCGCATCTGTTTCTTTATATAAAAAAATGCCGGCTACATGACTTGAACACGCGACCCTCTGATTACAAATCAGATGCTCTACCAACTGAGCTAAGCCGGCTCATTATTATTCTTTTATGCGGGTTAAGGGACTTGAACCCCCACGCCGTAAAGCGCCAGATCCTAAATCTGGTGCGTCTGCCAATTCCGCCAAACCCGCTATAATGACCCGTACTGGGCTCGAACCAGTGACCCATTGATTAAAAGTCAATTGCTCTACCAACTGAGCTAACGAGTCGTATCATTATCTTCTAGAAACTTTGTTTCTACGGTCCCGACGGGAATCGAACCCGCGATCTTCGCCGTGACAGGGCGACGTGATAACCGCTACACTACGGGACCTATGGGAGTTAACGGGATCGAACCGCTGACCCTCTGCTTGTAAGGCAGATGCTCTCCCAGCTGAGCTAAACTCCCAAATGGTCGTCTAGCTCAGCCAACGGTGAGAAACTGCGTTTCTCTTATCCGCCGATTGGAATCTCGATTTCCTCTCAATTCCAACAAAGCTAAACTCCCAAAAAAGGAAGCGTCTAACTTCCTATCTTGCTAAGCGACTACCATATCTCACAGGGGGCAACCCCCAACTACTTCCGGCGTTCTAGGGCTTAACTTCTGTGTTCGGCATGGGTACAGGTGTATCTCCTAGGCTATCGTCACTTAACTCTGAATGATGAACATTCAAAATTGAATACCTATATTCTAACAAAAATCTAAACCGCTGTAAATATCCTCAGTTACTTTTTGGATAAGTCCTCGAGCTATTAGTATTAGTCCGCTCCATTGCTCACACAACTTCCACTCCTAACCTATCTACCTGATCTTCTCTCAGGGCTCTTACTAACATATAGTTATGGGAAATCTCATCTTGAGGTGGGTTTCACACTTAGATGCTTTCAGCGTTTATCCCTTCCCTACATAGCTACCCAGCGATGCCTCTGGCGAGACAACTGGTACACCAGCGGTAAGTCCACTCTGGTCCTCTCGTACTAGGAGCAGATCCTCTCAAATTTCCTACGCCCGCGACGGATAGGGACCGAACTGTCTCACGACGTTCTGAACCCAGCTCGCGTGCCGCTTTAATGGGCGAACAGCCCAACCCTTGGGACCGACTACAGCCCCAGGATGCGACGAGCCGACATCGAGGTGCCAAACCTCCCCGTCGATGTGAACTCTTGGGGGAGATAAGCCTGTTATCCCCAGGGTAGCTTTTATCCGTTGAGCGATGGCCCTTCCATACGGAACCACCGGATCACTAAGCCCGACTTTCGTCCCTGCTCGAGTTGTAGCTCTCGCAGTCAAGCTCCCTTATACCTTTACACTCTGCGAATGATTTCCAACCATTCTGAGGGAACCTTTGGGCGCCTCCGTTACCTTTTAGGAGGCGACCGCCCCAGTCAAACTGCCCGTCAGACACTGTCTCCGATAGGGATCACCTATCCGGGTTAGAGTGGCCATAACACAAGGGTAGTATCCCAACAACGCCTCCATCGAAACTGGCGTCCCGATATCAATGGCTCCTACCTATCCTGTACATGTGGCACAGACACTCAATATCAAACTGCAGTAAAGCTCCATGGGGTCTTTCCGTCCTGTCGCGGGTAACCTGCATCTTCACAGGTACTAAAATTTCACCGAGTCTCTCGTTGAGACAGTGCCCAAATCATTACGCCTTTCGTGCGGGTCGGAACTTACCCGACAAGGAATTTCGCTACCTTAGGACCGTTATAGTTACGGCCGCCGTTTACTGGGGCTTCAATTCATACCTTCGCGTTACCGCTAAGCACTCCTCTTAACCTTCCAGCACCGGGCAGGCGTCACCCCCTATACATCATCTTACGATTTAGCAGAGAGCTGTGTTTTTGATAAACAGTTGCTTGGGCCTATTCACTGCGGCTGACATAAAGTCAGCACCCCTTCTCCCGAAGTTACGGGGTCATTTTGCCGAGTTCCTTAACGAGAGTTCTCTCGCTCACCTGAGGCTACTCGCCTCGACTACCTGTGTCGGTTTGCGGTACGGGTAGAGTATGTTTAAACGCTAGAAGCTTTTCTTGGCAGTGTGACATCACTAACTTCGCTACTAAACTTCGCTCCCCATCACAGCTCAATGTTATAGAACTAAGCATTTAACTCAATTCACACCTCACTGCTTAGACGTGCACTTCCAGTCGCACGCTTTAGTTAGCCTACTGCGTCCCTCCATCACTACATACTCTAGTACAGGAATATCAACCTGTTGTCCATCGGATACACCTTTCGGTCTCTCCTTAGGTCCCGACTAACCCAGGGCGGACGAGCCTTCCCCTGGAAACCTTAGTCTTACGGTGGACAGGATTCTCACCTGTCTTTCGCTACTCATACCGGCATTCTCACTTCTATGCGTTCCAGCACTCCTCACGGTATACCTTCTTCACACATAGAACGCTCTCCTACCATACCATTAAAGGTATCCACAGCTTCGGTAAATTGTTTTAGCCCCGGTACATTTTCGGCGCAGGGTCACTCGACTAGTGAGCTATTACGCACTCTTTGAATGAATAGCTGCTTCTAAGCTAACATCCTAGTTGTCTGTGCAACCCCACATCCTTTTCCACTTAACAATTATTTTGGGACCTTAGCTGGTGGTCTGGGCTGTTTCCCTTTCGACTACGGATCTTAGCACTCGCAGTCTGACTGCCGACCATAATTCATTGGCATTCGGAGTTTATCTGAGATTGGTAATCCGGGATGGACCCCTCACCCAAACAGTGCTCTACCTCCAAGAATCTTTATGTCGACGCTAGCCCTAAAGCTATTTCGGAGAGAACCAGCTATCTCCAAGTTCGTTTGGAATTTCTCCGCTACCCACAAGTCATCCAAGCACTTTTCAACGTGCCCTGGTTCGGTCCTCCAGTGCGTTTTACCGCACCTTCAACCTGCTCATGGGTAGGTCACATGGTTTCGGGTCTACGACATAATACTAAAGCGCCCTATTCAGACTCGGTTTCCCTACGGCTCCGTCTCTTCAACTTAACCTCGCATCATATCGTAACTCGCCGGTTCATTCTACAAAAGGCACGCTCTCACCCATTAACGGGCTCGAACTTGTTGTAGGCACACGGTTTCAGGTTCTATTTCACTCCCCTCCCGGGGTGCTTTTCACCTTTCCCTCACGGTACTGGTTCACTATCGGTCACTAGGGAGTATTTAGGGTTGGGAGATGGTCCTCCCAGATTCCGACGAGATTCCACGTGTCTCGCCGTACTCAGGATACTGCTAGGTATAAAGACTATTTTAAATACGAGGCTGTTACTCTCTTTGGCCTACCTTCCCAGGTAGTTCTTCTATAATCTTTATGTCCACATTGCAGTCCTACAACCCCGAAGAGTAAACTCTTCGGTTTGCCCTCCTGCCGTTTCGCTCGCCGCTACTAAGGCAATCGCTTTTGCTTTCTCTTCCTGCAGCTACTTAGATGTTTCAGTTCACTGCGTCTTCCTCCTCATATCCTTAACAGATATGGGTAACAGGTATCACCTGCTGGGTTCCCCCATTCGGACATCCCCGGATCGGCGCTTACTTACAGCTCCCCGAGGCATTTCGTCGTTTGTCACGTCCTTCTTCGGCTCCTAGTGCCAAGGCATCCACCGTGCGCCCTTATTAACTTAACCTTATTAACCTAATTTTTTCAAAAATTAGAAAACTCATTAAATATTCACAGCGTTTTCGGTTTATTTTCTTGTTACTATTTGATATAGATATTCAATTTTCAATGTTCATCCTTGGTGATCTCTCACCAATGGAGCCTAGCGGGATCGAACCGCTGACCTCCTGCGTGCAAAGCAGGCGCTCTCCCAGCTGAGCTAAGGCCCCACAAGACCTCTCAAAACTAAACAAGACGAACGTGCAGGTTTCCTTATCCTTAGAAAGGAGGTGATCCAGCCGCACCTTCCGATACGGCTACCTTGTTACGACTTCACCCCAATCATCTATCCCACCTTAGGCGGCTGGCTCCTAAAAGGTTACCTCACCGACTTCGGGTGTTACAAACTCTCGTGGTGTGACGGGCGGTGTGTACAAGGCCCGGGAACGTATTCACCGCGGCGTGCTGATCCGCGATTACTAGCGATTCCGACTTCATGTAGGCGAGTTGCAGCCTACAATCCGAACTGAGACTGGCTTTAAGAGATTAGCTTGCCGTCACCGACTTGCGACTCGTTGTACCAGCCATTGTAGCACGTGTGTAGCCCAGGTCATAAGGGGCATGATGATTTGACGTCATCCCCACCTTCCTCCGGTTTATTACCGGCAGTCTCGCTAGAGTGCCCAACTAAATGATGGCAACTAACAATAGGGGTTGCGCTCGTTGCGGGACTTAACCCAACATCTCACGACACGAGCTGACGACAACCATGCACCACCTGTCACCTCTGTCCCGAAGGAAAACTCTATCTCTAGAGCGGTCAGAGGGATGTCAAGACCTGGTAAGGTTCTTCGCGTTGCTTCGAATTAAACCACATGCTCCACCGCTTGTGCGGGCCCCCGTCAATTCCTTTGAGTTTCAACCTTGCGGTCGTACTCCCCAGGCGGAGTGCTTAATGCGTTAGCTGCGGCACTGAGTCCCGGAAAGGACCCAACACCTAGCACTCATCGTTTACGGCGTGGACTACCAGGGTATCTAATCCTGTTTGCTCCCCACGCTTTCGAGCCTCAGCGTCAGTTACAGACCAGAGAGCCGCTTTCGCCACCGGTGTTCCTCCATATATCTACGCATTTCACCGCTACACATGGAATTCCACTCTCCCCTTCTGCACTCAAGTTAAACAGTTTCCAAAGCGTACTATGGTTAAGCCACAGCCTTTAACTTCAGACTTATCTAACCGCCTGCGCTCGCTTTACGCCCAATAAATCCGGATAACGCTCGGGACCTACGTATTACCGCGGCTGCTGGCACGTAGTTAGCCGTCCCTTTCTGGTAAGATACCGTCACAGTGTGAACTTTCCACTCTCACACTCGTTCTTCTCTTACAACAGAGCTTTACGATCCGAAAACCTTCTTCACTCACGCGGCGTTGCTCGGTCAGACTTTCGTCCATTGCCGAAGATTCCCTACTGCTGCCTCCCGTAGGAGTCTGGGCCGTGTCTCAGTCCCAGTGTGGCCGATCACCCTCTCAGGTCGGCTATGTATCGTCGCCTTGGTAAGCCGTTACCTCACCAACTAGCTAATACAACGCAGGTCCATCTGGTAGTGGAGCAATTGCCCCTTTCAAACAGCTGTCATGCAACATCTGTTGTTATGCGGTATTAGCTATCGTTTCCAATAGTTATCCCCCGCTACCAGGCAGGTTACCTACGCGTTACTCACCCGTTCGCAACTCATCTGGAAAGAGCAAGCTCCTTCCTTCAGCGTTCTACTTGCATGTATTAGGCACGCCGCCAGCGTTCATCCTGAGCCAGGATCAAACTCTCATTAAAATAATTGTTTGTCTAAACTCATTCTGTCACTGACAGATTTATTGTTTTTTTCATTGTTCAGTTACTATAACTTCCGTTATAGTGCCCTGCACATTGGTTCGTCTTGTTCAGTTTTCAAAGGTCTTTGTCGCTCTCGCGCGACAACTATATTAGTATATCACGACCTCTTCTCCTTGTCAATAACTTTTTTCTATTTTTTTATTTTTTTTGTTATTTTTTTGATTTGCGACTATTTATTTCCTATATATATAGAAAGCTCCTGTATATTCTACAGGAGCTTTCTGACTGTGTTAACTTATTTGTCTTTAACTTCAAGAAGTCCAATATCTCCATCTTCGCGACGGTAAATAACGTTAGTTGTATTGTCTTCCACATCCTTGTAGATGAAGAAGTCATGTCCCAATAGTTCCATTTGAAGAATCGCTTCATCTAATTCCATTGGTTCAATGTCAATCGTTTTTGTACGGACAACTTTTTCCAATGCAACACTTTCTTCTACTAAAGCTTCTGTAAAGATTTTGCTAGTTGCAGATTTACTACGATTTTTCTTTTCAATCTTTGTTTTATTCTTACGAATTTGACGTTCAATCTTGTCAACTACCAAGTCAATAGATCCATACATATCTTGAGAAACATCTTCTGCACGCAGCGTAATAGAACCCAGTGGAATCGTGACTTCAACTTTTGCAGTTTTTTCACGATAAACTTTTAGGTTTACACGTGCATCCAATTCTTGCTCTGCTTGAAAATATTTTTCAATTTTTTCGAGTTTAGAAACGACATAGTCGTGAATGGCTTCTGTTACTTCTAGGTTTTCACCACGGATACTATATTTAATCATATAAGTACCTTCTTTCTAAACGTTTTTCTTTTTATATCTACATTATAACGCTTTCATTTTATTTTTGCAAATATATTTTTGATTATTCTATCTTGCTAATGAAAAAGATCTTATTTCTTTCACCCCGTTTACATGTAACATTTCTTTAGCTCTCTCTATTGTTGCCCCTGTTGTGTAGATATCATCGATTATCATTATTTTCTCCGGCCAGCTTTTATTTTTAAGCTCTTTTCGTTCAAAGGCTTGTTCTGTTTTTAATCTTTCTTTTTTATTTTTCTGTGATTGGGCTTTTGTATCCTTTTTTATTAATAGGTCTTGATAAGGGATTCCTGCAGCTTCTAAGATGGCTGTTACCTGATTAAATCCTCTCTTCTCATTTCTCTTATCGCTTAAAGGTATTGGAACAATGGTATACCCTTTATACTTTTTTAGCGCTGCCTTTACTTCTTCAGCAAATAGTCCAGCTAACAGTTGATCCCCCTGAAATTTGTATTTCTGAAAGTATTCCTTCATTTCTTCATTATAGTAGTAGAGTGCTTTATGGTTTACACTTTTCCCTTTTCGTTCCCACTCTTGGCAATCTTCACAAGAAGTCTCTGAACTTTTTTTACAACAAGTCTTGCAACTAGCTTCACTAACTGGTTCGAACTTATTTTTACAGTTGTCACACATTGTGAGATTCTCTTTTTTCATTAGGATGAGATCCCTTAAGGATTCTTGTTTGAATAGCTCTTGATCACATAACAGACAGTTACTCAAAATCCTGCCTCCCGATTCATTTCTTTTATTTCTTTAATGGCTTGTGTCATTTCTTGGCTGGTTCCTTCTGCTAGAAAAAGTAATTCGCCTGTGGGTCTTTCCATACTTCTTCCTACACGACCAGCGATTTGAACCAGGGTGCTCTTAGTGAACAGCCGATGATTGGCCTCAATCACAAACACATCTACTTTAGGGAAGGTAACTCCCCTTTCCAGGATTGTCGTTGAAACAAGGATTGTAATTTCTTGGTTGCGAAATTTTTCTACCAGTTCTAACCTATTTTCTGTTTTAGAGGTCACCAGTTCGATGATTTCATCCTTGAAGTTCTGTCTTAAGAGGTTAAGGAGCTTTTCTCCTAATTCAATCTCTGATACAAATAAGATCAGTGGAAAGCTTGTTTTTCGTTGCTCCTTTATTAGTCTGAGTAACTTCCCTGGTACTTGCTTCTTTTCTACTTTCTTTCGTAGATCTTTTAGCCATACTTTTCTAGGAATTACTAGAGGGTTTCCGTGAAAGCGTCTGGGTAGGCTAACGCGGTTTATTTCCTGTTTTTTGACCTTTTTATCTAACTCTTTTGTTGAGGTAGCTGTCAAATAGATGAGCTTTCCATTCTTGGTTACGGCATTTGAAACGGCATGGTAGAGAACAGGGTTATCAACAAAAGGAAAGGCATCGACTTCATCGATGATGAGGAGGTCAAAAGCTTGATAAAATTTTAGTAGTTGATGTGTGGTGGATATGACGAGAGGCGTTCGGAAATAAGCTTCTGAATCACCGTGCAACAACGTGATGGGGCAGGAAAAGTCCTTTGTCATTCGCTTATATAATTCAATACACACGTCAATCCTTGGTGTAGCAATGCAAACACATCTCCCCTTTTTTATCACTTCCGCCACCACTTGGTACATCATTTCCGTTTTACCTGCTCCTGTAACTGCGTGTACCATCATAGGCTTTCTATCTGTTAAGGATTGAACCAACTCTTGAGAAACCCGACTTTGAAATGGCGTCAAGCTCCCCTGCCATCTTAGGACTTCTTCCTGCGGAAAGGCTTGCTGGAGAAAGTAATAGAGTACTTGGTCGCTCCTAACTCTTCCTAATTGAATGCAGGCTCTACAATAGTAGCTTCCTATCTGTAGTTTCCATTTGCTTTTATCAATCTTAGTCCCACACCGATTACAAAACAAGCCCGTCTTTTCCTCTACCATAGCTGGCAGTTCTTGGGCTTGTCCAAGCAGTTCCACCTCTAGTTGTTCTTGGGTGAACAACCTTCCATAACAATCTTCAACTTTCATACTTATATATTCGTAAAAAGTCGCAGTTTTGCGAGTTTTTTTGTAAAATAAGTGTATGGAATACAAGACATTTAAAGAGGACGGCCTCGTCCAAGAAGAAATTAAAAAATCTCGCTTTCTTTGCCATGTTAAACGGGTCTATACTGAAGAGGAAGCTCGCGACTTTATAGCTGCTGTCAAGAAAGAACATTACAAGGCAACTCACAATTGCTCCGCATTTGTCATAGGCCAACAGTTTGAGATCAAACGGACCAGCGACGACGGAGAACCGAGTGGGACTGCCGGCGTTCCCATGCTAGGTGTGCTAGAAAATCATGAGTTGACCAATGTCTGCTGCGTTGTCACTCGTTATTTTGGTGGGATCAAGCTAGGCGCAGGCGGTCTGATCCGTGCTTATGCAGGTAGCGTCGCTCAGGCTGTGAAAGAAATCGGTCTCGTTGAAATCAAGGAGCAAGTTGGGTTAGGGATTACCTTGACTTATCCCCAATACCAAGAGTTTGTGAACTTTCTATCCGCTCACCAATTAGCAGAATTTCAGACAGACTTCACCGATGCTGTCTTTAGTCTGATTTATGTAGATAAAGAGCAAAAAGAAGATGTGATTGCAGACCTGATTGATTTTTACCATGGAAAAGTTGAGATTAGTGATCAGGGGCTAAAGGAAGTGGAAGTTCCTATCCAGTTATAAAAAAAGGCTATCACATCGATAGCTTTTTTATATTTTACAAACCGGATTACTGGCGGTATACTGGATACACTAACAAAGGAGTGTATATCGTATGCCAATCTATGAAAATATTACAGAATTAATCGGAAAAACACCTATTGTAAAATTGAACCACTTGGTACCTGAAGGGGCTGCTGATGTCTATGTTAAACTAGAAGCCTTCAACCCAGGTTCATCTGTCAAAGACCGGATTGCTCTTAGCATGATTGAAAAAGCAGAACGAGATGGTCTGCTTCAACCTGGTTCTACTATCGTTGAAGCAACCAGCGGAAATACAGGAATTGGTTTATCATGGGTTGGGGCTGCCAAAGGGTATAAAGTCGTCATCGTCATGCCTGAAACCATGAGTGTTGAACGTCGGAAAATCATTCAAGCTTATGGAGCTGAACTGGTCTTAACTCCAGGTAGTGAAGGAATGAAAGGAGCTATCGCTAAAGCAGAAGAAATCGCTGCAGAACGAAACGGTTTCCTTCCCCTCCAATTTAACAACAGCGCCAACCCAGAAGTCCATGAAGCAACAACAGGACAAGAAATTTTAGAAGCTTTTGGGCCAAATGGATTGGATGCCTACGTCAGTGGTGTTGGAACAGGTGGAACTATTTCAGGTGTTTCTCATGCCTTGAAAAAAGTCAACCCAGCCGTTCAAGTCTATGCCGTTGAAGCAGATGAATCAGCGATTCTTTCTGGCGAAAAACCAGGACCTCACAAAATCCAAGGACTTTCAGCAGGTTTCATTCCAGAAACTCTGGATACCAATTCTTATGATAGCGTAATCCGTGTCACTTCTGAACAAGCTTTAGAATTAGGTCGCTACATTGGTGGAAAAGAAGGATTCTTAGTTGGAATTTCATCTGCCGCCGCTATCTATGCAGCGATTGAAGTCGCAAAAGAGCTTGGAGCTGGTAAAAAAGTCTTGGCCTTGGCACCAGATAATGGGGAACGTTACCTTTCGACTACTCTTTACGATTTTGAACAAGAATAAGAAAGAGGCTACAATGTAGCCTCTTTTTCTTCTATCTGCGGAAACAAATTCTTATTTTCCCCGCCCAGTATCACTCAAAAATTCTTTGCTTTCTTTAATCCAAATAGGTAATTGCTTAGCTAAAGGAGTAAAACCGATCTTATGGCGATCATTCGAAAAACGATGATGACGAAAGTGCTTTCTATTCCCAGCTTCTAAGGTTCGAAGGGACAAACTAGCCTTCCCTGAATATTCATCAATATCGATGACCTGAGTAGTAACTTCATCTCCAATTTTTAAAATATCATGAATGTTGTCAATATACCCACTGCGGATTTCAGAAATATGGATTAAACCGGTTACCCCTGTCTCTAGTTCAACAAAGGCTCCATAAGGTTGCAACCCTGTCACAACACCCTTCAGTTTATCCCCGATTCTCATGCGTCTCCCTCAATATCAATCAATTCCATCACCACATCTTCTTTGGGTTTGTCCATGGCACCTGTCTCGACTGCTGCAATGGTGTCCAATACTTGATAAGAAGCTTCGTCCATCAACTGACCGAATACTGTGTGACGACGGTCCAAATGAGGAGTTCCTCCTTCTTCTGCATAAATTTCTGCAATAGCTTCAGGCCACCCACCACGGGCGATTTCCTTTTTAGAATATGGAAGGTGTTGGTTTTGAACAATGAAGAATTGACTGCCATTGGTATTTGGTCCGGCATTGGCCATAGATAGCGCGCCACGGATATTGTACAATTCTTCAGAGAATTCATCTTCAAAAGATTCTCCGTAGATGGATTCCCCACCCATACCTGTTCCAGTTGGGTCGCCACCTTGGATCATGAAATCTTTAATGATGCGGTGGAAAATCACTCCGTTGTAATAGCCGTCTTTCGCAAGCGCAATAAAGTTCGCAACGGTTTTTGGTGCTTGATCAGGGAAGAGACGAATCTTCAGATCTCCATAGTTGGTATGAATCGTCGCAATTGGTCCTGTTTCTTGATCCATTTTTGTTTGTGGTAAATGCAATTCTTTTTCAACCATTTTTAACTCCTCTAAGGCATGTAAAATGCCATCTTCTTCTAAAGTTTTTGTGACATAATCTGCTTTAGCTTTTAATGCTTCCTGGGCATTTCCCATGGCAATCGCTAAACCAGCATAGTCAAATAATTCTATGTCGTTCAATCCATCCCCAAATGTTAAGACATTTTCTGGTTTGAGCCCCAGTTTTTCTACTACCTTTGAGACACCATGGGCTTTGGATTGCTGATTTAAGACAACATCAGATGAAATTGGATGCCAGCGAACCAAACGCAATTCTTGTGCCAAATCCTCTGGGAGAGCATCGAATGCTTCACCAGTCTCGAAGGTCCACATTTGATAGATAGAATGCTTAGTAGCAAAATCAGGATCCACTGGTAAATTTGGATAGATGGGATCAATAGCCTGGCTCATCTCTTCCGTCCGAATAGACAGGGCTGCTTGATGACTCCCAACCAAACCATAATGAATTCCAACTTGCTTGGTCCAAGCAATAAAATCTTGAACCAGTGGATTTGGCACCCTTTCTTCATAAATGACATTTTCCTTACGATCAATCACGTAGGAGCCATTCAAAGTGACATAGAAGTCCGGTTGGAGAGCCTTGATTTCTTCTGGCACTCCAAAAATCCCTCGTCCACTAGCAATAGCTGTGTAAATTCCTTTTTCTCGTAATTGAGAGAATACTCTGGTGATCGAAGCTGGAACATAGCCTGTCTCAACATTTCGTAAGGTATCGTCAATATCAAAAAATACTATTTTAATCTTTTTCGCTTTGTAGCGTGTTTTTGCATCCATGTTGGTCTCCATTTAGTATGCTGTCTATTATAGCATGTTTTTGACTAAAAATCTTCCTGAGAGACCAAGTGATGTTGGAAGGCATAAACTACTGCTTGGGTACGATCGCTCACTTCTAATTTTGACAATATATTCGACACATGGGTCTTGACTGTTTTTAATGAAATGAATAATTCATCAGCTATCCGTTGATTTTCGTACCCCTTGGTTAGTAAAGCCAAGATATCTCGTTCACGCGCGGTCAGGTCATCATGGAGTTCCACGTGATTTTTTCGATACTCTACTTTTTGGCTGACTTCTGTCTCAATCGCCAACTCTCCCTGCTCCACCTTGTAGATTGCACGAAGAATTTCCTCTGCACTGGAAGTTTTGAGCATATAGCCTTTAGCTCCCGCATCCAAGACAGGGTAAATTTTTTCATTGTCCAGATAGGACGTTAGGATTAATATTTTTGCATCTGGCCATTCCTTTAAGATGGCGAGCGTCGCTTCAATCCCGCTCATATGGGGCATGACAATATCCATAATAATGACGTCTGGTCGTTCTTGTAAGGCTAACTCGACACCCTCTTGACCATCACTAGCCTCTAGGACTTGGTCAATCCCCTCTTGCATACTTAAATAACTTTTTAATCCTAATCGGACCATCTCATGATCATCTACTAGTAATAATTTCATCATTTTCTCCTTCTACTAATGGCACTTTGATATCAATGGCCACTCCTTTTTTGGGACTGGCCAAAATTTTAATTCTTCCTGCCATGTCATCCACTCGATCTTGAATATTTTTCATACCGTAACTTAGTTCACCCAGCGATTCTGGATCAAAGCCTACTCCGTCATCTGCTATCTTGAGATGGAGGGATTGTTCTGCTTGCAAAAGATAAACATCTAATCGCTTGGCATGAGCATGTTTCAATGTATTGCTAACCACTTCTTGCACAATCCGGAAAATATGCTCTTCAATGGCTTTAGGTAATTTTTGAACATCGTGTTCAAAATGAACTTCTAAATTGCTCTTTTCTTGTAGTTCTCTAAAAATCACCTGCAGACCTTCTACTAGGTTCCGACCTTCCAATTCTGTCGGCCGTAAATGCAGTAGCAAAATTCGCAAATCATTTTGAGCGGTATTTAGAATCTCTGTAACTCCCTTCAACTGTTGCCCTACTTTAGGAAGTTGAAGAACTTGATCCTGGTTGGCTACACCGGACAAGATCATGTTGGCTGCAAATAATTCTTGACTCACCGTATCATGGAGATCTCGTGCAATTCGCCTGCGTTCTCTTTCCACAATCTCTTCTTCATTTTGCATGACTCGATTTTCTGTTCGTTGCAAATTTTCTGTCAGGCGTTTGAGCTTCCGATCCAAGCGCTGAAATTCTTCATTAATCTCTTTGTTTTCTCCAAGTTTTAGCTTCTTGCCTTCGAGCAAGCTTCTTAAGTTTTTTTGGACGGTGTTCATAATTGTAAATTGAATCAATTTAATCAATAAAATCATCAAGATAGTGAGAGCAACCGTCAATCCAAAGCCAATAAACAGAAATGCACGAAGCTTTGATAAATCTTCCAATAGATAAGTCCACTGAAAGTCGAAGAGACCAAAGATAGAATGGATAATAACAGCTAGAATCAAGACCGTATAAAGGAAGATTAAAAGATAGTCTGTTCGTTTCATCCTCTAACCACCTCCACATCTCCAACGATTCCTGCTACAACAAGCTTCACTGTCCGATGGGAACTTCGATAATTTGGCGTCTCCATGCTAACTGTCTCATTTCTCAATTTCCTAGGTTTTTGAGAGAAGAGGCGTAATTCTCCATATAAGGTATTCACTTGCAAGCTAAGCTCCACATCCACTGGCAAAATAATTTTAGTATTGCCAAACATCTTTCTCATGATTATGACATTGTCATGATTTACCACAATCACTTCGTCTAAGTGAATCGTATCCTTCCCGACTAAACGTATAATCGTTAAATCACGAAAATGGCAGTTTACCTTTGAAAAATGATGCAGATCTCCAATCCAAGGCGTTTTCTCTTGTCGGATTTCTACATCTTCCTCATAATCTATCTTCACTTCTTCGTTTTCACGGTAAAAATAAGGATAAGCCACTATCATGGCATAGACTACGGCAAACAAAAGCGCAGCGATGACATAGGGATTTAGCATGACAATAAAAAACAGCAGGATGCTGGATGCCACTAAAAGAAAATTACTCCGCTGTTTTCCGATGTAATAATACAATAGAAGTAAGCAAAGAACCACGATTAGGACAATACGAGATATATTTCCCGCTAAAATAGTGATTGCAGCCATGGTGAGTAACAAAGCTTCCACAAACACAAACAATTGAATCTTCCACATAATTGAACCTCTCCATTCTATTTTATCAAAATTCCAAGGGATTCGCTTCCGCCTCTAGAAGGATTCATCCCAACTCTCTCTGTACTAAAAAAACCAGACCAATTTGGTCTGGTTTTATATGATCATCACGTTAAGGTTCTGGTTCAGTGGTAGCTGAGGATTCCGTATTGGAATGTGATTCCACTGTTGTAGAGGTTGAACCTTCTGATGAACTGCTTGAAGCTTTCGTACTACTTGATGGTTCCGTCTTCGGTTCGTACACGGTCAAGACAATGCGAGTCTTCTTAATATCGATGCTTGATTGAGCTTCCGGAGTCTGACTCACAATTTGACCTGGTAAGACTTCTACTCCAGCTGGAAGATGCGATGTGGTCTTCCGTTCAATATTTGCTTCCTTCACCCCGTAGATTTCAACGAGATTAGAGACAGCAAACTCATAATCAGAACCGACATAACTTGGTAAATCGATAGAATTACTTTCCTTAGATACTTTCAGAACAACCTTCGTATTAGAAGTCAAATCATATTTTTGACCAGCGACAGGAGATTGCTCAATAACGATTCCTGGTTCTACTTCATTGGTCTCGACTTCTTCAATCGAAATGAGTTTGCTAGAAAGCTTATAGTTGGTTTTCAGATCATTTTCTGCATTTTCTCTAGACATACCAGTATAGTCTGGCATATCAAAGGTGCTTGGTCCTTTCGAGACAACCAAATCAACCTTGCTGTTTTCTTTTTTCTGAGCTCCTGCATTTGGATTGGTACGAATCACATAGCCTTCAAGTACAGAATCACTGTATTCTTCTTTTTCGTCTCCAACTTGAAGATCCTGATCTTCAATGATAGCACGAGCTTCTGCAACAGTTTTTCCAGATACATCCGGAACTGTTTTGTTGGCTGGACTCATATAAAGAAGAAAGGCAAAGGCAGCTAGTACCAAAGCTAAAGCAACAAACAAGACTTTGTAGCGTGTCCTCAAACGACGACGTGGCTTATTTTTTGGAGAAACTGGAACCGTTCTATCCTCTGAAGCCCCTGGTAGGTCCTCATGAACAACCGGACGAACATCTGATGTTGGAAGTGGCGTTGGTTTTGGAACCACGTTTACCTTTGGTAGGGTTTTGGTATCTGCTTTTGAAGCATCATCAAAGACCAATTTTTTCTCGTTACGACGCTCATAAGATAAGCAACTAGAGAGGTCAACATACATTTCAGCTACCGACTTATAGCGATCGGATAGTTTCTTTGCTGTTGCTTTAATAACCACATTTTCCAAGGCCTGTGGAACATTTTTATTCTCTTCGATGATGGACGGAAGTGGTTTTTGGAAATGTTGTAGCGCGATCGTCACTGCACTATCCCCATCATAAGGGATATGTCCCGTCAGCATTTCGTAGAATATAATCCCCATTGCATAAATATCGCTTTGAACAGAAGCTTTCGATCCTCTAGCTTGTTCAGGAGACAAATAATGAACCGATCCCAACATAGAGTTTGTCTGAGTGAGACTCGTTTCTGCAAAGGCTACCGCAATCCCAAAGTCAGAGACCTTGGCATTTCCATCTGGTGTTAAAAGAACGTTTTGAGGCTTTAAGTCACGGTGAATAATCCCTTGCGTGTGCGCCAAGCGCATAGCAAGAAGAATTTGCCCCATCAAGCGAACGGCTTCTTCATTTGAAAGAGGAGCATTTTCCTTGATATAACGTTTCAAGTCTAAGCCAGCGACATATTCCATCGCCAAGTATTGTTGGCCTTCCTCTTCACCGATATCCGTGATCCGAACGATATTTGGATGATCCAAATCTGCCATCGCTTTAGCCTCTCGTTGGAAGCGAGCAACTGCAATTGGATCTGTTTGGTAATTGGTCCTCAGTACTTTAACTGCAACTTCTTCACCATCTAAGATTAAATCCCGAGCGAGATAGACATCTGCCATCCCTCCACGCCCGATTTGGCGGATTATCTTATATCGTCCGGCAAAAATTTTGCCGATTTGAATCATGCCATATCCTCCTCAGCAAAGTGAATCAGTACAACTGTAATATTGTCCAAACCACCAGCATTATTCGCAAAGCGAACCAAGGTTTTTGCCTTTTCTTCAACCGATAAATCGCTGACAAGGATATCACGGATTTCATCACCAGAGATCATATTGGTTAATCCATCACTATTGATAACAATGAAATCTCCCGCTTCAACCGTAAGCATACCAAAGTCCGGTTGTAATTCATCCTTTTGTCCAATAGATTGGGTGATGATATTGCGTTGTGGATGATGAGCTGCCTCTTCTTCCGTAATTTGTCCAGCTTTGAGCAAGGCATTTACTAAAGAATGGTCATTGGTCAATTGATGGTATTCCCCATTACGCACGAGTCCAATTCGGGAATCTCCTACATGCGCAAATAAGACTTGGTCATCGATAATGGCAAGAGCTTCCAGCGTTGTTCCCATTCCTTTATGTTCTTCATCTTGACCAATGCGATGGATCTGCTGGTTTTCTTTTTCCAAATTCTCTGCAAACCACTCTCTTACTTCGTTAATGGTGCTGATTTCAGTCGCTACCCAAGCAGCGCCAAGATCTGTAACAGCCATCTCGCTAGCAATATTGCCAGCACGATGTCCCCCCATCCCATCAGCTAGAAAAATCATGGATTTTCCCGCTTTGTTTTTATATTGATTTGCATAGTCTTGGTTATTTGTCCGTCTTTGACCTACATCGGTTAAGATAGAAATTTCCATACTGTCCGTATCCTCCTGAGATTACGATATTCTTCGAAAACGACTAATAAAGAAACCATCGCTTCCATACAATTCTGGTGTAATTAACATACAACCATCTTTCAGAATATCTTTTCGTTCATGATCTAATGGCACGAGTTCAAAATTTGGATGGGTTTCTAAAAACTGGTGAACCACATCAAAATTCTCTTCTCCTATAATTGTGCATGTACTGTAGACTATTATACCATCTTTCCGTACACTTTGACAAACTCCATCCAATATTTCCAATTGAATCGCCTGCAGAGACGCAAAGTCAGCATTATCTTTATTATACTTGATGTCTGGCTTTCGGCGGATCAAACCAATCCCAGAGCAAGGGGCATCTACCAAGATTTTATCGAAGGCATCCGCCCCAAAAGCTTCAAATACCTTGCTGGCATCCAGTTTTTTTGTCTGGATTTTATCTGCTACTCCAAGACGCTCCGCGTTTTCCTGAATTAATTGGAGCTTATGATCGTACAAGTCCAAAGCTGTAATCTTCCCATCGACTAGATAAGAAGCTAGATGAGTGGTCTTGCCACCAGGAGCTGCACAGGCATCCAGCACCTGATCCGTAGGTTGAATTTCCAAAGCAGGTGCCACCAATTGACTGGTCTCATCTTGGATGGTTATCTTTCCTTGTTTGAAGTAATCAGAGCCCGCAAAATAGCCGTTTTCCTTTACAAGAGCTGTTGAGGCCAATAAGGAATCCGAAGCCTGCAACTGTTCCTTGATGTCTTCTTTTTGGTCAAGGTCAACAACTCGAACACTGGCCTTGTTGCGAACATAGAGACTTTCAAAAATAGCGATTGCCCGCTTTTTCCCATACTCATCAAGCAACTTTTTCACCAACCAAACCGGTAGTGAATAACGGATCGAAAGTCGTTTGTTGACTCGTTTAATCTGGTCAATCGACGGAAGCCCCTCTCGTAGCATTTTCCGTAAGAGAGCATTGACATATTTTTCGCTCCCCTTCTTCCGTTGCTTGGCAAGCTCTACTGCTTCATGGACAACAGCATGGGGAGGAATCTTCTCAAGATAGACGAACTGATAAAGGCTCATCAATAAAAGATGATAAATCCATGGGTCTACCTGGTCTCGATCAGCGACAAAGTGCGATAGATACCATTCCAAGGTTAGTTTACGCGAAACCGTCCCATAGACAATTTCAGTCACCAGACTTTTATCCACTTCTGACAAAGTTGACTTTCCCAGAGCTTTTTTGAGGGCGATATTTGAAAAAGCACCGTCCTGGAAAATCTCTCCTAGGGTAGAGAGGGCCAATCCACGTGCAGTCTGTAGCTTATTTACCAAATTGATCACCTACTTGCAATTGTCGCCCTAAGCCATTTAAGAAATCTCCAACAGCCATTTTAGGTTTGCCAGCTGGCTGAACCAGGGTCAAGGCCAGGGCTCCCTCACCCGTCGCAACAATGATTTCATTTTTATGGAGAGCCAAAATTTCTCCTGGTTCTCCTTGTCCTTCACATGGTTTTGCTTGGTAAACCTTGAAGCGTTCCCCCTTCCATAAGGTATGGGCAACTGGCCAAGGATACATGCCTCGAACTTGGTTAAAGAGTTCACGGTTGGTCCGCGTCCAATCCAGGCGTTCTTCTTCCGGTTTGATATTGGGAGAGAAGGTTACTTGTTTGGGATCCTGAGCTTGTGGTTTGAGTTCTCCCGCAAGGTAAGGTGGTAAGGTTTCTAAGAGAAGATCCCGACCGACAAGAGCCAACTTCTCAAACATGGTTCCCACATTGTCCTCTTCTAAAATAGGGATGGCGCGAGAGGAAATCATATCTCCGGCATCCATCTCTTTGACCATTTCCATGATGGTCACACCAGCTTCCTTATCCCCATTCATGATGGCATAATGGATAGGAGCTCCACCACGGTATTTTGGAAGAAGAGAAGCATGCACGTTGACAGCAAACTTCATCGCCTCTAACAAACGACTCGGCAAGAATTGTCCAAAGGCTGCTGTGACGATCCCATCTGCCCCCAAAGCTAATAAATCTTCTAACTCCTGGCTTCCAGATAGTTTTTCCGGCTGGTAGACTGGTAAGCCTGCTTCTAAAGCCACTTCTTTTACCGGCGTCATCCGAATTTCTTTTTTCCGACCAACTGCCCGATCTGGTTGAGTCACAACGGCTAGAATCTCATAGCGTTCGTCAGAAATCAAGCCTTTTAAAACTGTAGCCGAGAAATCAGGCGTTCCCATAAATAGTATTTTTGTCATTTTTTCTCCTTCTACATAAAACTTTGCGGTTCATTGTCAATGCTGACCCGAAGATCTTGATTTTCCCGCTCTTGAGTATAGTCCAAAATCTGATTTAAGACTTGTGGTAACTGGTCTTCAAACCGGTACTTCAGCAGGATCTGATAATGGAATAAATTATGCGTACGAGCAATCGGTTTTGGCGTTGGTCCCAAGATTTGGACTTGGTCTGATAGACCTGCTTTCAACAGGTCCATCACCTGATAAGCATTTTTAACCACAACCTCTTCTTGTTTGTGAGAAAGGGTCAAACCTACAGTGTAGTAATAAGGTGGATAGCCCAATTGGTGGCGGACCTTCATTTCATAGGCATAAAAACCTTCGTAATCTTGGCGTTTCGCATATTCAATGGCATAATGATGAGGATTATAGGTCTGGATCAGAACCTGTCCTTCTTTATCCGCACGACCAGCCCGTCCTGCCACCTGGGTTAAGAGTTGAAAGGTCCGCTCTGACGAGCGAAAATCAGGCAAATTTAGGGCTGTATCAGCATTGAGGACACCGACTAGCGTTACATTGGGGAAATCCAAACCTTTGGCGATCATCTGGGTCCCCAGTAAAATGTCGGCTTGTCCTTGACCAAACTGGTCCAACAAAGCTTCGTGACTCCCTTTTTTCCGAGTGGTATCGACATCCATCCGCAAAATGCGGGCTTCAGGGAAAATTTCTTGTAGCTCATCGTAGGCCTTCTGGGTCCCCGTCCCATAATAGCGAATGGATCGACTTTGGCAATTAGGACAGACTGTTGGGATTGGCTTACGGTAGTTGCAATAGTGGCAATCCATGGTCTTGGTGTCCATATGGAGGGTCAAGGAGATATCACAATTTGGACAGGTATCTACCTGACCACACTCGCGACACATGACAAAACTGGAATAACCCCGGCGATTGAGCATGAGGACGACTTGCTCTTTTCGTTGCAATCGTTCTGCAATCGCATCAAGCAACTTAGGTGTATAGGTTCCGGATTCTTGCTGGCCAATATAGTCCCTAAAATCGATCACTTCTACCTCTGGAATGCGGGCAAGCGGATTAGCCCGTTGGGTCAGTTGAAGAAATTCATAGACCCCTTTTCCTGCACGGGCCCGTGTTTCTAGACTAGGAGTTGCTGATCCCAAGACCAAAACAGCCTGGTGGTACTGAGACCGAAGCAGGGCAACCTCACGCGCATGATAACGAGGATTGCTATCTTGTTTATACGTAGCCTCATGCTCTTCGTCAATAATGATAGCTCCTAAATTCTTAAGAGGAGCAAAGATAGCAGACCGAGCTCCAACGACTACTTGGGCCTCACCTCGTTCTACTCGTCTCCACTCATCGTATTTTTCACCGTTTGATAGACCCGAATGGAGGATGGCTACCCGATCCCCAAAGCGAGAAATGAAGCGATCCGTCACTTGAGGCGTCAAGGAAATCTCAGGAACCAGCATAATAGCTGTTTTTCCCTTTTCTAGCACCTCTTGAATGATTTGAAGGTACACTTCTGTCTTCCCACTTCCTGTCACTCCTTCTAACAAAAAGGGTTTGGAAGCTTGGCCAATTTTGCTCGTTACCGCTTGAACTGCTCCTTCTTGTTCAGCATTTAAAATCAAGGCCTCCGTCGACTCCTTGTCCTTAAAGTAGGCTGCAGCACGATTGACTTCCTTTTCAAACACAAGCAAGGCACCTTGATCGATGAAATAATTCACCACTGGACGAGAGAATTCTGCCAACAAATTACTTAAAGGCGCTTCCTCTTCCTGCCCTTGGACAAAGTCTCGCAAGGCCAAGCGTTTTTTGGCATTTTTGGCGATGTCCAAGTTTTCAAGTAAGAGATGATTTACCCGATACCATTTTTCTGTTTTGATATGTTTACGATCCACCGCTTGGTATTCTACTTCCAACTCTCCCTTACGAGTCAGTCGCATCATCCGTGCTTGGGCTTCAATATCTAAAGAAGAAAAAGCCAAGCTAGTCGCTGTTCCAAAAATATCCTCTCGATCTTCTGCCGATAATCGTTCTGTCGGATGGAGAATTTTATCATAGGAAGAATTTAAAACACTCGGTAGCATGGCTTTCAAGAGGGTAATTTTGTAGGCAAAAACTGTCTTTCGCAATTGATCTGCTAGCCAAAATTGCTCCTCGCCTAGAACTGGTTGGTAGTCTAAGACTTCCACAATACTTTTTAATTCTTGGTCTTGAGCTGCTAGAGTGGTTTCCTCTAAGCCAACCACAATTCCTTGAATGAGCCGATTCCCCTTTCCAAACGGAACATGCACCCGCATTCCTTTTTCCAAGAATGGAGAAAACTCTTCCGGTACTTGGTAACTATAGGGTTTATCCGTTTGCATCAAGGGAACATCAACGATGACTTGTGCAAGCATGTTTCCACCTCCTTCCTGCCCTAGTGCTAAATAGCAAAAAATAAGATTGAGCGAACCCAACCTTAAATTTTTTCCCCATCTTCTTTTTCTTTTGCGATTTGTTCTTTAATTTTACGCTCTTCTTCTTCTTTACGCAAGCGTTCTGCTTCGATTCGACGACGAACCGCTTCGCGCTTGGCTTCTGGATCTGGGTGAATCACCACATTTCCTGATTCAATCTCTTCCAAGGCACGCAAGGTAGATTTTACGGATTGAAATTCTTGAGTGGGAGTTGCACCACTCTCTAACTCATGAGCTCGTTTGGCTTCAAGAATAACCAAAGAGTATTTTGACGGTACTTTATCCAACAATGTATCAATGGATGGTTTTAACATCATAATCTTTTTACCTAATTCCTATTCTAAATTATCGTACCACTTGAGTGGCTTTGGGAAGCATTTCTTGGTAGTGACCAATCACCCGATCAACACGGAAATGTTCCGCCTCAATCACACGTTTGACACGTTCCGCAGCCAGAGGCACTTGGTCATTGACAATGGCATAGTCATACTCACGCATCAAGGCAATCTCTTCTTTGGCCTTTTCGATCCGTTGGGCAATCACTTCCGCACTATCCGTGCCACGTCCAACCAAACGATCTTGCAACTCATCCAAATCGGGAGGAGTCAAGAAAATGAAGACGGCATCTGGTACCTTTTTCTTCACCTGCAAAGCACCCTGCACTTCGATTTCAAGGAAGACATCGATCCCCTTATCGAGGGTCTCGTTCACATAGGTCAAGGGAGTCCCATAATAATTACCTACATATTCAGCATATTCGAGCATTTGACCTTGACGAATCAACTCCTCAAATTCTTCACGTGTACGGAAGAAATAGTCTACTCCGTCCACTTCACCAGGGCGTTGTGCACGTGTTGTCATCGATACTGAGTATTGAAATTGATTGTCTGAGCTTTCAAAAATCTCGCGTCTAACCGTCCCCTTCCCAACACCTGAGGGCCCTGAGAAAACGATTAATAATCCTCGATCCGCCATTTTGTCTCCTTCGCTATCTTTCTATCTAGTGTAACAAAAATAGAAAGATTTTTCAACAGATTTTTCCTAGAGACAAGGCTCCTAACCCCTTCTAGACGAAATAATGATTTTCTTTTTTCATCATGGAACAAAATAAAAAATAGTCAACCAAGACCTTGTCGTCTTTGCTGACTATCTTTTCATATTTTAGCAAGCTTTATTTTGCATAATCAACGGCACGCAATTCACGAATAACGTTCACCTTGATATTACCAGGATATTCCAAGTTAGACTCGATCTTCTCACGAATGTCATGAGCTAAGATGGTCAACTTATCATCCTTCACTTCTTCAGGGCTTACCATAATTCGGATTTCACGACCTGCTTGTAAGGCAAAGCTAGTCTTGACTCCCTTAAAGCTATTTGCAATTTCTTCAAGATCTTGAAGACGTTTGATATAGCTTTCGAGAGACTCACTACGAGCACCTGGACGAGCCGCACTTAAAGCATCCGCTACTGCTACAATAACAGCAATGACACTTTCTGGTTCAACGTCTCCATGGTGGCTAGCAATGGTATTAACGACAACAGGATGCTCTTTGTATTTACGAGCCAACTCTGTTCCAATTTCTACGTGGCTACCTTCTACCTCACGGTCGATGGCTTTTCCAATATCATGTAGGAAACCAGCTCGACGAGCCAAGGTAGCATTTTCGCCAAGTTCACTAGCAATAATACCAGATAACTTAGCAACCTCAATTGAGTGACGCAGAACATTTTGACCATAAGAGGTTCTAAATTGCAAGCGCCCCATAATCTTCATCAAGTCAGGATGTAGGTTTGGCGCTCCAATTTCATAAGCAGCCGCTTCCCCATATTCCCGAATCCGTTGGTCAATTTCCTGACGGTTCTTCTCTACCAACTCCTCAATACGGGCTGGATGGATTCGACCATCTTTCAATAGACTTTCCATCGTCATCCGTGCAATTTCCCGACGAATCGGATCAAATCCAGACAAGGTGACCACTTCTGGTGTATCGTCAATAATAACATCCACACCTGTTAAGCTTTCAAAGGTACGAATATTTCGACCTTCGCGACCAATGATTCGACCCTTCATCGCATCATCTGGCAAATGAACCGTTGAGTTGGTCTGTTCTGCAACAAAATCACCTGCCATCCGTTGCATGGCTTGAACCAAGATATCTTTCGCAACTTTGTCTGAACGTTCTTTTATTTCCATTTCTGCATCTCGGATACGAGTTGCAATTTCTTTTGAAAGATGTTCTTCTGTTTGCGTTAAGATAATATCACGTGCTTCCGATTGAGTAAGAGAAGCAATTTTTTCTAATTCTTCTTCTTTTTTCTTTTCTAGCTCATGTAATTGTTCTTCACGCGCATCAATGTGTTTAGTTCTATCTGAAAGACTTTGCTCTTTTTGTTCAAGAGTTTGTTCTTTGCTCGTAAGAATATCATCTTTGCGATCAAGATTATTTGAACGTTCCGCTAAGCGGGTCTCTAATTGTTTTAATTCTTGACGCTCTGATTTAAACTCAGCATCGACTTCTTCTCGATATTTTCTGGCTTCTTCCTTTGCCTCCAAAAGTGCTTCTTTTTTAAGTGAACTAGACTCATGCTTAGCTTCTTTCAAAATCAAATCAGCTTCACGCTCTGCCTGTCCACGTAAATTCGTTGCTTCTTGTTCAGCATTTAAAAGAGTAAGTTCTGCAGCTTCTTTAGATGCTTTCATCTTGACTGAGATCCCTACATATCCAATGACTAAACCAATGATTGCGGCAAAAACAATTGCAATTCCAAATTCCATGTTTTTACCCCTAATCTAATGAATAGTTGAATTAAAAAATTCTTTATTATTTTATCATATTTTTACAAAATTAACAAACAAATTTTCTAGCGAAAACCAATCTATTTTTGCTATTATTCAAATGCTTCTTTCCTTTGATTCTAATGAGAAACTCCCTAAAAAATAAGTTTCTGGACCTTATTTTAAGGGCCACTTCCCTCCCTCCTTTCTTGTATTTTCTTCCACCGCCAATTGTGCTATAATCAAGAAAAAAGAATTGAGGAAGATACATGACTAAAGAAGTTATTGTGGAAAGTTTCGAACTTGACCACACTGCTGTAAAAGCCCCTTACGTCCGCCTAATCGGAGAGGAAATAGGGCCAAAAGGAGATGTCATCTCAAACTATGATATCCGCTTGGTTCAACCAAATGAAGACTCTATCCCGACTGCTGGTTTACATACAATTGAGCACCTCTTGGCTATGTTGATTCGCAAACGCATTGATGGGATGATTGATTGTTCACCTTTTGGATGTCGTACCGGATTCCATATGATTATGTGGGGACAGCACGATCCAAAAACCATTGCACAAGTGATTAAATCTTCCTTAGAGGAAATTGCTGAAGCAACTAGCTGGGAAGACGTTCCAGGAACGACGATTGAGTCTTGTGGAAACTATAAAGACCACAGTCTCTTCTCTGCTAAAGAGTGGTGCAAACTGATTCTTGAACAAGGCATTTCTGACGATCCATTCACACGCCATATCGTATAAAAAAGTAAAGAGAGTGGGACAGAAATCGGTAATTCGTTAGAATTCGATTTCGTCGTCCCACCTCCGCACAGTTGAGTAGGGCTGTAAAAGCTGATGAAATCAGCGTAGTAGAGCCCACTCAACCACTGCGTCTTGCTCGACAATCCAAAGACAATTGAGAGGCTGGGACTTTTGTCCCAGCCTACTTTTTTAGTTCTTAATAATCCAATGCATCGGAATGGCCTTTTCCGTTTCCGACAAAGTATCCAGTTTTAGCATTGATACTAAATAAGTAAGTACCATCTGGCTTAAAGAGGTTGTAATATCCATTGCCGTTGATAATATTCACGCGTTCCAAAATGTATTGATCCCCAACGATATGGCCACGTTCCCGAGCGATTTTCAGAATCTTCTCCAAGATACCAGGGTTAAAGGTCCATGCAGGATTGTTTATATCGTCAAGCGCCGCCTGGTTGTATGGTACCCGGCTCAAGTTTCGTTGAAGAGGCACACCAGTGCTTTGAAGACCGAAGCCAGAATAACCTGGATTCACTCCACCTGTCGTATTCCCTTCAGTAGCTGGAACTGGAGCTGGAGTAGGAGTTGGACTTGTTACCGTTCCAGAAGAAGCTGCGCTTCCGCCCGTAACACTGCCACCACCATCTGTCACAGGGGCTGGAGTGGCAACTTGTTGTGAGCGACCTTGAGAAGCAGCATCCTTCAACAATTGGTTCAGTTGTGTATTAGACGTCGACACATCTGAAAATACTGCATCACTCTTTACCTGCGCCTTGGTATCGATAGCCCCATCCTTAATAACTGGGCTAGTAAATTGAGAGTTGACTGTTTGAATAGCAGAAACTTGCTTCACCAATTCATCGTATTTGCTCTTTGCTGCATCGTATTCCTTGGTATCTTTCAATTTTTCTAAACTTACTTTCAGTTTTTCCAAATTACCAAAAGAATCATTTTTCAACTTCGTCTGCGTATCATCTGTAAAGAAGGCTGCATACTGATCATTAAAGTCCTTCAGCAAAGCCTCTGTATTAGCACTGGTTGACGAAGAAGAGCTGGATGACTTTTTCTTTGACGAGCTAGAAGAGACGACTGTTGTTTCCCCTTTAGACTGGTTACGGATCCATTGATAAGACAACCAACTGGCTGTAGCAACTGCTGTCAGAGCTAAAACTGAAAGTAAGATTGGTTTTACCCGGCTTTTTTTCGGTTCTTCAGGAATCTCAATGTCATCATCCACATATGGTTCTGTTGGCTCTGGACCAAACTTAATTTTTGCAGGGAGTTCCCCAGGAATTGGATCTGGAATGCGAGTAGACGCAACTTCTTTTTGAGTTGCTTCAGACGGTGCTACTTCTTCCACAGCCTCTTCGTTTGGAATTGCCTCCGTTGCTTCTACAGTGGCTGTCGCCTCTGCATCTGCCAGCATTTCCTTCTTCATGACGATCGTATCAAACTTATGAGCTTCGATTTCGTCACGGTGCTGTTTGATGTATTTATCGAGGACGTTGTCTGTTTCCTTGACTCCTGCTTCGATTTCTTCAGCTTTACGGTTCGCTTGACCAATCGTCATCTCTTTTGCATCCTTAAAATCAAGAACTGACTCTGCCTCTTGACCCAACTGCTGTTTATCTTCTTTTGTCATATGTTTCCTTTCTCACTAGTCGCTTGTCGACGCACTCGCTCCCCAAAGAACTGATACAAGTCAACCTTTAAGGTTCCGTTATATAATTTTCGTTTTTTATCCGCTTGTCGCCCAAATTTCTTTTCAAAATTTTCATCGCTGGTCAGGATAAATTTGCTCCAAGTCTTCAATGGCGCAAGGACCTCTCCCATTTCAGCATACAATTTTGTCACCCCTGCATCATCGGATAAGCGTTCACCATAAGGTGGATTGGAGACGATGACCCCATTGATCTTATCCGAACGCAAATCCTGGACCCGCATTTGCTTAAAGGTGATATCGCTCGCAACTCCTGCTTTTTGAGCATTTTCTTTAGCAATCTCGACCATCCGCGCATCGATATCCGTCCCCATGATGTCTAGAACGAGATCACGATTTATCTTTTTAGTAGCTTCTGTACGCACTTCTTGAATCAGGCGATCATCTACCCAATTCCATTCTTCAAAAGAGAAGGTCCGTCTCAAGCCTGGCGCTATCTGGCGAGCCATCATAGCCGCTTCGATACAGAAGGTCCCTGATCCACAAGTCGGATCAACCAAGGGCTTATCTGGATACCAATTAGAAAGTTGAAGAATGGCTGCCGCCATATTTTCCTTGATGGGTGCCCCACCCTTTTCAGTCCGATAACCTCGTTTAAACAGGCTACTGCCAGTGGTATCAATTAAAATAGTCGCTTGGTCCTTCAAGATAGAAACTTCAATTTTAAATTCTGCTCCATTTTCGATCAATGGAACGCCTTCCGGACGAGCATAGTGTTTTTGCAACTTTTTAACAACTGCCTTTTTCGAAATAGCTTGTACACTCGGTTCGTTATGCAGTTTGGATTTGACGCATTTTGCTTTTGAGATAGGGAAACGCGCTCCTAAAGGGAGATATTGATCCCAATCCAAGGCAAAAACTCCTTGAAAGAGTTCTTCAAAGGTGCGGGCAGGAAAAGATCCTACGACGATCTTGATTCGGTCAGCGGCACGCAACCAAAGATTGGTTTCGATAATCGCACGAACATCGCCTTTGAAACGAACCCGTCCATTTTCCACTTGGCAATCGTAGCCTAGCTCACGCAATTCACGCCCAACTACTGCTTCTAATCCAGCAGCAGCTGTCGCGATTAATTCAAATTGTTTTTTCATTTATTCCCCATTGTTTAAAAAAGGAGGTTGAGATTTCTCTCCCCCTCGCCACCTATATGCAATTTTCTATAAGCCATGTTTTGTTCCAGAAATGACTAGGTACCATTTCCTTTGATAATCATCTGTCTACTGTTTCCAGTCAGAATGCTATGTTCGTTTCCATGCATCCTATGCCCCGACCAAAGTTTGGGTTGCTAGCTTGAGGGGTTTACCGCGTTCCACTTTTTAGGTTTCCCTAAAAACTACGTCACTGTGGCACTTTCAGAGCTAGTAGAACTTATCCTAAGACTTAGCCCGTTCGCTCGCCGTAACTTGAACATCAAGTCCCTAGGCTTATGGATTCACCTAGCACAAACACTACAGGCATCACAGCCTGTGCTAGCATGGACTTTCCTCATGAGAGAAAGCTCTCACGCGATTATCCAAAAATTGCACGATTCATATGTTATATCTTAAAAATCACGATCAACGACTTGTTTTCCGAAGACTTCTTTTTCTAGACGATTTAAGCGTTTCAAAATATCGAAGTTTGTCGTAGTAGTGACCTGAGGAAACTCATGCTTTGGAGTAGACTCAGGAACTGATGGACTCGGAGTTACTTGGCTCGTTTTATTAGCTAATTCTTCACGGAGCCGAGCATTTTCTTCTTTCAATTCCTTGACTAAGGCAGCATAGGTTTCATAGTCTTTGATGACATCATCCAAGAACTCATTTACCTCAACTTTACTAAATCCACGAACTTCTTTTTTGAAATCTTGATCAAAAATATCTTTCGCAGTAAAAATAATACTTGCCATCATTCTCTCCGTTCTAGTTAATCATAATCATTATATAAAAAATGAGAGGAAAAAATCAAGGTAAACCACTTATTTTTCGTAAATTTTTTCTGCTACTTCATTCAAGTCATCAAAGTTTAATCTTTTGACATGATACTGATCCATTTCTAGCATCATTTTGTAAAGATATTTGAGATTTGTTTCATGATCTGGATCATAAAATAAATAAGCAGCATCTGTATTTTCTAACAAAAATGTATTGTATTCTTTGAACTGACCTGGCTGGCTATAAGAGGGATAGGCATACTTGACAAAATCAACCTGTTTAAAGCGACTAAGGACTTCTTGATTGGCCTCATTCCAGTTCTCTCCTTGGTTTTCAAACATAAAAATCGTGGCCAACTGTATCTCGTAATCTTTTCTTAATTCCTGAGCAACCTCTAAGGCCCAAGCTTCAAAACCTAGATTCCCCGTGAAAATTAACCACTTGACTCCCTCTTCCAAAAAACGGACTAAATCCCTGCGAATCGCCTCTTTAATGATTGGTAGTCTAGGATCCTTAGCTGTCAGAATTCCCAATTCAAATGCCTTATAACCTGTAATCAGTAAACTATTCATTATTTCCCCTCCCTTCTTCTTTTTGTGATATAATAGAGTGATGTAATTGTACCAATAAGGAGAATTATGGTCAACTATCCTCACAAACTTAGCAAGAAATCTTCTTCGCCCATCCAGAGGAAGCAAAGTGTAAACTTTGCCAATCGGGGGATGACATTTGAAAAAATGATTAATGAGAGCAATCACTACTACCTTTCCAGAGGGCTAGCGGTTATTCATAAAAAGCCGACCCCCATCCAGATTGTAAAGGTAGACTATCCTCATCGCAGTCGGGCAAAGATTGTAGAAGCTTATTTTCGCCAGGCGTCTACTACAGACTATTCTGGTGTTTACAAGGGACACTATATTGATTTTGAAGCAAAAGAGACTCAGCAGAAACAATCCATGCCGATGAAAAACTTTCATCAGCACCAGATTGATCACATGGCTGCAGTCCTTCAACAGGGAGGAATTTGTTTTGTGCTCTTGCATTTTGCAAAGCTCAATGAGACCTATCTACTGCCCGCTCCTTCCTTAATCGACTTTTACAACATTGATCACGGCAGTAAATCTATGCCCTTGACCTTTATACAGGAAAACGGTTATCGTATCGAGACAGATCGCCTTCCAAGCGTCCCTTATCTCGATATTATCGAACAGAATCTACTAGGCGGTAATTAAATGAACAAACAAACAGTTATCCAGTGGTTAAAATATGCGGCGATTGCAGCTATTTCCTTATTTTTCCTTTTACTTATCCTGGGTGGATTGGTATTTGGATATTATGCTGCAAAAGCACCGACTCTTTCTGAAAAAGACCTGGTCGCAACGACATCCAGTAAAATCTATGACAATCAAAACAATCTGATTGCAGACTTGGGTGCTGAAAAACGAATTAATGTAAAAACAAATGAAATCCCAACCGACTTGGTCAACGCGATTGTGGCGATTGAAGACCATCGCTTTTTCAACCACAGAGGGATAGACTTTATTCGAATCGGGGGAGCCTTCTTCAGCAACCTCCGAGGAGGGCGCCAAGGAGGATCTACTCTCACACAGCAGTTGATCAAGCTCACTTACTTCTCTACTTCTTCGGCCGACCAAACCTTATCTCGGAAAATCCAAGAAGCTTGGCTTGCTACTCAATTGGAACAAAAAGCAACCAAACAAGAGATTTTGACCTACTACATCAACAAAGTTTACATGTCTAACGGAAACTACGGGATGCAAACAGCTGCTCGTAGCTACTATGCAAAAGACTTAAAGGATCTTTCTCTTCCACAAGTAGCCTTATTGGCTGGAATGCCTCAGGCACCAAACCAATATGACCCTTATACCAATCCGGAAGCTGCTCTCCAACGCCGAAATCTAGTTCTCAAAGAAATGTTGGACATGAAGTCTATTTCAAATGAGCAGTACGAAAGTGCCGTCAATACACCTGTTACAGATGGCTTACAAAGTCTAACCGGCTCAAGCAACTATCCAGCTTATATGGATAACTACCTCAAAGAAGTCATCCAACAAGTCGAAGAAGAGACAGGCTACAATGTCTTGACAACTGGTATGGATGTCTACACCAACGTCGATACCGCAGCTCAAAAACGTCTTTGGGATATTTACAATTCTGACGAATATGTCAATTATCCAGATAATGAGTTGCAAGTTGCTTCTACTATCATCGACGTGACAAACGGAAAAGTCATTGCTCAGTTGGGATCCCGTCATCAGTCATCTAATGTATCCTTCGGTACCAACCAAGCAGTCGAAACGAACCGAGATTGGGGTTCTACAATGAAACCTATCTCAGACTATGCTCCCGCGATTGAACATGAAGAATATAGCTCCACTGGAGTAACCATTCCTGATACACCGTACAACTTCCCAGGTACAAATACACAAATTTATAACTGGGATAGACAGTACTATGGCAATATCAGCATGGTTTATGCTCTCCAACAATCTCGTAACGTCCCTGCAGTCAGGGCTCTTGAAAAGGTTGGTTTGAAGAAGGCTCAGAAATTCTTAAGCAACATGGGAATCAATTATCCAGAAATGGTGTATGCAAATGCCATCTCAAGTAACACGAGTGACTCTAGCAACAAATACGGGGCTAGCAGCGAGAAAATGGCTGCTGCTTATGCAACCTTCGCCAATGGAGGTACCTATTACAAACCTCAATATGTGAATCGGGTTGTCTTTAGCGATGGTACAACGAAGAACTTTGAAACCTCTGGAACACGAGTGATGAAAGAAACCACGGCTTACATGATGACAGATATGTTGAAATCGGTTATCACAGCTGGTACAGGATACAATGCGAATATCCCTGGCCTTTATCATGCTGGTAAAACTGGTACTTCTAACTATGCAGACAATGAATTGAAGAAACTCACAAAAGAGTACAGATATTCAAGCATTGTGACACCAGACGAATTATTTGTAGGATATACAACTCAGTATGCTATGGCTGTTTGGACAGGATATACCAACCGCTTGACCCCAGTTCTGGACGATGGAATCAAAGTTGCAACAGATGTTTATAAACAAATGATGCTATACTTATATGAACAATACGATTCTGGTGGAACAGATTGGATTCAACCAAGTGGTGTTTACCGTAGTGGTTCTTATCTCTACCTTAACAACGGTAAGAACAACTACTACTATTATGAGCCAAGCTATACAGCTGAAGAAACGAGTGAATCAACAGAGGAAAGCTCTAGTTCATCTAGCTCAGAGGAAAATTCTGAACATACAGAATCATCTTCTAAAGAGAATGAGCAAAATCACTAATTAGACTACACGATATAAATAAAGAGGCTAGGACAAAAGTCCTAGCCTCTCAATTTTCTTTGGATTGTCGAGCAAGACGCAGTGGTTGAGTGGGCTCTACTACGCTGATTTCATCAGCTTTTACAGCCCTACTCAACTGTGCGGAGGTGGGACGACGAAATCGAATTCTAACCAATTACCGATTTCTGTCCCACTCTCTTTTCAATTCAACTTACTTAGAAGCCAAGGCCCCCATCGGATCCCATGGAGCCAAGACAATCGGTTCTGCCTCATAAGCAGCCAATTCTTCGGCTGTCAACAGTGCCTTGCGGACGACGATTTGGTAGGTGTATTCATCCATCCAGGCATCAGAAGCTACAAAGTAACCATCTGTTCCCACTTTTTCTCCCCAAGAATTCTCAACCTTCCATTTGAGAGGGCGTCCAGCTTCGTCCAGGTCCACACCAGTCAAGACCATAGCATGGGTCATGAGACTTTCTGCATAATCCAAACGCCCTGCCTTATCTTGAGTCAGCTGGATATCCATTCCCGCTTCAAAGTCGTAGACATCTGTTGCAAGGATTCCAGCTTTGCGGTTGCTGACTTGGCCGACATCCGATCCAAACCAAACAGTTTCCCCGGCTTTCATTTGGGCAATAGCCAATTCTTTCAAACGCTCCATCGGAACATTGAGGTAGCGGACTTCACGGCTACCGACCACATTCCCAAGCATTTCAACCGTATAGGACTGACCATAAGGCTTATCTGCCGTAGGCGCATTGATAACAGAAACGTAGTCCTCCAACTGAAGATCCACATATTTTTTGTAAAAGCTTTGAGGCGTCAATCCAGCTTCTGTATGGTAGTTGTTGTCCTTATCGCGGTAAGAGAAACTAAATGTACGAGGAGGCAAGCCCAGAGACATAGCCAAGAAATTAAAGATTTCTTGTAGAAGCTCTTCTTTCTTGCTCTGAACCGTCGCTTGATCTGCACCACTTGCAAGCAAATCGCGAAGGATTTGAGCATCTTGGCGCAACAATTTGTTTAAGTAGGTATTGAGCTCTCGGCTATTGCTAGAAGAGATGGATTCTGGATAAACAGACTTAGGTACGACCCCATACTTTTCAAAGAGGGAAACAACCATATCCCATTGGCCACCATCTTGTTGAGGGGTTTGAAGGAGGAAGGCAACCTTACGGCTAGTCAATTCCTGATCCGCTGTCGCAATGATTTGCTCCAAGAACCAGTTGGATTTTTCGTACTTATCCCAGAAGAAGGTATGAGCTTGAGACAACTCAAAATCATCTAATTGGAAGTTTGAGATCATCTTGTGGCGGAAGGTATTTAAGGCCGCAAACATCCAGCAACGACCAGAAGCTTTCTGGTCTGTTACTTTGTCCTTGGTTAAATCAAGAGAAAAGACGGGCGTGTTATCTACTGCACTTTTGCGTGTCTCCAAAGCTGCATGAATCCCATTGTGGGTGATGGCATTTTCGAGAGCCGCAAATTTCACATTTGCTTGGTAATTTGCATAAAGTTGATCTGTAAATTCTTGTGTTAATTCTGACATAAGATTCTCCTTTGTAAAGCTACTTACCATTATAGACCATTGACCAAAATCTTCAAGTAAAAATTGTTTTAAAGGTCAGAAGAATGGATCGTGTAGATGATTTGATCTCCGACATAGTCTTTTCTAGCGACAGCATTTGGGAGAGTTTCAAGATAATGCATTCCAGCTTTTGCCATGACCCTTCCTGAAGCAGGGTTCAAACTGACATACTTGGCCTGAACTTCCTTGAATCCCACTTCTACCAACAAAAAGTGTAAAACCGCTTGGAGGGCTTCTGTCATCAGACCTTGACCCCAGAATTTTTTTCCTAGAATATAGCCAACTTCACATATTTCTTTTTGTGCATCCTGGGAAACGACACTGATATCTCCTATCACTTGTGCGGGATTATCTTTTTTGCAAATTGCCCACTTGTAGCTATTTTCCTCTTGGTACTGACGGAGCCACCTTTCGATCGAAGCCCGAGTCACTTGAGGATTTGGATGAGGATCCCAAGTCACATATGTAAGATTATCTGCATCAGATGCCCAATTTTCAAACATTGCCTTTGCATCCTCTAAACCAAAGTGTCTTAATAATAAACGATTGGTCTCCAATTCGATAGAACCCAATTTCCTCATCCTCTTTCCTCCTATCTGTTTAAAAAAAGTCGGCTAAACCGACTTTTCTTTCTTATCAACGCCAGAAGGTATCAAATACTGTAATTGGTAAATGGCGTTTATGTTGGCCTTTGTGCCACCAGCTTTCAATGGTTGCTTGAGCTTCTGGGCTAACGGATTTCCCCTCTAAGTAGTCATCAATTTCCGCATAGGTCACCCCAAGAGCTACTTCGTCAGCGATACCTGGCTTCTCCTCTTCCAAATCCGCAATCGGTACCTTTTCATACAAGGCAGGATCAGCTCCCAGCGCCTGAAGCAACTGCTTGCCTTGGCGCTTGTTAAGGCGGTAGAGAGGCAGAATATCGGCTCCACCGTCTCCAAACTTGGTAAAGAATCCAGTGATGTTTTCGGCTGCATGGTCTGTCCCAATGACGGCTCCGCTATAGGCACCCGCTAAAGCATACTGAGCAATCATCCGACTCCGGGCCTTGATATTGCCCTTGTTAAAGTCTGAGACATCCGTTCCTGTCGCTTCGACAGCACGCTCCATGGCATCGACCGATTCCTTGATGTTCACGACCAGGCTGACGTCTGGCTGGATGAAGGCCAAGGCCTTTTGGGCATCTGCTTCATCCGCTTGGACACCGTAGGGCAAGCGAACTGCAACAAACTGATAACTGGCATCTCCAGTCTCTGCCCGCATTTCCTCCATGGCTAATTGAGCCAGGCGACCCGCTAGGGTCGAGTCCTGACCTCCTGAAATTCCTAAGACAAAGGTCTTTAGAAAAGGATGTTTTTGCAAGTAATCCTTCAAAAAATCAATCGACCGGCGAATCTCTTCTTGAGGATCAATGACTGGTTTGACCCCTAATTGGGCAATAATGTCTTCTTGTAGGCTCATTCTTCTTCACCTCCCAAGGCTTTCTGACGCATCTGATCAATGAGGTCCATCTTATCTTGCCAAACATCCTTGGCCAAGTCCACGGGATAATGTTGTGGATTGAGGACACGTTTGTACTCATCCCAGAGCTTGTCAAATTCCTTCCGAGCATAGGCTTGGATATCCATCAAGGTTGGCAATTCGTAGACCTGTTTTCCATCCTTGAAAATATCGACCAAGAGCGGGATGGCATCAAAATCACGAACCGTCTTCTTGATATAGGTGTAGGTCGGATGGAACATTTTGATTTCTGTCAGTTCATTGACATCTACTCCATCGTAAGTGATGTAATCCCCTTCAGATTTGCCTTTTTCCCGACTGGTAATACGCCAAACTTGCTTCTTCCCTGGGGTTGAAACTTTTTCAGCATTGTTAGACAGCTTGATGGTATTTCGCATTTGACCATTGTCGTCTTCGATAGCAACAATCTTATAGACTGCTCCGAGGGCTGGTTGGTCATAAGCTGTGATCAACTTGGTTCCGACACCCCAGACATCAATCTTAGCCTTTTGCATCTTCAAGTTGAGGATGGTGTTCTCATCCAAATCATTTGAAGCATAGATCTTCGCTTTTGTGAAACCAGCTTCATCCAACTGCTGGCGAACCTTTTTCGAGATGTAGGCAATATCTCCAGAGTCAATCCGCACTCCTAGGAAGTTGATACGATCGCCCATCTCACGCGCCACCTGAATCGCAGCTGGAACTCCGATGCGTAACGTATCATATGTATCCACCAGGAAGACACAGTTGCGATGGGTCTCAGCATAGGCCTTGAAGGATTTATAATCATCGCCATAGACCTGCACCAAGGCATGGGCATGGGTCCCAAGGACAGGGATGTCAAAGAGTTTTCCTGCACGTACGTTACTGGTCCCGCTAGCGCCTCCAATAACGGCTGCACGGGTTCCCCAGATAGCCGCATCCATTTCTTGTGCCCTACGAGTTCCGAACTCCATCAAAGGTTCGTCTTCGATCACAGACTTGATCCGAGCCGCTTTTGTAGCAATCAAGGTTTGGAAATTGACAATATTGAGGAGGGCCGTTTCGACCAATTGACACTGGGCTAGCGGTCCTTCTACTTGAACAATCGGCTCATTGGCAAAGACCAGGTCCCCTTCTTTGGCAGAACGAACGGTCAATTCCATTTTAAAATTTTTCAAGTAATCCAGGAAGGCTCCTTCGTAGCCCAAAGATTCTAAGTAGGCAATATCCGACTCTGAAAAACGTAGATTCTTCAAATAGTTGACAATGCGCTCAAGACCTGCAAAGACGGCATAGCCATTTTTAAAAGGTTGCTGGCGGAAATAGGCTTCGAAGACCGCCTTTTTATTATGGATGCCTTGCTCAAAGTAAACCTGCATCATATTGATTTGATACAAATCCGTATGGAGAGTTAAACTATCATCTGGGTACATGTTTGATCCTTCTTCTTTTTTTACGTCATGGCACCAGTCACGCTCTGTCAACTGGCACAGTCCAAAATAATTTTAAACACATTATAGCACATTTTAAGCAGGACCACATGACTTTAATCCGGGCTAAGACTCATTTTTATCGTAAAAAAGAAGGGATCTTCGCCTCTTTCCATCAGACGAACATCCCTTTCTTCTTTCTTATTCTTCGTGTTCAGTAATATATTTATAAGCTTCTTGACCGGCGACAGCGCCATCCCCAACAGCTGTAGTGACCTGACGAAGATCTTTTTGGCGGACATCTCCAACCGCAAAGACACCCGGCACGGAGGTCTTCATATGATCATCAGTGATCACCCAACCTTGATCGTCTAGAATACCGAGGTCTTTGGCAAAGTCACTGACAGGATCCAAGCCCACATAGATAAAGACACCACCAGCTGCTTGCTCGCGAACCTCACCAGTTTGAACATCTTTTAAGACCAGACTGGTCACACGGTTGTCCCCTTTGATCTCTTCGACCACTGTATTCCAAGCAAAGTGAATCTTTTCATTGGCAAAAGCTCGGTCTTGAAGAACTTTTTGGGCACGTAGGGCATCGCGTCGATGAACAATGGTAACAGACTTAGCAAACTGAGTCAGGAAGATTGCCTCTTCAACCGCAGAATCTCCTCCACCAACAACCATGAGGTCTTCATCTCGGAAGAAGGCGCCATCACAGACAGCGCAATAAGAAACCCCACGACTATTTAATTCTTCTTCACCTGGAACTCCCAACAAGCGATGGTTAGAACCAGTCGCAATAATAACGGTCTTGGCTTGAAGGAGACCATCATCTGTCGTAATCTCCTTGTAGTTTCCTTGATCCACAATGTTTTCAGCTCTGCCGAACAAGTGTTCCACTCCTAAAGCTTCTAGAGGTTCGAACATCTTTTCAGCCAATTCAGGACCACTGATGTTGGCATAGCCTGGATAATTTTCAATGTCAGACGTGTTGTTCATCTGTCCGCCAGGAATTCCTGCTTCTAACAAGGCAACCTTGAGATTGCTGCGGGCTGCATACAAGGCTGCGGTCATTCCCGCAGGTCCTGCGCCGATAATCAGTGTATCATACATAAGCTTCTCCTTTTGTTGTAACTATCTTGATTCTAACTCCAATTCAATCATTTTGCAATTATCTTGCTCGAAGAATAAACAGAACTCCAATGACTGCAAAGGTAAGGACTGGAATTGTCATAATATCAATTAATAAAATATCATAGAGGTGTAACTGGCGTTCCTTAGCTGTTTTATCCGTCTTACGAGCTACTCGCAAGCCTATCCAAACAGCTGAAGCAACCAACACCCCAACTGAAGTGATGATTAAGCTCTCGATATAGAGAGATAGCAATTGGTTTAACATAAGATCTCCTTAGTATCCAAACTTGGAATGAGGGGACGAGATGCCGCTTCGTTTCGTTCACCGTTGGTCAACTTGAAATACCTATCTATGCGGAAAAGTAGACTACTAATCATCATCTTCTCCTGAGGCACCTACTCAAAGAAAAATCCGAGTCTGAAACATCGCGTTCCAGACTCGAGCTCTTATATATTATATCAAACAAACGTTCGTTTGTAACTAGCAAAGAATTCTTTTGTCCGCTCTTCTTTAGGAGCATTCATAATCTCTTCTGGAGTCCCAGATTCAATAATTTTTCCCTTATCAAGGAACAAGACCTTGTCCGCCACCTGGGAAACAAAGCTCATGTCATGACTGACCAAAATCATGGTTTGACCTGCCTGAGCTGCTGCTGCGATGGCTTTTTCTACCTCTCCGACCAATTCCGGATCAAGGGCTGAAGTTGGCTCATCCAACAAGAGGACTTCCGGCTTCATGGCTAGGGCACGCGCCAAGGCTACCCGTTGTTTCTGCCCTCCGGACAAATGACGAGGGTAATGGGTTTCGCGGTCCGACAGACCGACTTTTGCGAGTTCTTCTTTGGCAATCTTGGTCGCTTCCTGGTCGGATAAGCCTTTGACGACGATCAGTCCTTCCTTGACATTGTCCAAAGCAGTCTTGCGACTGAAAAGATTAAACTGTTGAAAGACCATAGCTAGCTTTCTTCGAAGGGTCAGGATCTCGTCCTTACTGATGGTTTCAAAGTCTACCTTTTCCCCATTGATCTCAATGCTACCACTATCTGGTGCTTCCAAATAGTTCAAGCTTCTCAAGAAGGTTGATTTCCCAGCTCCAGAAGAACCGATCAAAGCAACGACTTCCCCTTTTTGAACTTCCAAATCGAGATGGTCTAGGACCACTTGACCGGAAAAAGATTTTGATAATTGTGAAATCCGAATCATGCTGCTCGTTCCTCCTCTTGCAAGGTTTGGGTAACAACTTTTGGATCTTTGATAGCGAGTACCTGTTCGATCCAACGTCCCAATTGTTCAATCAAAATATTAATGGCCCAGTAGATCAATGAAACAGAGATAAAGCGCTCGAAGTAGCGACTGTCATTCCCCGACATAATCTTGGCTTGGGCAAAGATTTCCAAAACACCTGCATAAAAGGCCAGGGAAGTCCCCTTGGTCAAACCAATCAAAGAGTTGATCAAGGTCGGAGTCGCAACCACGGCTGCATTTGGAATAATAATCCGACGATAAACTTGAGCATTGGTCATGCCGAGACTCTTCGCTGCTTCGATTTCACCCGCATCAACAGATAAAATTGCTGCCCGAATGGTCTCACTGGCATAGGCTGCCTCATTGAAGGCAAAGGCTACAATGACAAATAAATGGGCTGGCACATCGTTGATATTAAAGGCTGTCCCATATTGTTGGTTAATGGCCTTCAATAGGAGCGGGATTCCATAGTAGGTCAGCATCAACTGGACCAAAATTGGTGTCCCTCTTAAAAAACTCACAAACAAGGCTTGGATCGGGTAGAGGATTTTTACCCGATTGATTTTGACAATGGCAAACAATAGGGCTAGCAATAAACCAAAAAAGGCTCCTGCCAAGGTTAACAAAATCGTATTTGGAAGCTCTTTTAAAATTCCGGGAATAGCTTCAAAAACGACGCGTAGGTTAAAGATTTCTCCTTCTGGTATCCATTTTAAAAACTCTTCGTACCAGCCAGATGCCAGATAAGTAGTTGTAAACATCTTCGTTACTTCCTCCCTCGATAATGAATCATTCTATCATATTTACAGTTAAAATGCTGAGTTTTGCTACTGATCGTTCGTAAATCATGCTTCAGGTCTGATGTGATAACAAGCAAGCATCTCCCCTAAGAGCAAAAAAATAGACTATCTATAGATAGTCTGTCACAAAATAAATCAGCGACCAAATAGTTAATTTTTATGGAAATCTTTAAATTTCTTTATCACTAAAAGGTTTGGCGTTTAGCCTTTCTTTCTGCCCGACCACGAGCACGATTCTCAGCCCTCTTGGCTTTCCGGCGTTTTTCGTCCACGGCCCATTTGATTTTTTTCTTGTAGCCTGGTTTGATTTTTTTCTTTTTCTTCTTGACCAAGCCAATCATCTCAATATCGAGTTTTTCTTGGCGCTTTTCTCGATTAGCCCGACGATCTCGGTCATAGGTATCCTCGATAGCTCCAGCCTTCAATACTTTGGGTACAAATTGAATCCCCAATTTTTCAAGCTCTCTAATGTCTGAGTCATCGCTCGGTTGATAGAGGGTAATAGCTGTACCAGAAAGGCCATTCCGACCAGTCCGACCAACGCGGTGGACAAAGAAGGACAAATCTTGTGGAATGGCATCGTTGATGACATGACTGACCCCTTCGATATCAATCCCACGCGCTGCCAAGTCCGTTGCCACGATATATTCAAAATCCAGATTTTTAACTTGGTTCATGATTCGCTTGCGCTCCCGTGGAGGAACCCCCCCATGGATTTTAGCGACCTTGAGCCCCTTCTCTACTAGAAAAGCATGCAAATCGTCCGCTCTGTCCTTGGTATTTACAAAGATCATAGCCAGATAAGGTTGAAGAGCCTGCGTCAGTTGATAAATCTGCACGTTTTTGTCACGCCCCTTTGTCGATACCAACCAGTTATCAATGGTATCCGAGATCACTGTTTTGGTTTTGATCTGCTCCATGACAGGGTTAGACAGGTATTTTTTCAAAAAGGGTTGTAACTTTTGCGGAATCGTCGCTGAGAAGACTAAAAACTGAAGCTTCTTAGGAAGACTAGATGCAATCTTATCTACTGTCGTCAAAAAGCCCATATCGAGAGTCATATCGGCCTCATCGACCACAAAGGTATGCGCCTTATGAATGGCCAGATCTCCAGAAGCGACCAAATCATAGATGCGGCCTGGTGTCCCGATCACGATATGCGGTTGGGCTACTTGGAGCTTATCAATCTGACGAGCCTTATCAGTTCCGCCGACATAGTTAGCAATCCGAATTTCCTTTTCACAGTGGCTAGCAATCTGACGAGCCGCTTGGTAAATCTGTGTGGCCAATTCCCGACTAGGCGCAGTAATGACCACTTCGACATTGCTACTTTCCTCATTTAAAGTTTGAAAAATTGGCAAGAGGAAAGTATGGGTCTTCCCTGATCCTGTTTTAGATTCACCGACCAGATCACGGCCTGCTAAAACAATCGGTATCAGCTTTTCTTGAACTTCTGTTGCTTCGATAAAATTAATTTCTTTTAAGGCCTCTTGGATATAGTCCTTAAACTTAAAATCTGTAAATTTCATTCTCTTATCCTTTCATCATCTCCACTATTATATCAAAAAACTCCTCTTCCCGCTCTTCTTTTGGACAGCAATTCCTAGCCAGCGAAAAAGGCTGAGATCACATCCCAACCTTTTATGATTCATGGCTTATGAATTGGTCAAATAGTAGATCAAGAGGGTCAAGGCGCTCATTCCTGCACCAACACTCCAGAGAAAGGCATCGACCTTCCACTCAGACCATTTAGGTCCATTACCAGACAGACCACCTAATTCTAAATGGTGATGGAAAGGCGTCATGCGGAAGATCCGGCGTCCTTCCCCTGTCCGTTTTTTCGTCCATTTGAAATAGGAGACTTGGAGCATGACAGAGCTAGTCTCAAAGACGTAGACAATCCCAATCAAGAGCAAGGTCCACTCTACGTGGAGAGCCATGGATAGAGTCGCAAGCATCCCACCTAGGGCTAGGCTTCCAACATCTCCCATGAAAATCTTGGCCGGCTTGTGGTTGTAGACGAAGAAACCTAATAGAGCTCCAATCATACTGATGGTCACAAAAAGGATATCGATTCGTCTTTGCCAAACAGCGATGACGGAATAAGCGATCAAGCTGATGGTTACCGAAATGCTTGCCAAGCCATCAATCCCGTCCGTCAGGTTGACTGCATTAGAAAAACCAACCAACCAGAACAAGGCAAAGACAATATAGAAATGTCCCAAATAGACATCCCAACCAAAGACATTGAGAAGACTACCAGCTCCATGGCGTTCAGAGAAGAGATAGAAAATGATCCCTCCCACCAATTGCAGGGCTAATTTTTGCTTGGGATTTAGCCCTTCATTGATTTTACGAAAGACCTTCAAGAAGTCATCCAAGAAACCGACGATTCCATACAAGACCAAAATAAAGAGGATCAATTGAACAGGACGCGTAAAGTTCCCAGTTAGGAAGCTAAAGACAAGGGTGACAAAGACTGAAGTGATCAAGAAGACCACTCCCCCCATAGTAGGAGTACCTGCTTTGGCTTTGTGTTGCTTCACATCTTCGTGCATTTGTTGGCCCGAAATATGGGCCCGTTGATAGAAACGGATAAAGGCAGGAATGCCAATAACCGTTAGAATAAATGATACTACTAGGGTAGCAAGTAACATATCAATCTCCTAATGTAATTGTTATTTTCTTCGTCTTCTTTAAAGCAGTTTCTACTTTGACGTTTTGTTTGCTCACACGAGAACCTTCCCCTTTATAGGTGATCTCAATGCCCGTCCATTCCGCAAATTTATCAACATTTTCCTTGGTCCAGCCATACATATCCGGAACTGAATCCAAGTCATCTGTTAATAATAACACTTGCTCATTTGCTTTTAATTTCGTTCCTGCTGATACAGACATCTTTTTAATATTCTTTCCAGTTCCTAGGACGACAGGCTGGATCAGATTGCGACGCAGTTCATCTGCGAAGCCACCTGGGCTGATGGTCTGCTTCAAGTTCAATTCTTTCGACAAGGATTCTGCCGACGGCATCTTATAGGTGTCCTCTTTCGTGACCCCATCCAAGGCTTTGGTTTCCGTTACTAGATTCAACTCATCCTTCAAAGCAACCGCATCTTCCAAGACTGGATTGACTAGTTCTTGCCAGCTCTTTGGACTAAAGCTGACTTCAGGCTGTTGAACTGTCACATACATAATAAAATCTGGGTCTTCAGCAGGTGTCATGACAACAATCGAGTTGATATTATCATTTTCGCCTTCCAAGTAGCCATTAGCTGTCGCAATTTGGGCTGTCCCTGATTTAACAGCAACATTTTGTCCAGCTACTTGGATAATGGGACCATCCGATGAATAGAGGGTACCAAATTGAGGATCAGTCCCTACCGTAATCATGTAATTACGGGTCTGTTGGGCAGCCGAAGCGGATACTGGATTGCCGACAATCTCTCTTTGTGATTTACGAGCAGTTTCATGCTTGCCGTCGTAAATCGCACTGATAAATTTAGGCTCCAACATTTCCCCATCATTTGCAATGGCAGAAAATGCACGCAACATCTGCGTTTGGGTCACCGAAATCCCTTGACCGAAAGAAGACATGGCTTGAGTGACATAGTTATCTCCTGGTAGGCCTCCAAAACTTTCGTCTCCCATTCCAAAACGTGTAGGAAGTCCGAACTTAAAGAGTGTGAGGTAATTCATCCAGACATTATTGCCCATCTTCTGTTCAAGCTTGGTCATCCCAATGTTACTTGAATAGGCAAAACCTTGGGCAATATTCATATAGCGACCTTCTGACAAGCCCATATTGATTTCCCAGTCTTTGATGATCGCATCTTTCACCTGTAACTCGTTATTAAAATAAACTTCGTTATAGGCTGGGAAAGTCCCATGATCAATCGCCGCAGCCAAGGTCATGACCTTCATAGTCGAACCTGGTTCGTATTGATCCTGGTAAAGAATCGTGTTCCAGGTTCTCAGATTCTTAATATCCAAGCCTTCTTTGGTATCTGCATTATAGGTTGGACGTTGCGTCGTTGCAAGGATTTCCCCCGTTTTGGCACTGACCAGGGTCGCACTGACATATTTACCTTTTACCTTTTCTTGGAAAACATCCATTCGCGTTTCGAGATAGGTTTGAAGTTCCGCAGAAAGGGTTGTGTAGACATCCTTCCCATCTTCGGTCTTCACGGCAACCTTATCTGATCCCGGCACAATATTTCCGTTGCGATCCTTCTCATAGGTCACAACGCCATCCTGACCACCTAGGATGCGATCCAAGGATTTTTCGATTCCCGTTGTTCCCTGCAGGGTTTTATTGCCTTCTTTATCTTCTATCAATTGAGCTTGACCGATAAATTGAGAGGCAAAGGTCCCATTTTTATAACTCCGGTTTGGACTCGTCGTAAAATCAACACCTTTAATGTTGGCAGCTTCTAGTTCACTCCGGATAGCATCCATATTGCTATAGCTGATATCGTTCCCCGCTGCACCAAAAGAAACCTGGTTGAGCTTCTTTTGAGACAGTTGTTGGACGACATAGTCTTTTTCCATGCCCAAATAACGATTAAAAACGTCTGCTACTTGGTTGTATTGACTTTCTTCAACGTATAAAACTTCACCTTTTGCCGATTTATAGGTTTTGTCGATGATCGCATAAACATTATAAGTCGTCGCATCCTCAGCAATGACAGCTCCATTTCGGTCATAAATTGTTCCTCGTTTGGCTGGAACAATCTCTGTTTTCTGATGGACTTGATGGGATAACTCAGATAAATTTTTTCCGAATTTGCTATCAGTACCTATGATAACTGCAAAATTAATGAGAAATATGAAGAAAACAAGAATGGAAAGCAAACTTAAATTCTTAGCTACTTGCCGACGATTTTGGTCTGGAAGTTTCCTTTTTTTAAGGGAATAACGAATGATTTTCTTCTTTAATTTACTCATCGCTACTTGAACTCACCACTTTTCGATTTTCTTTTTGGAGGGTCATCCCCTGAGAACTAGCTAACTTAGACAAGCGTTCATATCGAGTCAACTCATTGACTTCTTGCCGGATATCTTCTAGTTCAGTCTCTTTTGTTTTTAGTTCCGTATTGAGGTTTGTCAAATCGCTTTGCACTTGTAGAATCCGCGTCTGCATAAAAATAATACTGACAGCGAGAATAATCCCTGTTAGGACAATCGAGCCATAAAAAGCTTTTTCTACTCTGGTAAAGCGACGAATACGATCTTGCAATTGACTGCCCCGAGATCGTAATGGTTGATCTGCCATGTTTATATCCTCTTACTTATGAATTTTTCGAGCAACCCGCAATTTTGCAGAATGAGCTCGGTTGTTATTTTCTAACTCTTCTTGGCTTGGAAGAATCGGTTTTCGAGAAACTAATTCCATTTTTGGTTTTAAGTCCTCTGGGATGAAAGGCAAGCCCTTCGGTACTTCTACTGTAGAAGCTTCTTTAAACAATTGCTTAGTCAAACGATCTTCCAAGGAATGAAAGGTAATGACTGAGATACGACCACCAACTGCCAATAAATCCATGGCCTGCTGAATTGATTCATCCGCCGCTCCCAATTCATCGTTGACTTCAATTCGAATCGCCTGGAAAATTTGTTTGGCTGGATGCCCCTTTTTCTTTAGTTCCTTAGCCGGTTTTGCCGATTTGATGATTTCAGCCAATTCTGTCGTCGTTTCAATCGGTTTTATCGCACGCGCTTGTTCGATCTTTCTAGCAATTTGTTTGGAGAATTTATCTTCCCCATACTTGAAAAAGATGCGAACCAAATCATGGTAATCATAGGTATTGACTACTTCATAAGCTGTCAAAGAAGCGTCTTGATTCATCCGCATGTCCAAGGGAGCGTCTTTTTTATAAGAAAAACCACGAGACCGCTCATCTAACTGAGGACTAGAGACTCCCAAGTCATAACAAATGCCATCAATTTCACTGACTCCCAATTCTTGGAGACGGGATTGAAGATTCCGGAAATTGTCTTTGATGAAGGTTACCATGCCTTTTTCAACGTAAGGAGCTAATCGTTTCTCCGCATTATCAATCGCATGCTGATCCTGGTCAAAGGCATATAAATGTCCTTTTTCACTTAATTGACTTAATAAATATTCGCTATGGCCGGCTCCACCTAATGTGGCATCCACATAGATTCCATCTGGCTTTATATCCAGCATATCAATCGTTTCATGGAGCAAGACCGTTACATGATGAAATTCTTTACTCATATCCTATCTATTTTACCACAAAACTGACCAGGATGCACTTGAGATTCTTTCCTCTATCCACACACTGTTTCGGGATAAAAAGTTCCTATTCTTTAAAAACCTCATTCTATCAACCAATAGACCTAGAGAAGTAAATTGTGATACAATAACTCTATGAAAGATAAGAAATACCTTCTCCTTGGCCTGCTAGTGGCCGATCTTATTGCAGTTTACTTTTTCCTACGAACTCCTGTCCCTTGGATTTTTTGGACAGCAACCTTCGTTCTTGCCGTCTCCATTTGGATATTTAAAAATCAATGGAAATACTACAAAAATAGAAATAAGGAGTCAGAGTAGCCCATATAGAACCAGAAAACTCGATCAGTTCAACATCTGATCGAGTTTTCTATTGTCTATTTATGAATTGGGATCGTCAAGACTACGGCCATGCAGGCCTTTTTCCCGTTGGACTTGACGTAGTTTTTCTGGTGTCACATCATTTCCTTCTTCGTCAACAACTTTGATCCCTTCAATGTGATGACGGACGGAGCGTCTGTAACCTTCAATATACTCTTCACGAAGTTTAGCTTGTTCTACCTCTTCTTCTGGTGTCAAGCCTTCTGCTTTTTTCTTTTTGGCAAGCTCATTGATTCGAGCAATTTTTTCAGGTGTCATAATAAAACCTACTTTCTACCTGACATCAGGTCATTATTTTGTATTTAATTGGTTAAAGGCTGCGACTTTATTGGCTTTTGCTACTAGACTAGCAAGAAGGGCCAAACGATTCTTTTTAACAGCCTCATCTTCTGCCATAACCATGGTATTGTCAAAGAAAGCATCGATGACTGGGCTAAGAGCAAAGAGTTGAGCCAATTTGTCGCTAGCTGAACCTGTCAATTCTAATTCTTCAATCGCCTTAGCAAGAGCTTTTTCTTGATCATTTTCAAAGAGACTAGCATCGACCTCTACTGAAGCATCTGCTTTTTCTGCCAAGTTGAAAGCACGTGAGAGTGACTCAACAGCTGCCTTATAACCATCAGTCTTAGCAGCTTCTGAAAGAGCTTCAGCCGCTTCAAGCATATCCGCTACCACGAAGTTTGAACCAGCAAGTACAGCTTCTTTGATGTCTTTAGATGTGCGTCCCATCATCTTGTCTACACGCGCCTTGATGAAGTTGAGCACTTCTGCTTGATTGGCATACGAAAGACTATCGAATGAAAGTCCGTAAAGACTATCGATTAACTCATCCATCGGGATGTTCCAACCAAAGGCATCCAAGATACGAACAATCCCTTGTGTTGCACGGCGAAGCGCATAAGGGTCATTGGAACCAGAAGGAATCAAACCGACTGAGAAGAAGGAAAGAAGGGTATCCAATTTATCCGCAAGAGCAAGGATGGCACCAACCTTGGTTTCAGGAAGGGCTCCATCTGCTGAATCAGGAAGATAGTGCTCACGGATAGCTGTCGCTACTGCAGCATCTTCACCAGCAAGGAGGGCGTATTTTTCACCCATGATTCCTTGCAATTCATCAAACTCTCCAACCATACCAGTCAAGAGGTCAAATTTGTAGATTTCTGCTGCACGAGCTACAGCTGCTTTTTCTTCAGCAGTCAAGCCAGCTTGCTCAGCCAAGGAAGCCGCAATGACACCAGCACGGGCCATGTGTTCTGAAAGAGAACCGATTTTTTCATGGAAGGTCACATGAGCCAATTTAGCAACGAGATCTTCAATCTTGAGTTTTTGGTCTTCACGCCAGAAGAATTCACCATCTTCGAGACGCGCCACCAAGACTTTTTCATTTCCTCGGATAACATTTTCCAAGTGCTCAGCATTCCCATTACGGACTGAGATGAAGTTTGGTTTAAGCTTACCGTCAAGGTCACGTACAACAAAGTAACGTTGGTGCGTTTCCATTGATGTCACCAAGACTTCTTCTGGAACGTCCAAATACTTAGTATCGAAACTTCCCATAAAGGCAGTTGGGTATTCGACCAAGTTCAAGACTTCATTCAAAAGTCCTTCTTCGATTTGGACTTGAACACCTTGTTCTGCTTCAATAGCTTTGATTTGCTCACGAATCATGCTTTCACGTTCTTTGCTGTCTGCAATGACGTAAACGGTACGAAGGTCTTCTTCGTACGAATCCGCATTGGTAATTTCCACTTCATGTCCAAGGAAACGGTGTCCGCGACTCACACGACCTGAATGGATATCCAAGAAGTCGAGATCAAGCGCTTCATCACCCAAAAGGACAATCAAGGTATGAACTGGACGAATGTATTCAAAGCTGTTGTTAGCCCAGTGCATGCTGACAGGGAAAGTCAATGAAGCAAGTACTTCTGGAACGCCGGCCAAGACTTCTTTGGCAGGTTTTCCAGCTTCATGTTTCGTCACGTAAACGTATTCTTCTCCCTTAACTTCACGGAATTCGATGTCATCTACAGTCAAGCCTTTTCCACGGACAAAGCCTTGCGCTGCTTTTGAGAAGTTTCCATCAGCATCCAAGGCGATTTTCTTAGAAGGTCCTTTAAAATCTTCAGTCAAATCCGATTGTTGATCAGCCAAACCAAGTACACGGACTGCCAAGCGACGTGGAGTTGAGAAGGTTTGAATGCTTTCATATGAAAGACGGTTTTCATCCAAGAAAGTTGCCATTTTCTCACCCAATTGTTTTTCACTTGGTGTGACAACGTAGGCTGGTAACTCTTCAAGTCCTAGTTCTACTAATAAGTTTTTTGTCATGTTTTTTCTCCAGAAAATATCTTTTTTCCAGTTTGCCTTATGTGATTGGCACGCAAGCAACCGACTAGGTCGTTTCATTGCTAAAATTGGAGCCTAAGGTCTCCAATTTTGCCTGGTATCATTAGTTTCTCTAATGATACCTCAATCACTGCGGCAACTGGTTCTGTAGGATTATTTTATAATCCAATTCTATTAATACACTCTCTTTATTCTTCCTCTTCTGCTAGGAGTTTTGCGCGTGTGGCTTCGTCGAGAAGTGGGTAACCGAGTTTCTTGCGTTCTGCGACGAAGGTCTTAGCTACGACACGGGCCAAGTTACGGATGCGGGCAATGTAGCCGGCACGTTCTGTAACAGATACCGCTCCACGAGCATCAAGTAAGTTAAAGGTATGTGAACATTTCAAAACGTAGTCATAGGCTGGGTGAACGAGACCCAATTCCAAAGCACGTCCGGCCTCTTTTTCAAATTTTTCAAAGTTTTCAAGAAGCATATCTTGATCTGAAACTTCAAAGCTGTATTTTGAGTGCTCATATTCTGGTTGAAGGAAGATTTCTCCATATTTTACACCCGGAGCCCACTCGATATCATAAACTGAGTCTACTTCCTGGATGTAAGAAGCCAAACGTTCCAAACCATAAGTGACCTCAGCGGTAACAGGACCTGTGGCCAAGCCACCGACCTGTTGGAAGTAAGTGAACTGAGTGATTTCCATACCATCCAGCCAAACTTCCCAACCAAGACCAGCTGAACCAGTTGATGGATTTTCCCAGTTATCTTCTACGAAGCGAATATCATGCTCTAAAGGATTGATACCCAATTTTTCCAATGACTCAAGGTAAAGTTCTTGAATGTTTGATGGTGATGGTTTCATGACCACTTGGAATTGGTGGTGTTGGTAAAGACGGTTTGGATTTTCCCCGTAACGACCGTCTGCTGGACGACGAGACGGCTCTACATAGGCTGCATTCCATGGTTCCGGACCAATAGCACGAAGGAAGGTGTAAGGGCTCATCGTACCCGCACCTTTTTCATTATCATAAGCCTGCATGAGCATACAACCCTGGTCATTCCAGTATTGTTGCAAAGTCAAAATAATTTCTTGAAAGGTTAGTTTTTTAGACATTATTTACTCCATTTTCTATAATTTATTGCGACCTAGAATACAAAAAGAACCGTGTCTTTCCCCCTAAGTCAAGTGACCTAGGGGCGTCAGAAACGCGGTTCCACCCTAATTTATTACTTCATTTTATTCTACTGTACTCAGCTATCTACTGAGAGAAAGCGCCACTTGCCTATCTTGTTCCACTTGGCTTTCACTGTCCCAAGCTCGCTAAAAAAACGCCATAAGCCTTTCTTTCTTGACTAGTATTATAGCAGATTTCTATTCGAGTGTAAACAAAAAACAAGTCCGAAACTGTTGTTTCAGACTTGTAGAAATTCCTTTCAAAGAAAGGGTAAGGTTATGGGCGTTTTGCAACCTTTGGTTTTTTCCCATTTAATTTTTTCTTAGCAGCTTTAACCTCTGCTAAGGCCGCCTTGACTTCCTGTTGACTAGCACCAGGATTAGCCAGTACTGCTTGAGCGCGGATAAAGGCTTGAAGGTAATTCACCTTCACCTTATCTGCTGCATAGATAAACTTAGCGTTCTTAGCTTGGAACTGGAGTTCTGCTGCAATCAATTTCTTAAGACTTGAGAAATCGGTTGTTTTGCCAGTTAATTGTTGATCAGCCGCCTGGTAGTTCGCAAGCGCTTGGTTGATTTGCTCTTGTGTCACACCTTCGCGGACGAGCAAGAGAGCCAACTCCTTAAAGCTTTGATCAAAGGCACGTCGAGCAGAATCCTTAGCGTTCGCATAACGGCCTGTTTTTGAAGTCGCATCATAGGCAGCAATAGCTGATTTTAGCGCTGTGAAATCAGACTCTTTCCCATCTAATTGACTGGTTACCAATCCAAGATTTGAAAAGATTTGGTCAACTTCTGCTTGTGATAACTTAGTCGCAAGAGCTTTCTGAGCTTCTTGGTATGCTGCATCATAAGCTAAACGTTTTTCACTTGTTGCATTAAAGTACTGAGGAGTGCTGGTCAAGTTAGCTTGTTGAGCCAGCAATTGCAACAATTGGGTCTTAATGACAACAGAAAGTTTTGCGAGGTTGTTTTGATCCGCCAGAACGGTCACAGTCGGTGCATCCTCAAACAACTCATAGCCTGTTGGTAGACTGACTGAAATCGTATAAGTTCCAACTGGGACATCTTTCCCAAAAGCATTCTTGCCATAGCGTTGAACTGGAAGAACAAAGGTTTCACCAGCTTGATTCTTCAAGACAACTGGTGTTGTTCTAGGTACTGCTTGATCAAAGACCAGGCTCAAAGGAGCAGTGACAATCTCTTTCGCCAAGAATTCGATGGTCTTAAAGCTATCCTCTGCAGTGATTTCAAATTTCTGAGTTCGTTCGCTGACGAGTTTCAGATCTGATTTGTCATAGGCAAAGAGTTCTGCAACATAGCTACCAAACTTAAGGAAATTGATTTCTTTCCCTTTATCTAAGTTGACATACTGCCCTTGTTCATCTTTGATACGGTAGACAAAATCAGTATCTAATTCTTGATGTGTATCGGCATCTAGGACTGATACCTTAATTCGGCCACTATCCTCAGTACCAGCAAAATCAGCAAGAGAGGCAAAGTCGCGGTTTCCAGCGTAATCTTCAACCACATAGTAAAGTAAGTCTTTACTGATTCCTTCTGGAAGAGTATAGCCTCCATCTTCATTTGCCGTTAAATAGACACGGTTTTCAAAACGGCTAGTCTTCCCTAGGGCGTCTTTCCCCTCCTTAACTAGGGTCCCCTCTTCATCAAAGGTCTTGACATAGAAGACTTGCTCTCGTAAGATTCCACCATTGCCAACATCTTTTGTTTTACGAGCATAGAAGGTTTCTACCCCATCCTTCTTGGTCGTGTAACCTGAAGTCAAGACTGGTTTTTGGGTATCAATTTGGAGGTTAAAGCGAACAACTTGCTCCTCTGCTCCTGGAACTGCTGGCGTATAACGAACCTCATAGATATAGTGACCATCCGCCACCTTTTCACCCTTGGCATTAGTTCCTTCCCAAGCCGTGTTGTCGACTAGATAAGATCGTTTCCCACGTCCGTCAAAATAATTCTTACGAGCAGAGAAAGCTCCTGTACTTGTCCAAACTGGCTGAGCAAATGCTTGATCATCTGCCTTGTAGACAGCTGCTTTCATATTTTTTAGGTTTCGCAAGACTACAGCACGGTACTGCACGTAATCTTTGTTTCCATCTCCATCTGGAGAAATAGCCAGACGTACATTGCCATCCGCATCTAAATGGAGGACATTCAAACCTTCTGGAGTTTCTACTGTCCCAAGAACGATTGGGCTTCGTTCTGCTGTTTCCTTCTTAGCAGTCGAATAGAGCACGTCGTTAGCGTTAGAGACTAAGGATGTTACATTCGTCTTTGAAGTCACATGTTTGGTTTCTGGAACATCATAGTAGAATCCTGATTTCCCTTCTCTTACCAAATTGTAGATTGGTTTTTCAACCGCAGGGATATTTTGGAAAGAACCACGGAAGCCCATAAATGGAATGCTAACCACATCGCCGTCATCTGCTGGATCCACAAAGCGAACAAATCCTTCTAGGAAGTAACCGTTCGGCATCAATTTAGTCAATTCCTCTGCAAACTTAGACGCATCGACAGTCACTGTCACTGTCTGACTACTATGGGCTTTTACAGTTACATTTGGCCATACCGTCTCTGTTAATTTCCGAGGCTTCAAGGTAAAGCGATCGTCTTTTACATCGTCGGTAGTGGTATTCACAATCATCTTCAACTCTCTGTCAGTATCAGAAATATTATGAACGGTCACATCAAAACTAAACCGATCCTCGACATTGCCAAGAGTTACGCTTGGGTAAGCATCTTCATTCGTTACATATAGGTCTGTTGAAACCGCTGCAGCAGTATCCACAATCCCCGCCCCTTGTTGACGTACCGAAGTGTAAGCACCCGTTTCTTTGTTGAGGTGCGGTTTTGCGGTTGACATGATCAAAGCCTTGACTGTTGCAGATAGCTCCTCTGGCGAAAGTTCTGGATGGTGAGCTTGTAGGTATTCCTTCACCAAAGCCGATACCCCAGCTACATGAGGGGAGGCCATACTGGTTCCGCTCATACTGCCATAGCTATTGTCATTTAGAGATGAAAAGATAGAACCACCAGGTGCTGTGACATCCGGTTTTAATTGGCCATCTGTTGAGACTCCCCAACTGGAGAAATCTGACATCTTATCTGCATCAGGGTTTGGACGATTGTCTAAGCTACCATCAAAGACAAGCTTGTAGTCTTTACCTTTAATCGCTTCTCCATAGCGCTTAGAAATGAAAACAGCAGGGATCTTTCTCGCATCCCCTTCGAGGCCCATTTTGACATTCGCGCCTTCGACACTGTTGTAAATAAGGGCTCCAATTGCTCCTTTTTTATAGACATTAGCGACCTTATCTGAGAAGGTGATTTCGCCACGTTTGATAAGGGCAACTTTACCAGTCAAATCGAGACTGTCTAAATCACTCTCACGCCCCAAACCAGCATCTACATAATCATATTCTTTCCCATTTTCGAAATTGGCATCTGTTTCAGCTGCTGTATAGGTGAATTTTCCTTTATCCAAGTCGGCATTGTCTTCCAAGCCTCGAACTGTAAAGACTTCTTCTGTTACAACCGAATCATTTACGGATGCAACTGAAATAGACTCTTCTACGGTTGAAGGACTCCCCACGACACCGTAATCAGGGTTTTCAGCACTTGGATTGTCATAACCGTATCCATAGGTATTGCTATTTCCTGCCGCGATAATGACGCTAACCCCTTTTGCGCGTGCTCGTTGGATAGCTTCCCGGACAGCGGGACTAGCATTCACAGTAGAACCTGTCACAGATCCCAAACTCATGTTGATGACGTCCGCTCCCAATGCAACTGCGTCATCAATCGCTTTCACATAGACAACATCACTGGTTGATCCACTACGATCAGAGAAAACACGCATAAACATCACTTGGGCTTCTGGAGCAACTCCGTATACATAGTTGCCATCCCCAGCTTTTTTGTCAGGGTTCCCAGTCGCAATCCCTGTTACGTGCATACCATGTGAATCATGGTCTTTTTCTTTAATATTGTCATCTCCATCCATATAATCATAAGCAAAGACGACCTTATCGTTGTACCATTTTCCGTAATCAATTCCCGCTGCTTTTTTTGCAGCTTCTAATTCTGTTTGATTTTTGAACTTCCCTTTTGTCGGGTCTGAAATCCGCAATACTTCATGGTAGACATCTAAACCAGAGTCAATGACTGCAACAACAGTCCCTTCACCCTTGTAGCCTTTTTCCCAAGTTTGAGGCACATTAATAATCGTATTGCTGCTGATACTGAATGGTTTGTCTTCAGCTTTCTTTTCAGCTCTTGCTTCTGTTGCAGGTTTAGCCTCAGCCTTCTCCTCTGTTGAAGAGGGTTTAACTTCTGTTTTTTCCTGTCCCTCACTTGCTTTTTCTGCAGGTTTAGCCTCATTTTTAGTTACAGCTTCTACTTGCTTTTCAGTAGCTTTATCCTCTGTTTTTGCTTCCTGGGCAACTACTTGGCTACCTGATTCGACAGATGGACTTGTTGCCTCTTTTTCTGAAGAGGCTGGCTCGTCAACAACTTTACCATTTTCAACTACTGAGTCTCTAGTCTGCTCATTTGCCTGATCACTTACAGGAGAAGCAGACTCACTTGGCAACGCTGGATTTGCTTCTGCAGATGCAATTACTGCAGTCTCTGGTTGTTTTGTTTCATCCGCACTTACATTTCCTGCTCCAAAGACAAGGACCGACCCTAACAGCACCGATGCAACACCAAATTTATATTTTCTCAATGAGAAACGCTGTTTACTCATAAAATTCCCCCTATATACTAAATTATTCTTATTATACTCCTAATTTTTCAGAAAATTCACTCAACATTAACTTTGTTATCAAATTGTAATATTTCCGCATGATATCTTTAATTAGGTGTTTTTTGTTTGTTTTTAGTGATTTTATAATTCAAATAATTAGAAAACTAAAACCAATCATCCGTTTTTTTATCTCATTGCACAAAAAAAACAGCGAGAGCAAACTCTCACTGTCTTTTATAAATCAACTAACTTACTGTCTTAAAAGTCTTTGGTATCTGGGTCTGGCGCTCCCGCTTCTACTGGGATCTTCCGAAGGAGCTCACAGTCTTCTGGAGCCAATTCGATTGTAGTGCATTGAAGATTACTTGCAATGCGTTCAGGAGTCACTGATTTAGGCAAAGGTAAAAATTCTTCTGCTAAACTCCAAGCTAAAAGAAGCTGGGCTGGAGTTACACTATATTTTTTAGCCAATGCAAGAACTGTCTCATTTTGAAAAAGCTCTCCTTGACCAAATGGCCCCCAAGCCTCCAATAAAATTCCTTTTTCACGGCAATAACGGACTACTTCCTCTTGATAGACCCCAGGAGCCAAGCGAATCTGATTGACTGCTGGAAGAACTTTGGCACTCTCCAACAGAGCATCCAGGTGATGAGGCAAAAAGTTACTCACGCCAATCGAGCGAATTTTACCCTCTGCCTGCATATCTTCCATGGCTCTCCAAACCTCACGATTCCGTTCTTTCCAGGCCTCATTTTCTCGGTGGGTCACAGGATTTGGCCAGTGGATTAAATACAAATCGATAAAGTCTAGTCCCAATTTGTGCAAAGATTCTTCTAGGCCATTGAAAGCATCCTCATAGGTATGACGATTATTCCACAACTTGGTCGTTACAAAAAGTTCTTCTCTTGGAATACCACTATCCCGGATAGCCTTTCCGACGCTTTCTTCGTTTTGATAGATGGCTGCCGTATCAATATGGCGATAGCCCGCTTCTAAGGCTGTTTTTACTGCTTGATAAGCTTCTTCGCCATCTTTCGCCTTCCAAGTACCAAAACCTAGTACAGGAATTTGGCGTCCATCATTTAGTTTGTAGCTCTTCATCTTATTGCCCGTCACTTTCCTTTGTTTTTTTTACCAGACTTAGAAGTCTTCGCATTCAAGCGCAACTTTGGCTTAAAGATATTTTCCTTAGGTTGCACCATCGACTTACTAAAAAAGGCGTAGAGTAAAAAGGCACTACCTGCCACTAGAATGACGGGACTACGGCGTAACATACCGTAGATAAAGAAAAACAACCCCATCAATAAAAAACGTACATTTATCTTATGCATAAAACTACCTCGCGATTCAATTAATTTCATTATACCATGTATCGGAGCAAAGAGACAAATGGCTAGGCTAAGGAATCCTATTTAAATGAGAGTGGGACAGAAATCGGTCATTCGTTAGAATTCGATTTCGTCGTCCCACCTCCGCACAGTTGAGTAGGGCTGTAAAAGCTGATGAAATCAGCGTAGTAGAGCCCACTCAACCACTGCGTCTTGCTAGACAATCTAAAGACAATTAAGAGGCTAGGACTTTTGTCCCAGCCTCATGGAAGAAATTCAATTTTAAAACTGGTAAAAGAAATCAAAAGCAATCGATTCGTATTTGAACCTATTTTTCACCATTAAGCTTCAAATCGTTTTTGGCCATCCAAGAAGGTTGCTACCAACTCTAAATCTTTATCCAATACAATAAAGTCAGCGTCATAACCCTCACGGATTTGGCCACAGACATCATCAATATGGACGGATTTAGCAGGGTTGAGACTCGCCATCATGACCGCTTCATGAGGATTGGCAATGCCCCACTCAACAACATTCTTCAATCCATCTTTAAGCTTCAAGATCGAACCAGCCAGGTTCCCTGTCGATTTCAAACGGGCTGTTCCATTTTCTACGACAACAGGGAATTCACCCAACATGTAGTCGCCATCTTCCAAGCCACCAGCTGTCATACAGTCAGTGATCAAAGCGATATTTTCCACTCCTTTTTGTTTGAGGAGAATATCACAGGCTTTTGGATCAACGTGATGGCCATCACAGATTAACTCTGCATAAGTATGAGGAAGTTGGTACATAGCCCCAACCATTCCAAGCTCACGGTGCGTCAAGCCACGCATTCCGTTATAGGCATGCACCCAGACACTAGCTCCAGCATCCACTGCTTTTTTGGCTTCGTCAAAGGTTGCATTGGAGTGCCCAAGCGCAACCGTCACCCCTTCTCCTGTTACTGTACGGACAAAGTCTTCTACACCTTCCCGCTCAGGAGCAAGGGCAATTTTATTGAGCAAGCCGTTGGCTGCTTTTTGCCATGCACGGAATTCATCCATCCGAGGATCTTTCATATAGGCTGGATTTTGAGCTCCCTTGTACTTCTCTGTAAAGTAAGGTCCTTCAAAGTAAATCCCACGAATCTTTGCACCGGAAGCTTCTTGGTATCGTGCGCCAATGTTTTCAGTTACTGCTAATAATTGCTCATAAGAAGAGGTCAAAGTTGTTGGCAAAAAGCTAGTAACCCCTGTGCTCAAGAGCCCCTCGCTCATAGTATGAAGGGTCCCCTCAATGTTGTTGTCCATAACGTCAACTCCACCAAATCCATGGATGTGCGTATCGACCAAACCAGGAGCAATACTATAGCCGGTATAGTCCAAAACGGTAGCTCCCTCTGGTAGCTGATCCACATGTTTTCCGAATTTGCCATCGACAATTTCTAGATATCCTCCCTTACGAATTCCATGGGGATAAAAGAATTGATCTGCTTGTATATAGGTTGTCATGGTGATTTCCTTTCTTTTTCTACCGATATATTCATACACATTATAATCCTTTGTGCTACATTTGTAAATGGTCTAGACCTATTTTATTTAAATATATTAATATTCTTTATAAATACAATAAGAAATCCAGTTCTAAAGAACTGGATTTCAGAATATTGACAAACTTTTTCCATAAAATAGATAGATGATTTTTTTAAAAAATTATCTTTTTTGAGAAATTAGGCAGATCTAAAACTTTCCGCTGTGAGAAAAGTGCCTAGATCAATTAAGGTCTAGGTACACGGAATTATTGAGACCTTAGGCTCAATAATTAGTCATGGAACTTCGAAGAAGTTCGCTGACGTCCGTACTCACCTAAGGAAAGTTTTAAAAAAAATGTTATACCAATCTAAAGAGAGTGGGACAAAAATCGGTCACTCGTTAGATTCGATTTCGTCGTCCCACCTCCGCACAGTTGAGTAGGACTGTAAAAGCTGATGAAATCAGCCTAGTAGATCCCTACTCAACCACTGCGTCTTGCTCGACAATCCAAAGACAATTGAGAGGCTAGGACTTTTGTCCCAGCCTCTTTTTGCTTTTTTAGATCTGCTCTAATTGTACCTTCTCTGCTAAATTCATGGCATGGTCTGCAACACGTGTATAGTGAGAGATCATATCAATAAAGTTGACACCTGCTTGAGGTGTACACTCGCCCTTGTTTAGACGAGAAATATGGGTCTTCCGCAATTTCTTTTCGAGCTTTTCAATTGCCTGATGGCGCTGTTCCAACTCTGCTGCCAACTCTTGGTTATCCTCTTCTACACTTCTAAGTGCATCTTTAACAAAAGTAGCAGTTTGTTGGTAGATATCTTCTAATTCAGCCAAGGCATTATCAGAAAACACAACTTTCTTCCGAATGAGGTAGTCCGTCAGGTTGATTAAGGATTCCGCGTGGTCTCCAATCCGCTCTAAATCTCGAGAAGAATCCAAAATATTAGTCAAGGATTCACTTTCTTTTGGACTCAGAGCTTCACTAGACAAGCGGATCAAGTATTTGGTCAACTGATCATCGATGGTATTAATGGCTTCTTCTGTTTTATGGCCTTTTTCAGCTAGTTTTTCTTCTTGATTTACAATGTAGCGATAGGCCAAGTCGAAACTCTTTTCAGCATAGGTTCCTAAATGCAATAGTTCTTTTTTGGCATTTCCTAAAGCAATCGAAGGAGCTTGGGTAATCAGATTTTCATCCAAGTAAAGTGGTTCGTATTTGACCACTTCATCCTCACCAGGAATCAATTTCGTCACAAAGTAAGCCAAAGCTCCAATGAAGGGGAACTGGATGATGGTATTGGTAATATTAAAGGTCCCGTGAGCAAAGGCTATGGTCATCTCGGGAGACAAATGAAGAGTCGTTTCAAACCATTGAATCAAAGATGTAAACGGAACAAGGAAGACAAGACAGATAATGGTTCCGATAACATTAAAGGCTACATGGGCACCCGCCACACGTTTGGCCGCAATATTTGCTCCCAAGGAAGCAATGATGGCTGTAATGGTCGTTCCGATATTATCACCAAAGAGAACTGGGAGAGCCCCTTTAAGGTCAATCAAATGACTAGCATAGAGATTTTGTAAGATACCAATGGTTGCAGAGGAAGCCTGAATCAAAAGAGTTAATCCTGATCCGACAAAGACACCCAAGATAGGACTTTTACTCAACTCCACCATGTAGTCACGAAAAACTTGCAAATCTTTAAGAGGTTCCATAGCCCCACTCATCAAGTTGAGGGCAAAGAAGATACCACCGACACCAAAAACGATTCGTCCAACATTATTAACCAAACGATTTTTGGTAAAGAAGAGACAAATCGCTCCGATAAAAAGCATAGGCAAGGCGTAGTCTCCTAATTTAAAACCAATGATAAAGGAGGTAACAGTAGTTCCAATATTGGCCCCCATAACAATACCAATAGCTTGACGGAGGGTTAGAAGTCCAGCACTCACCAGACCGACCGTAATCACTGTAACCCCTGAACTAGACTGAATCAAAGCAGTCATCCCAATCCCTACTAGAACCCCTAGAAAGGGATTACTCGTATATTTATCAATATAGTATCGAAGGCGATCCCCTGCAGCCTGTTGCAAGCCTTCTCCCATGGTTTTAATACTATAGAGAAAGAGACCCAAGCCACCTAAGAAGTTAAATAAAATGTTCTGCCAATCAATGGACATTTCTTTCCTCCATCATCATTCGATAAAAGTTTACTCACTCTATTTTAAAACATCCACCACTTGGACACAAGTTTTTTTTGAAATTTCTTCTGAATTTTGTCCTAAAAAAACGATAGACTCTACAAAATCTATCGTTTTGTTCATTATTTTTTATCAAGCTCTCGTAACATTTGATCAATTTTGTTTCCATATTCAATGGATTCATCTTTGATAAAGGTTAAATCCGGAATCTTATATAATTTTAAATTCCGACCTAATTCGCGCTTGATGGTTCCTGTTGCTTTTTCAAGCCCTGTCTGAACCTTCTGATTATCTGAAGCCAGGTCACTCATAATCGAATAGTAGACCTTAGCCATAGACAAATCGCCTAGCATCTGAACATCCGTAATGGTGACACCTTGAACACGTGGGTCACGAACTTTTTTTTGCAAAATTTCGTTGACTTCACGCTTGATTTCCATCCCTACTCGGTCTGTCCGAAAATGACTTGCCATAGGAACTCCTTTCTGATCTGTCTTTAAAACTAGGAAATGGGAGATTTCTTCTCTTCTTTCCTAGTTAACAGTTTATTTTTTAATTTCTTCCATGATGTAAGCTTCGATGGTATCATCCGTCTTGATATCATTGTAGCCTTCGATCATCAATCCACCTTCGCGACCGTTGGTTACTTCTTTGACATCATCTTTATAATGTTTCAAGCTAGCAAGAGCGCCATCATAAATCACGACACCGTCACGAATGACACGAACTTTGGAATCACGAGTGACCTTACCACTGAGGACCATAAATCCACCAATGGTACCCACTTTAGAGACTTTGAAGGTTTCACGAATAACCGCTTCCCCGATGACTTTCTCTTCAAACTCAGGATCCAACATTCCCTTCATGGCATCTTCCATTTCTTCAATCACTTTGTAGATGATTGAGTGAAGACGGATTTCTACCTCATCAGCTTCAGCTTGCTGACGCGCTTGAGGAGTAGGGCGGACGTTAAATCCAATGATGAAGGCATTTGAAGCTTCTGCGAGGGTAACGTCTGATTCGTTGATAGCACCAACCGCTGAGTGAACGATGGTAACCTTGACACCTTCTACTTCAATCTTTTGAAGGGAAGCAGCAAGGGCTTCAACCGAACCTTGTACATCAGCCTTGATAATGACATTAACAGATTTCACTTCACCAGCCTTCAAAGTATCAAAGAGGTTTTCAAGGCTGACACGATTAGTTGCTTGCCGTTGTTTCAAGAGGGCACGTTTGGCACGTTCTTCACCCGCTGCACGCGCTGATTTTTCATCTTCATAAACCGCAAAATGGTCACCCGCCATCGGCGCTTCGTTTAGACCAGTAATCGAAACTGGTGTGGAAGGACCTGCAACCTTAACCCGACGTCCAAGGTCATTGGTCATGGCACGGACACGCCCGAAAGTATTCCCGACAACGATTGGATCTTGGACATTCAAAGTACCTTGTTGCACAAGAAGAGTTGCAACCGCACCTTTTCCTTTATCCAAACGCGCTTCGATAACGGTACCAATAGCACGGACTGTTGGGTCTGCCTTGAGTTCTTGGATTTCAGCTACAAGAAGGACCGTTTCCAACAACTCATCGATGTTTTGGTTGAACTTGGCTGAGATTTCTACAAATTCAGAATCTCCACCCCAAGCAGTTGACATAACGCCGTGTTCTGCCAATTCTCCAATAACACGTTCTGGATTGGCACCTGGTTTATCAATCTTGTTAATGGCAACGATAATTGGAACGTTAGCCGCTTTTGAGTGGTTAATGGCTTCAATCGTCTGAGGCATAACCCCGTCATCCGCTGCTACGACCAAGATGGTAATATCGGTAACAGATGCACCACGTGCCCGCATAGAGGTGAAGGCTGCGTGTCCAGGTGTATCCAAGAAGGTAATCTTCTTGCCGTTTTCCATGATTTGGTAGGCTCCGATATGCTGGGTGATCCCACCGGCTTCTCCTGTCGCAACCCGTGAGTTACGAAGGGTATCCAAAAGGGTTGTTTTACCATGGTCAACGTGTCCCATAATGGTAACAACTGGTGGACGCTCCACCAATTTATCTGGATTCAAATAACCATCTTCGACGAAGAAGCGCTCGATATCCGCATTATCCACTTCAACCTTTTTCTTAGCTTCAATTCCATAATCCACTAACAGAAGTTCAATGGTATCGCCATCCAAAGATTGGTTTTGTGTCGCCATCACGCCCATCATGAAGAGCTTCTTAACGATTTCTGCCGGCTCACGCTTAATCCGTTTTGCGATTTCCGCAACCGTCATTCCATCTGTGTACTCCAATTCACTTGGCAACTCATGGAATTTACGCTCTGTTACTGGTTTTGGAGCTTCATTGCGGTTATTCTTTCCTTTTTTATTCTTTTTGTTGTTATTCCAGTTACTATTTCTTTGATTTCTCACTTGGTTTTGACTACTTCGATTCTTTTGTTGTTTTCTTGGACCATCTTCTTCACGATCAAAATCTTCACGTTTTTTGTCTGGTCTAGCTTGCTTTTTCCGACGTGTATCAACTGCTGCAGGACTTGGACTCGCTACTGGAGTTGCTTTCACTGGCTCCGCCTTTGGTTGTGAAGCGACAACTTCAGTGGCAACCACTTCTTCGCGCTTACGACGTTGTTGTCGTTCTTGCTCAACCTTGGCTGCCTGGTTTTGCTTGTAGCGTTCTTCACTACCACGTGCATATTCCGCATTTTGCTCTGCCTTTAATGCTGCAGCACGGGCTTTGAAATCAATCTTGGGTGCACCGTTTACTGGATTTGGACGTCCTTGACCATTTCCAGCTTGATCGCGACGACGATCATTCCCTTGATTTCGACGGTCATTCCCTTGATTCTTTCGCTCATTGCGATTTTGGAAACGATCTCCGTCCCGACGGTCGTTTTGTTGTTTTTTAGGTCGATTTCCTTGTTGTTGACGACGTTCAGCTTGCTCTTTCGCACGGGCTTCACGTTCCGCCTTGAAATTACGACTCTTTGGCTTCACAACAGGTGCTACAGCTGTTTCAGTTGTTTTTTCTGTATTGTTTGCAACGGGTTCTTTTGCAACCGGCACAACTTTTACTTGTTTTTCTTCCGTCACTTTAGGAGTTTGAGGAGCCTTTGATGCAAAACTATTCACCAAACGCTCAACAGCTTCACCTTCAATACTAGAAGCGTGACTCTTTACCTCCAACCCTAATTCTTTCGCCCGTGTGACGACTTCTTTACTTTCCTTGCCTAGTTCTTTGGCAATCTCATACAATCTTTTCTTAGACAATTGCTGTCCTCCTCTTCTATTCCATAAGAGACCTCATTTTCTTTGAAAATCCAGCATCTGTCACGGCCGCAACCTTTCGTGAGCGACCAATGGCAGTGCTTAATTCTAGTGTTGAAAACACGGTTAATACCGGAACGCCATAATAGTGGCATTTATCTGTGATTTTTTTGGTAAGATTGGAAGCTGCATCTTCTGCCAGAAAGACCAAACGGGCCTTTCCTTCTTGAACAGACTTGATAACCAACTCTTCTCCAGAGATAATTTTCCCTGCTCGCTGAGCCAATCCCAATAAATTACTGACTTTTTGCTTATTCAAGGCCTAACTCTCTTCTCTTCACCTTATGATCCACATAAGCAATCAATTCGTCGTAAAAAGCTTCATCCACTTCCATGCTAAAGCTGCGATTGAAGACTTTCTTCTTTTTAGCTTGAAGTGCTTCCTCATTATCCAGTTTGATATAAGCACCACGACCATTTGCTTTCCCAGTCGGATCAATAAAAACTTGACCTTCTTTATTTTTTACGATTCGCAAGAGATCTCGTTTATCGATGACCTCATTTGAAACAACAGACTTGCGTAAAGGGATTTTTCTTGTTTTTACCATGATTCCCTCCCTATTCGTCTACAGAATCAAAATCACTTTCTACTTCTTCAAAAGCAAGCTCTTGACTTGCTTCCATTTCTTCGTACTCACTTGCTGATTTAATATCAATCCGGTAGCCAGTTAAGTGAGCCGCCAAGCGCACGTTTTGCCCCCGACGACCGATAGCAAGAGATAGTTTGCTATCTGGCACTACCACAAGGGCATGCTTGCTGTCTTCTTCGTCAAAGATGACTTGATCGACCTCAGCAGGAGCAATGGCATTGTAAATAAATTCTGCTGGATCTGGAACCCACTCAATGACATCAATATTTTCTTCTGTTGGAACCATACGATCCAATTTCTGATCGTAACGAGCTGGGTGGAACTTGCTAGTAATCTTTTTGATGTTAGATCCACCACGACCAACGATGGTTCCAATCGCATCCACGTTTGGATTATGGCTACGAACAGCAACCTTGGTCCGGTCGCCAGCTTCACGCGCTACGCTCATGATTTCAACCGTTCCATCGTAAACTTCCGGAATTTCTTGCTCCATCAAACGTTTGATCATTTCTGGATGGCTACGACTTACGAATACGTTCACCCCACGAGGATTGTCTTCTACTTTGTAGACAAAAACTTCGATGCGATCATGAGATTGGAAGACTTCACCCGGGATTTGATCTTGTTTAGACAATTGAGCTTCGATAGACCCTAAATTTACATAGATAAAGCGATTATCAAAACGTTCAACGGTTCCACTCATAATTTCATTTTCATGCTCTTTATAAGTGTTATAGGTAATCGCACGAGTTTGCTTGCGCATTTTTTCCATGATGGTTTGTTTGGCAGATTGCGCTGCGACACGGCCAAACTCAGCAGGAGATTCTTCAAATTTGATTTTATCTCCCAATTCATAAGCAGAGCTAATCGCAAGAGCATCTTTCAAACTAATTTCTAACCGGCTATCAAACACTTCGTCTACTACTTCACGAACGGTATAAACGCGGAAGTCACCAGTCTTTTCATTAAACTCGATAGCGGCACTCTCTGCTTGGCCATACCGTCTCCGGTAAGCTGAACGCAATGATTCTGTGACAGCTTCAATGATATCTTCTTTTTTGATTCCTTTGTCTTCTTCCAAGATGCGAAAAGCATCTAGCATTTCTTTACTCATTCTTTTCTTGCTCTTAGGATACTAAGAGCCTTCCTTTCTTTTCTGCTATAATTTGACAGCTAGTCTTGCTTTCGATACAAGACTATAGGGGATTTCAATGGTTTTCTTTCTGGTTTTGTCCATGTATTCCATGGTTAATTGATCATCTTCGAACTTCACGAGTGTTCCTTCAATGACCTTTTGTTTGTCAACTGCCTTGTACAAGCTGACATGGATATATTGACCCAGAGCTTTTTCCACAGCATCTTTGGTTTTTAAAGGACGCTCCAAACCAGGACTCGTCACTTCTAGGAAATACTGTTCTGGGAATGGATCTGGTTGAATCTGATCCAACAGAGGACTAATCACTTCTGTTAAATCTGCTGTATCATTCAGGGTAATACCACCTGGCTTATCAACAAAGATACTTAGAACATAATCTCCTCCTATCTTTCCATATTCAACATCCACTAGTTCAAATGGAGCTTGGATAGCTGGTTGAAGAATTTCTGTTACTAATTCAACAATTGTTGCGATAGGACAACACCTCCTCACAGACAAGAGGCGAAGATATGTCTTCGCCTCTCCTTTTCTATTCGTTTTAAACATTCTAACACAAGTTCCGTCGAAATGCAAGAATTTCGCCTTCCTCATTCATACAGCTATCACCAAAAAGAGAAACGAGAGTGGGACAGAAATCGGTAATTCGTTAAAATTCGATTTCGTCGTCGCACCTCCGCACAGTTGAGTAGGGCTATAAAAGCTGATGAAATCAGCTTAGTAGAGCCCACTCAACCACTGTGTCTTGCTCGACAATCCAAAGATAATTGAGAGGCTAGGACTTTTGTCCCAGCCTCCTTAATCCTTATCTAGACTTTAAAATTGTGCTTCAACCCGATAAATGACCTGACCTTTACTGGAGAATTTCTTTTCATATTCGGTCATGACATTTCCCTCAAAATCACTCGCATGAAGATCTAACCAGACACCCTTTAAGGTCATCCCGTATTGAGAAAAACTCACCAAACTATATTCAAAGAGTCCTCGATTGTCCGTCTTAAAATGAATCTCTCCATGTTCAGGCAAAATCTGTTTGAAGGTATCTAAGAAACTCTTATAAGTTAAGCGACGTTTTTCATGGCGTTTCTTGGGCCAAGGATCTGAGAAGTTGAGATACAATTGATCAATCTCGCCATCTTCAAAGTAATTGGTGAGGCTATCCCCATCTACCCAAAGCAACTTGATATTCGGAACGTCGGCTTCTAACACCTTGTCCAAAGCGTAGCTTAATACCGATTTTTGAATATCAATCCCAATATAGTTGATATGTGGATTTTGTTTGGCCATTCCAGTGATAAAGGCTCCTTTACCGCTTCCCACTTCAATATGAATCGGATGGTCATTTCCAAAAATCTCATGCCACTTCCCTTTGGCTTCTTCTGGTTTTAAAATGACATATTGCGGATTGGCTTCTAATAATTCGGATGCACCTTTGCGGTTTCTAACTCTCATGCTTCCTTCCCATATTTTGACCGGAAATTACGCAAGGCATAAATTTCCCGGTTAACATTCTCTAAATCATTATTTTCATAGTATTTTACAATCTGACAAAGGAAAGAGTATTGACCAAACCAGTACAATTTACCAAATACAGTTTCGTTGTACTTATAGCCGTAATAGACCAGCCAATCCTGCCACTGAGAGTCTGGAATGTAGTGACTTAAAACATGAGCCACATCCATCATCCGATCTGTCAAGCGGACAGAATCCCAATCAACCAAGTAGATGAATCCACTGTCCGTTTCAATCCAATTACTGTGGCGTACATCTCCATGAACAATGGTCGCATAATCTTCTCGAAAAGCTGGAACAGTCTGTCGTAAACTCTTTAACACAGATTGCAAATAATTGTTTTGACGCAAAGCAATTGGCAACTGACTGCTCAGAGAATTCAATAAATCCAGCGGAGATTCAGCCGTGTAGCCCAATTTTTTCAATTGTGTCATCAAGGGGCGTGAACGGTGCAAACGAGTCAGGATATGAACCACTTGCTTTTTCCCCATCCCATTTGGAGTTAAAATTTCTCCATTTAACCATTCTTGTGCGCTCATCACATTTCCGTCAGGTAAGCGTCGGCTCCATAAGAGTTGTGGAGCAATTTGTTCTTTAGCTAGCCCCGCTAATATTGGAGTTGTATTCATTTTGACAAATACTTTCCCCCCATCCGGATAAGTCCCCATAAAGGCTTTCCCGCTTTTACCAGCAATTGGGGTCAACGTTAGCTCTTTTTCGTTCGAGTCCATCTATTCCTCCGTAAAAAGTTTCCCATCTATTTTACTAATTTTAAGGCGTTTCGTCAACTAATCGTCTCACCTTGAAAGGTGCATAAACATAGGCTAAAAAGACTGTGAAAGCTAGCAAGGCCAAGACGAGAAGTTTGTCTTCAAAGACCACCAATCCCAGACCTCCCTCAACGAGAACCACAAACAAAGTCACCGATTGAACTGTTTGAAGAAGCCCTCGTGTTTTAGCACGCATTTCCAAGGGGAAAAGACGAGTTAAATATTGATAGTCAAAGGCCTTGTAGAGCCCGAGCAATTGAAAAACAAGTAAATAATTCAAAAGTCCAGCGACAGCCACTGCTACTAGTGTTTGCGGGATGAAGAGAAAGACAGCTATTGATAGTCCTAATAGACGCAGACTCATAGAAAACAGGTCTCCATTTCTGAGATAAGAACGGAGATACAGGTTGTTCCAGGTCTTGCCACTGACTTTCGGAACCATTTTTGTCAGCTTGTCTAAATAAGCCCGCCGTTTTACGCTATTAGTCATTCCTTTTACTGTTGTAAAAAGAGCAAAAAACCTTAGAATACTTTGCTTTCTCAGATTTTCAAGCTCTACGATTCGCTTCCAATCAAGACCCGCCTGGTTATAGAATCTTTTCCCCTTTCCTTGAAAAACAAGAACTTTCAACAAGAAGAGAAGAGTCAAATAAACCACTACAATGGTAAGAGACAGTCCTAGAGCCAGAGCCAAAGGGACAAACAGGACGAGCACAAGGGTTTGCACAATCCCCCAGAAAATAGTCGCTCGTAAGGTCTGTTGTTTCAAATAGCCTTTCAATTCCTCTTCTTTTACTAGGAGGAAAATCATGTCCGGCTTCTCAACATAGGTTGCAATTGAACCAAGTGGAAGCAAGAGAAAGGGAGCTAGAGCAAGTATAACAAGGAGAAGGTTCTTATCTTCTGGTAGAGAGCGCAAAAATTGGCTGTACTGAACTGCTAAAAAACCTAGAAAAATCAAGAGAAAGAGAACAAAGTGATCATTAAACACATAGCGAGAATATTTCAAACACTGATTGCGAAAGATCGCCTTCCTCTTTTGTAGTACTTCTATCATCGGTCAGCCTCTTTTGTTAGTGCAAGGTAAATCTCATTCAAATCCGCATCTGCCATCCCAAACTCTGTCCGCAATTCCTCTAAAGTCCCCTGAGCACGGACCTGTCCCTTATGGAGGATGACAAAGGCATCACACATTTTTTCAGCTGAATCCAGAACATGGGTACTCATTAAAATGGATTTCCCTTTCTTTTTCTCTGCATTCAATAGTTGAATTAAATCTGAGATAGCGACTGGATCTAGGCCTAAAAAGGGCTCGTCGACAATAAACAAACTTGGATCCACAGCAAAAGCACAAATGATCATGACCTTTTGTTTCATCCCCTTAGAAAAATGGACAGGAAACCAATCCAATTTTTCCTCTAGTCGAAATTGTTTCAAGAGAGGAGTCACACGCGCAAAAACAGCTTCTTGATCCAAGTCATAGGCCATAGCTACTGTCTCAATATGCTCACGCAAGGTTAACTCTTCATAAAGGCTAGGGGTTTCTGGGATATAACCAATTTTTTGGCGATAAGCACTTGGAGAAGCTGCTAGAGTCAAGCCGTCAATCCGGATTTCACCAGCATAGGGACGCAGGAGACCAATAATTTCATTAATGGTCGTTGATTTCCCTGCCCCATTCAAGCCGATCAATCCAATTAATTGGCCATCGCCAACCTCGAAACTAACATCTTTTAAGACAGGGATATTGACATAGCCTCCTGTCAGGTTTTTTATTTCTAACATATTTTCTTTGCTTTCTGGTATAATGTTCTTATATTATAACAAAATCTAGCTAAATTGAGGTATATTTATGGTTTCGGATTGTATTTTTTGTAAGATTGTTTCTGGAGACATTCCTGCTTCTAAGGTCTACGAAGATGACCATTTTCTTGCTTTTTTAGATATCTCTCAGGTCACTCCAGGCCATACCCTTGTGATTCCAAAAAAACATGCCCGCAATCTGTTGGAAATGACACCAGATGAAACGGCTGATCTCTTTAACGTCGTTTCAACAGTCACCAAAAAAGTTGAAAGTGCTACGCAACCTCAAGGGATGAATATCATTAGTAATATGGAAGAAATCGCAGGACAATCTGTCTTCCATACCCATGTCCATATTCTTCCACGCTACTCTCAAGATGACGACTTAAAGATTGATTTCATTGCCCATGAACCCGATTTTGATCACCTTGTCCAATTAGCCAAGGATATCTCAAACCATTAAAAAGGAGCTTACTATGAAATTAAGAGATCTATTTTGGTTTGCGACTGGAGCAACCATCAGCTATCAGCTTGTTAAAAATCGCGAACCTCTGAAAAATGAATTCAGTGAAACCAAACAACTAACCGAAGGAATCCAATCAAACGTTTCTAACATCAAAAAAAATATTGAAATCATCCAAGAGCAAAGAGTCCTTTTAAATCAATTACTGGAAGACTTCTCCTATAAAGCAAGGATCTTCTCTCAGCAAGCCAATGCTTCTGTAGAACAAATCCAAACTATTTGGTCTGAGAAATCAAATCACGAATAAGCAAAAAAGGTTTTGAGACAGTCGTCTCAAAACCTTTTTATTTTTAGAAGAGAAATGATTTAGTTTCCTCCAGCACCAGCTACTGTTGTATCCGTAGAAGGAGTCACTGCCGGTTGGTATTGTGTAATTGCTTCTGAGCTTACAGTAGTTTCTGGAACATAGGAAGGTTCATAATATCCTCCACCAGTATCCTGGCTCGATTCTACTGAAGCTTCACCACTTTCTGATGAAACAGTTCCACTAGCTTCGTCTCCATCTAATAAAACAGCACTCGTTTTAAGCTTGCGCAAAGGCGATAAACCAAGACTTTTACGCAGTATATTCTGCATCTTCAACAGGTGTTCTGAAGTAACAATTTGGTAACTTCCGCCATCGGCAAGGGTAGCATCTTCACCTTTCAACTGTTCCATACGAATGTTCTTCAAGGCATCTCGATAGCCCATCAACTGCATCAAACTATCCGTATCCAAGGAGATATTGGTCTGCATATTATCACTAACCGCTTCAATAATTCCTTGATAATTGCTCAGACCATCCAAAGTCAATATTTTCTTGATGATCTTTTCGATGACTTCTCGTTGACGTTTTTGACGACCATAGTCTCCTTCTGGATCTTGATAACGCATCCGTGAGTATACTAACGCTTGTTCTCCGTCAATTTCTTGACGACCAGGTGGAATTTTAGCTGTATACTCCGGTTCATTTTCTTCAATCGAAATATCGAAATCAAATGGATTGTTTACCGTTATTCCGCCGACCTTATCAACCAGTTGGACTAGGCCTTTCATATTAATCATCGCATAACGGTCAATATGAATATTCATCAAATCTTGGATGGTTTCAATGGCCAACTCGGCCCCACCTTGAGCATAAGCTGCGTTCAGCTTAGCTTGAACCGTTTCTCCATCCTGCGTAATATTGGTTAAGATATCCCGTTCCAAACTCATAATCGTTGTCTCACTCGTTTGTGGATTCACCGTCACCAGGATCATGGTATCACTGTTTCCTACCCACTGATCCTCTCGTGAGCCTGATCCAGTATCAACCCCCATGAGCAAGATGGTCATTGGTTTGTTTTCTGCAATGACATTGTTTTCACCGCCGATTCCTTTATAGGTCTTACTCAACGCATTTGTCGACTGATTAAGGATGGTCAGCCCGTACGCCCCAATCCCAATCGTCGTTACTGCTAACAAACTAAAAAACATTAATAGAATTTTTTTAATCATTGATTCTGTCCATCTATCAGTTTGCCCATTAGGTAAACATCCAGATATTCCCCTTCCTTGTATACGCCTCTCTTTCGGAGGCCTTCAATTTCAAATCCTAGCGTTTGATAAAGATGGATAGCCCGTTCATTTCGAACTTGGACACTGAGTTCTAACTTCCGAAGGAGGTTGGTCCCTTCTGCCCATGCGATTCCTTCTTCTAGAAGAAGGCGACCTAAGCCTTTATTCCAGTATGCCTTCCGAATAACAATAAAGAGATCTCCAATATGACGCAAAGCCTTGTTTTGATCCGCGACAATATTTAAGACACCTACTAGATCCTCACCCAAGTATAACAAAAGACATAATTGATTGTCTGTTTGTGCTTGTTTTTTTGCATACATTTCCAACTCTTGCTTGGTCATCCCAAGTCCTTCTGAAGATAAGGTCGTAAAATCAGATTCAGTCGCTACATCTTTAAAAAAGTCGAGTAAAGACTGTGCATCCGACACTTCAGCCTCTTTCAAAAAGAGATCTAGTACCTGTTCCATCTTCAAGCTCCTACAGAAGTCAGAAATGACTCCCTTAATTGTTCTGCACGTTCCCCGACAGCTGACAAGCGTATCTCGCGTCCGTCACCATCCTTGAGCAATTCAACCTTTAAATATCCAGCAGGAAGACTGGTCTCTAGCAACTCTCCCCACTCAATGACGGTAACCCCTTCACCAAACAAAAAGTCATCCAAATCAATCGAATCTGGATCGTCCCCTATACGATAGACATCCAGGTGATACAAAGGCAAGCGACCTTCATATTCTCTCACAATGGTATAAGTGGGACTTTTAATCATCTGACGAATATCCAACCCTTGAGCTAGGCCTTTTGTAAAGGTTGTTTTCCCAGCCCCCAGATCCCCTGTCAGAATCACGACATCCTGTTTTTCTAACTGTTGACCCAACTGTTTTCCAAGTGCAATCAACTCTTGTTCATTTTGACTTTTCATTGCTCCATTATACCAAAAATAATTGATTCTTGCCCACTATTTTTAGTCGATCACCTTCGGCCTCACCTGAGACAATCAAAAAGCTTGGACGATTTGTCCAAGCTTTCTTCTATGTTCATTCTAGTGCAAGGCCATACTGATAAAGTTCAGAATAAACAAGGCATCTAAAATCCAAATCATACTGTGAACTTCTTTGGCTTCACCTTTGACCAGTTTGGTTACTGTATAGGTAATAAAACCTGCTGCAATCCCATTTGTGATGGAATAGCTGAACCCCATAAAGATAGAGGTGAAGAAGGCTGGTACAGCTTCTGCCATATCATCCCAATGGATGTTTTTCAAGCTACTCAACATCATGATCCCAACGATGATCAAAATCGGTGCTGTCGCTGCTGTCGGTACAATAGCAAGAAGGGGACTAAAAATACTTGACACTGTGAAACAGATGGCTACTACAAGGGCTGTCAAACCAGTCCGTCCACCAGCTCCAATTCCCGCAGCTGACTCAACATAAGTCGTCACATTCGAAGTACCTGCAATAGCACCAACAGATGTCGCTACAAGGTCTGAATAAAGGGCTTTATCCAATTTAGCGGATTGATGATTTTCACCATTTGTGGCAACAATACCAACTTTTTCACCAGTTCCAATCAAGGTACCAATCGTATCAAAGATATCTGTCAAGGAGAATGCCAAGATGGCCATCAAGGTTTCAGGAAGACGAGAAGTATTGGTAATCAAAGAACCTAATCCTTCTGAACCAAGTGCAGCTCCAAAAATTTTGCCAAGATCATTGACAGCTGCTCCAAGATGGGTACTACCAAAGTCAATCGTTGAAAGATCAACAATTCCAAACACAATACCGAGGATTGTTGTCGTAAGGATAGAAAGGATAATTCCTCCTTTAATGCCCTTGATGACAAAGAAAACAGTAATGGCTAAGCCAGCCAAGGCAAGGAGGACTGTCGGACTATTGAAACTAACAAGTCCTGGGACCGCTGCAGAATTTGCTGTAATCGCAGCATTTGCCTTATCAGCCCCTTCTCCTGCTACCGTATAGGTATGTGGATCAATCGAAAACTTCAACAGGCCAGCATTTTTAATTCCGACATAGGCCAAGAAAATTCCGATACCAGCTGAGATAGCTGAACGCAAAGCATTTGGAATTGACTCAATAATCATTTTCCGAACATTGGTTAATGTGATAACCAAAGAAATCAATCCACAAATGAAGACCATTCCCAAGGCTTCTTTCCAAGAATAGCCCATCCCAAATACAACTGTAAAAGTAAAGAAGGCATTCAATCCCATCCCTGGTGCTTGAGCATAAGGTAGATTCGCATAGAAAGCCATCATGAGAGTTCCAACGACTGACCCAATAATGGTTGCTAGAAATACTCCTTGAGCAGGCATTCCTGTTTGAGAAAGCATTTGAGGGTTTACAAACAAGATATAAGACATGGCAAAGAAGGTCGTTAAACCAGCTAATACCTCAGTACGAACCGTCGTTCCGTGTTCAGATAGTTTGAAAAACTTATCCATTTTTCCAATAAACTCCTTAAAAAAATAAATCTGCCCGCGACTCAATCACGAACAATGCTACTATTTTATCAAATATCATTCACTTTTACAAGAGATTCATCTGAACAATCTTTTCTGCCACATCATTTACCATTCGAAAGACTGAAATTTTCCTATTTATCTGGTATAATGGTAGCATTCTTCTTAAAACATGGTGCTCTTTACTCTATAAAACATTCCTCATTTGGAGTACGAAAAACCATACAAATGAAAGGATTTTTCCTATGAATAAAAAACTAATCGCTGTCGATTTAGATGGCACCCTATTAAATTCTGAGAGTAAATTATCACCCTATACGATTGAAACCATCCAGAAAATCAGTAAACAAGGTCACCGGGTCATTATTACAACTGGGCGTCCCTATCGAATGGCAGATCATATCTATAGGGAATTGGGATTAGAGAGTCCCATGATTAACTTTAACGGTGCTCTCACTCATATTCCAAATAAAAAATGGTCGAAAGAACTATCCATGACTCTTGATAAAAAATACCTCCTCGATATGGTCGAGAGAGAAAATGACATCCAGGCGGACTTTATTGCAGGGGAATATCGCAATAAGTTCTATGTCACACACACCTACCACCATACTATTGATCCCGCCTTATTTGGGGTTTCTAAAATCTCCTCCAAAACAAAATTTGAAGCTCGTAAAGTTACCGAAAATCCAAATGCTATCCTCTTTCAAACACGCGCTAAAGATAAGTATGCTTTAGCCGAAGAAATGCGTGACTACTACCATCATGAATTGGAAATCAATAGTTGGGGGGGACCGCTCAACATTCTCGAGTGCGCTCCAAAAGGGGTTAATAAAGCCTTTGCCCTCAACCATCTCCTCGAGACTTACGGACTTGATCGGAAAGACTTGATTGCTTTTGGGGATGAGCAAAACGATACAGACATGTTGGCTTTCGCAGGAACTGGTTATGCTATGAAAAACGCCAATCCTGTCCTCCTCCCCTATGCCGATAAACAAACCGAGTATACAAATGATCAGGACGGCGTTGCTCGTCAACTAGAAAAACTCTTCCTATAAATAAAGTGAATCGCTTGAATCACCTTTTACAAGAAAGGATTCAAGCTTTTTTGTTTTCTCAAACATACGAAACTTTATAGGGACTTTTTCTGAAAATAATTTAACCAGTTAAGTTTATTTTCAGAAAATTTTTCTATGTAAACGCTTGCTAACTGATGGAGTTTGTGATAAAATTAACATAACAAAAATAAAAAAGGAGCCTAGCTCGTTTCATACGATAATGATTCAAGTGATGTTACTTCTCGTTTTATTACCGTCTCTAATTCAACTAAGCTCTTGAGGAGGAAAACTATGAAAGCTGTTGTTGTAAATCCAGAAGGTACTGGTGTTGAAATTGTTGCAAACAAGGAGATGCGCCCATTAGAAACAGGGGAAGCTCTTGTTCAAATCGAATACTGTGGTGTCTGCCACACGGACTTGCACGTTGCTCACGGAGACTTCGGTAAAGTTCCAGGCCGTGTTCTTGGACACGAAGGAATCGGTATTGTTAAAGAACTTGCTCCAGATGTGACAAGTTTAAAAGTTGGTGACCGTGTCAGTGTTGCTTGGTTCTTCGAAGGATGTGGCACTTGTGAATACTGTACAACTGGTCGCGAAACTCTTTGCCGTACTGTAAAAAATGCTGGTTACTCTGTTGATGGAGGAATGGCTGAACAATGTATCGTAACTGCAGACTACGCAGTAAAAGTACCAGAGGGATTAGATCCAGCCCAAGCTTCTTCTATTACCTGTGCCGGTGTTACAACCTACAAAGCTATCAAAGAAGCCAAAGCTGAACCAGGCCAATGGATCGTTATCTATGGAGCTGGTGGCTTGGGTAACTTAGCTGTTCAATATGCCAAGAAAGTCTTCAACGCTCATGTCATCGCTGTTGATATCAACAATGATAAACTCGAATTGGCTAAAGAAGTTGGGGCAGACTTTGTCATTAATGGTCGTGAAGTCGAAGATGTCCCAGGATTGATCAAAGAAAAAACAAATGGTGGAGCTCACTCTGCTGTCGTAACAGCCGTTTCTAAAGTAGCCTTCAACCAAGCAGTAGATTCAGTTCGTGCGGGTGGTCGCGTTGTTGCAGTCGGACTTCCTTCTGAAATGATGGAGCTCAGCATTGTGAAAACAGTATTAGATGGTATCCAAGTCATTGGTTCTCTTGTTGGAACTCGTAAAGACTTAGAAGAAGCTTTCCAATTTGGTGCAGAAGGTTTGGTAGTGCCAGTCGTTCAAAAACGTCCAGTAGAAGATGCTGTTAAGGTCTTTGACGAAATGGAAGCCGGAACCATTCAAGGACGTATGGTACTTGACTTCACTAACTAAATAAACGAACCTACAAGACTAGTCCAAGAGGGCTGGTCTTTGAATTTAGACAAACTATTGTTTTACATAAAATAGCTAGATGATTTTCTTAAATGACTTTTACGTTTTAGTCATTTAAGAAAAGGAAAAAACTTTCCGCTGTGGGAAAAGTGCTTGAAACACAATTGTTTCAGACACTCGGAATTATTGAGACCTTAGGCTCAATAATTAGTTATGGAACTTCGAAGAAGTTCGCTGACGTCCGTACTCACCTAAGGAAAGTTTTTCATAAGACTATGGCTTCAATCTGAGACCAACCCAATTGGGCTGGTCTTTTTCACTTTCTCATAAGCAGGGCCTACAAGGAGTTTCTATATCTTTATTTTACCCCTCAGAAGCTACTACTTATCTTTTCAGAAACTTCGAATCCCCTTCACTCCCATTTTGTCAAGGATTTCCAAAGGCTTTTCGAGTTCAGTCGTAAAAAACTCTGCTAGCACTCGAAGATAAATATTAACAAATTAATATATTAAAAACCTTCTTTTTCCTTTAATTTAGTACTGAAAAATTGACTTTATGATGAAAACGTTTTATAATAAATTAGCTTAAAGTTTTCTTAAACTGAAAGTCAAACAAATTTTATAAGGAGGAATGTCAATAATGAGTATTGGTATCATTATTGCTAGCCACGGTGAATTTGCAGCTGGAATCCACCAATCCGGCTCGATGATCTTTGGGGATCAAGAGAAAGTTCAAGTGGTTACGTTCATGCCAAGTGAAGGCCCAGATGATCTCTATGCTAAATTCAATGCTGCTGTTGCCGCATTTGATGCAGAAGATGAAATCTTGGTTTTGGCTGACCTTTGGAGTGGTTCTCCATTTAACCAAGCTAGTCGTGTCATGGGGGAAAATCCAGATCGTAAATTTGCGATCATCACTGGATTAAACCTTCCGATGTTGATTCAAGCTTATACAGAGCGTTTGATGGATGCAAATGCAGGCGTTGATCAAATCGCTGCAAACATCATCAAAGAATCTAAAGATGGAATCAAAGCTCTTCCAGAAGAATTGAATCCTGTCGAAGAAGCAAGCACTGCTTCAGCTGCTCCTGTTGCCCAAGCTGCTATTCCAGAGGGAACAGTGATTGGAGATGGCAAACTCAAAATCAACCTTGCTCGTCTCGATACTCGTCTCCTTCATGGACAAGTCGCTACTGCTTGGACTCCTGATTCAAAAGCAGATCGCATTATCGTTGCTTCAGACTCAGTTGCCAAAGATGAACTCCGTAAAGAGTTGATTAAGCAGGCGGCACCAAATGGTGTAAAAGCAAACGTAGTCCCAATTCAAAAATTGATCGACGTCGCAAAAGATCCACGCTTTGGTGAAACACATGCTTTGATCTTATTTGAAACACCTCAAGACGCTCTTCGTGCCATCGAAGGTGGTGTTCCGATTAAAACCTTGAACGTTGGTTCAATGGCCCACTCAACTGGTAAAACCATGGTTAACAATGTGTTGTCAATGGATAAAGAAGATGTGGCTACATTTGAAAAAATGCGTGATCTTGGAGTAGAATTTGATGTCCGTAAAGTGCCAAATGACTCTAAGAAAGATTTGTTTGACTTAATTAACAAAGCTAACGTTCAATAATCGATTACTTACGAAAGGATTTTAAACATGTCTATTATTTCTATGGTATTAGTGGTCGTTGTTGCCTTCTTAGCAGGTCTTGAAGGTATCCTTGACCAATTCCAATTCCACCAACCACTTGTTGCTTGTACCTTAATCGGTTTGGTAACAGGTAACTTGACTGCCGGTGTGATGCTTGGTGGTTCCCTTCAATTACTTGCACTTGGCTGGGCAAACATTGGAGCTGCCGTTGCACCCGATGCTGCTCTTGCATCTGTCGCTGCTGCGATTATCTTGGTTCTTGGTGGTGACTTTAGTTCTAAAGGAATCGCTGTGGCTCAAGGTGTGGCTATTCCACTTGCAGTCGCTGGTCTTTTCTTGACCATGATCGTCCGTACTCTCTCTGTTGGTTTGGTCCACACTGCCGATGCTGCTGCTAAAAAAGGTGATATCAAAGGGGTAGAACGCGCTCACTTTGTAGCTCTTCTTCTTCAAGGTCTTCGTATCGCTATTCCTGCAGCCCTCTTGTTGATGATCCCTGCTGAAACTGTTAAAGGTGCGCTTGAAGCGATGCCTGCTTGGTTGTCAGACGGTATGCAAATCGGTGGAGGTATGGTTGTAGCCGTTGGTTATGCTATGGTTATCAACATGATGGCAAGCCGTGAAGTTTGGCCATTCTTTGCCATTGGTTTTGCACTTGCTGCCGTCAGCGAATTAACTTTGATTGCTCTTGGAGCGATTGGTGTTGCCCTTGCCTTGATTTACCTTTCACTTTCTAAGAAAGGTGGCAACGGAGGTGGCGGAGTCGCTACTTCTAATGACCCAATCGGCGATATTCTCGAAGACTATTAAGAAAGGTGTGACACTATCATGACTGAAAAATTACAATTATCTAAATCAGATCGTCAAAAAGTTTGGTGGCGTTCAACCTTCTTGCAAGGTTCTTGGAACTACGAACGGATGCAAAACTTGGGTTGGGCTTACTCATTGATCCCAGCTATCAAAAAACTCTACACCAAGAAAGAAGACCAAGCGGCTGCTCTTGAGCGTCACATGGAGTTCTTCAACACTCACCCATACGTAGCTGCTCCAATCATCGGGGTTACTCTTGCCCTTGAAGAAGAAAAAGCAAACGGTGCTGCTATTGATGATGCTGCTATCCAAGGGGTTAAAATTGGTATGATGGGGCCTTTGGCTGGTATCGGAGATCCAGTCTTCTGGTTTACAGTTCGTCCGATCCTTGGAGCACTTGGTGCATCTCTTGCCTTGACTGGTAATATCCTTGGTCCACTCATCTTCTTCCTTGCATGGAACGCAATTCGTATGTCCTTCTTGTGGTATACCCAAGAACTTGGATACAAAGCCGGTTCTGAAATTACCAAAGATATGTCTGGTGGAATCTTGCAAGATATCACTAAAGGAGCTTCTATCCTTGGGATGTTTATCCTCGCTGTCTTAGTAGAACGTTGGGTATCGATTAAATTTATCTTCAATGTCTCATCAGTTAAGCTAGACGATAAAGCTTATATCCACTGGGATAAACTTCCTGAAGGATACAAGGGAATCCAAGAAGCCTTCGCTCAAGTTGGTTCAGGCCTATCTCAAACACCGGAAAAAGTTACGACTTTCCAACAAAACTTGGATTCATTGATTCCTGGTTTGATGGGCTTACTTCTTACTTTTGCTTGTATGTGGTTGCTTAAGAAGAAAGTATCTCCTATCACTATCATCATCGCCCTCTTTGTCATCGGTGTCTTGGCACACGTTGCGGGCTTGATGTAAGCAAAGATCAACAAAAAAGAAGGTTTCGACCTTCTTTTTATTATGATATAATGAAATGAACATAGTTACAGGAGGAGCACATGGCGCAATCACAGAATAAAACCGTGGAATTCCATACCACTGGTGTCTCTTATCTAGGGGTTGGAGGAAAGGTTGGAAAAATTTTAGTTGGGAATGCTGCTTTCGAATTTTATGCGGATGCAAATGTTGAAGACTACATCCAAATTCCCTGGCAGGATATCGAACAAATCGGAGCTAATGTATCCGGACGTAAAATTAGCCGCCATTTTGAAATCTATACCAAGGAAAGCAAATTCCTGTTTGCTTCTAAAGACTCGGGAAAAATCTTAAAAATTGCCCGTGAACACCTTGGAAATGATAAAATTGTCAAATTGCCGACCTTGATCCAAACCATCGCAGCTAAAATAAAAAATCTATTTGCAAAATAGCTTCTTTTCTTGTATAATAAACAAAAACGGATAAGTAAGTTAAGAGGCTCTTTCAGAAAGTCTGCGGTTGCTGTGAGCAGATAGAAACCTTAATTGAAATTCTACCGTTTCTTTAAAATACAATATTGAATCAAGTGCACACCTGTGAAGTTGGATGGAACCGTGGCCCTGCCACTCCAACACTATAACAGGTGTGTTTTTTGTTAAAGGAGAAGCTATGTTAGATATTAAACGAATTCGTACCGATTTTGATACGGTTGCTGAAAAATTGGCGACACGTGGGGTAGACGCTGCTATCTTAAATGAGATGAAGGAAATCGATGCTAAACGTCGTGACATCTTAGTCAAGGTTGAAACCCTCAAGGCAGAGCGTAACACCGTTTCTGCTGAAATTGCTCAAGCCAAACGCAACAAGGAAAATGCAGACGACAAGATTGCTGCCATGCAAACCCTATCTGCTGAAGTCAAAGCGCTAGATGCAGAATTAGCGGAAATCGATGCTAAATTGACAGAATTTACCACTACTCTTCCAAACATCCCAGCTGATAGTGTTCCTATTGGTGCAGACGAGGACGATAACGTAGAAGTTCGCCGTTGGGGAACTCCTCGTGAGTTTGACTTTGAACCAAAAGCCCACTGGGATCTTGGGGAAGACTTAGATATCCTTGACTGGGAACGTGGTGGAAAAGTCACTGGTGCCCGCTTCCTCTTCTATAAAGGCCTGGGAGCTCGTTTGGAACGTGCTATCTACAACTTTATGCTAGATGAGCACGGTAAGGAAGGCTATACTGAAGTCATCACCCCTTACATGGTTAACCATGATTCTATGTTTGGTACCGGACAATATCCAAAATTCAAGGAAGATACTTTTGAACTCAGCGACACTAACTATGTCTTGATTCCAACCGCTGAAGTGCCTCTAACGAACTACTACCGTGATGAAATCATCGATGGGAAGGATCTTCCGATCTACTTTACTGCCATGAGCCCATCTTTCCGTTCAGAAGCTGGTTCTGCTGGTCGTGATACACGTGGCTTGATTCGTTTGCACCAATTCCACAAGGTTGAAATGGTTAAATTTGCCAAACCGGAAGAATCATATGAAGAATTGGAAAAGATGACAGCTAACGCTGAAAATATCCTTCAAAAGTTGAACTTGCCATACCGTGTCGTAGCTCTCTCAACAGGAGACATGGGCTTCTCAGCCGCTAAGACTTACGACTTGGAAGTCTGGATCCCAGCACAAAATACCTACCGTGAAATCTCAAGCTGTTCCAACACAGAAGATTTCCAAGCACGACGCGCGCAAATCCGCTACCGTGATGAAGCCGATGGTAAAGTCAAACTTCTTCACACTTTGAATGGTTCAGGATTGGCTGTTGGACGTACCGTCGCTGCTATTCTTGAAAACTATCAAAACGCAGATGGTTCTGTAACCATTCCAGAAGTCCTTCGTCCATACATGGGTGGAGCTGAAGTTATTGCACCAAAATAAGATAAGATAAAAAAACTGAGTCTTGCATCTGCAAGCTCAGTTTTTTTAATATTTACGAAAACGCTGGTAGCGTTGCTCTAGCAGATCTTCGAGAGACAAAGCTTGTAGTTCCTTCAATTCTGCTTGAATTTCCTTCTTCACTTGAGCGAGTAGTTCTCCATTTGAGAAACCATGCTCCGGAATCACCTTGTCTACAATATCCATATTTAACAACTCATGCGAAGTAATCTTCATCAACTCAGCAGCTTCCATGGCACGGCTTCCATCTTTCCATAGAATAGAAGCAAATCCTTCTGGACTCAAGACGGCATAGATAGAGTTCTCCAACATCCAGACCTTGTCCGCTACAGCCAGAGCAAGGGCGCCACCTGAGCCACCTTCCCCGATGATAATTGCGATAATCGGAACCTTTAAATCACTCATTTCCATGAGGTTACGCGCGATAGCCTCACCCTGTCCCCGTTCTTCAGCGCCAACACCCGGATAAGCACCCGCGGTATTGATGAAGGTTACTACTGGACGACCAAACTTCTCCGCCTGTTTCATCAGACGCAAAGCTTTTCGATAACCTTCAGGATGGGGTTGACCAAAGTTTCTACTGAGGTTATCCTGAAGATTCTTTCCTTTTTGAATCCCGACAACCGTTACCGCTTGATCTCCAAGCCAACCAATTCCACCAATCACTGCACCGTCATCTCGGAAATTCCGATCTCCATGCAATTCGATAAAGTTTTCAAAAATTCCATGAGCATAATCTAGAGCTGTCAAACGTCCTTGGTCACGAGCTTCTTTAATAATTTGTGTTATTCTTGTCATTGCTTCCCTCCATGAAAGGCTAACAAGTCTGCGATTGTTGAACGCATCTCACTACGCTGGAGAATCACATCCACAAAGCCATGCTCTTGTAAAAATTCAGCCTTTTGGAAATTATCCGGCAACTGTTCCCGCACGGTTGACTCGATCACTCGACGACCTGCAAATCCCACAAGGGCTTGACTCTCTGCAATGATGATATCCCCTTCCATTGCAAATGACGCCGTTACCCCTCCTGTTGTTGGGTCTGTTAGAACGGTAAGATAAAACAAGCCTGCTTTTGAGTGTCTTTGAACAGCTGCAGAGATTTTAGCCATCTGCATCAAACTGACGATTCCTTCTTGCATCCGAGCACCTCCAGAAGCTGTAAAGAGCACGACTGGGAGCTTTTCTTCTGTCGCCAATTCAAATAGGCGGGTAATCTTTTCACCGACCACAGAGCCCATAGAAGCCATGATAAAATTGGAATCCATAATACCAAGAGCCACTTGATGGCCCCCGATCTTTGCAGTTCCTGTTAACACAGCCTCATCAAGCCCTGTTAATTCACGAACAGTCGCCAATTTCTTCTTGTAGTTTGGAAACTTAAGCGGGTCCTTGGTCTCAATACCCGTAAACAGTTCAATAAAGCTTCCTGGATCAATCGTCAATTGAAGCCGTTCTACAGCAGAAATACGGAAGGTATAGCCACACTTAGGACACAGACGTTCACTTCCTAGATCCTTTTGGTAAATGGTATGTTTACAGCCCGGACACTGAGAAAACAACTCATCTGGAACCTCTGGTTTCGGCTGAGGTGCTTCAATGGCCGACCGATTGGGATTAATTCGAATGTACTTATCTTTTTTAGAAAATAAAGCCATCAACTTCTCCTTACTTGGTAAAAGAACTTTGTAATTGTGCGCGTTCATTCCTTGTGAAAATGAATCTCACATTTACAAAGTTCAATGCTTATTGATTTTTCTGATAATTTGGTAAAAATTTTTCCATCAGAAAGGCGGTATCGTAATCACCAGCAATCACATTCGAATCTGAAATCAAATCCAATTGGAAATCACTGTTGGTCATTACACCGTCAATTTCCAACTCATAGAGGGCGCGTTGCATCTTCATCAAGGCATCGAAACGATTCTCTCCATGGACAATGATTTTGGCAATCATACTATCGTAGTAAGGTGGAATCGTATAGCCAGGATAGACTGCAGAATCCACGCGCAAGCCAACCCCTCCACTTGGAAGGTAGAGATTGGTGATCTTTCCTGGACTTGGTGCAAAGTTAAAGGCAGGATTTTCCGCATTGATCCGGCATTCAATGGCATGACCGGAAATTTGGATATCTTCTTGACGCACAGACAATTCTTGGCCTTCAGCAATCTTAATTTGCTCTTTCACGATATCAATTCCAGTGACAAATTCTGTCACGGGATGCTCAACTTGAACCCGAGTATTCATCTCCATGAAGTAAAATTCGCCTTTACCTTCATCGTAAAGAAACTCGATTGTCCCAGCATTTTCATAGCCAACAGATTCTGCCGCGCGGACAGCTGCAGATCCGATTTGGTCTCGAATTGTCTTACCGATTGCTACGGATGGAGATTCTTCGAGGACTTTTTGGTTGTTTCTTTGAAGGGAACAATCCCGTTCACCCAAATGAACCACATGTCCAAATTGGTCAGCCAAAATTTGAACCTCAATATGACGAGCTGGGTAGATGACGCGTTCAAGGTACATAGCTCCATTGCCAAAGGCCGCCTTAGCTTCTGTCGAAGCAGATTCAAAAGCTGGAACTAGGTCCTCTGCCCGTTCTACTTTACGGATACCTTTACCGCCACCTCCAGCTGACGCCTTCAGCATAACAGGATAGCCAATCCGATCAGCAACTTCCAAGGCTTCTTCAGCTGTATGAACTTCACCATCTGATCCTGGAATCACAGGTACGCCTGCTTTGATCATTTGTGCTCGGGCATTAATTTTATCACCCATCATATCCATAACAGATCCTGATGGTCCAATAAACTTAATCCCTACTTCTTCACACATGGTGGCAAACTTCGAATTTTCACTCAAAAATCCAAAACCTGGGTGAATGGCTTCTGAACCAGTTAGAACTGCTGCAGATAAAACAGCATTCATGTTCAAATAAGACTCGGTTGACTTGGCAGGCCCAATACAAACTGCTTCATCCGCTAGTAAGGTATGCAAGGCTTCTTTATCAGCCGTTGAATAGACAGCGACTGTTTCAATTCCTAATTCACGAGCAGCTCGAATAATCCGGACCGCAATTTCACCACGATTCGCGATTAAAATTTTTCGGAACATAGAAACCTCCCTAGTTACCAATTGCAAATGTTAGGGTCCCGCTAGCAGCTAATTTCCCATCGACTTCCGCTTTTGCTTCCACGACCGCAATCGAACCACGACGCTTGACAAAGGTAGCCGTCATCACGAGCTGATCTCCCGGAACGACTTGTTTTTTAAATTTAACCTTATCCATTCCAGCGTAAAAGACTAATTTCCCTTTATTTTCTGGTTTGGATAATTCTAAGACACCGGCAGTTTGTGCCAAGGCTTCCATAATGAGGACACCTGGCATTACTGGGTAGCTTGGAAAGTGCCCATTAAAGAAGGGCTCATTGATCGTCACATTCTTAATGGCTACAATCGTATCCTCACTTGTTTCAAGGACGCGATCCACCAACAACATCGGATAGCGATGCGGAAGAGCCTCTTTAATAGCTTGAATATCGATCATTTAATCCGTACCAATCCTTTCCCAAACTCGACCATTTCTTCATTTGAAACAAGGATTTCAGTGACGATTCCATCTCTTGGCGCAGGAACTTCATTCATGACTTTCATTGCTTCAATAATCAATAAAGTTTGGCCTTTTGAAACGCTATCTCCAACCTGAACAAAAGCTGGTTTATCTGGACCTGAAGCTAAATAAGCTACACCGACAAGAGGACTTTCAACTACTTCCCCTTCTGCTGCCACTGCTGGACTAGCTTCTGGAGCTGGAGCTGACGGAGCAGCTGGTTCTTCTGCGAGAACAACAGGGCTTTCAACAGCGGGCGCCACTTCCTGAACTACAGGAGCTGGCGTAGCAGGTTGCGAGCTAGCTACACTGCCAGTATTTTTACTAAATGATAGCACATCCGTTGCATTTTGATAGCTAAATTCACGAAGACTGGATTGGTCAAATTGACTCATTAGGTCTTTAATTTCTTGAATATTCACTTTATCCCTCCCAACGTTTAAAGGCTAAGACAGCATTGTGTCCTCCAAATCCAAATGTATTGGAAATAGCATAGGAAATCGGACGTTCTTGCCCTTCACCAAAGATGACATTGGCTTCAATATAATCTGATAACTCTTGTGTTCCAGCAGTTTTTGGAACATATTGATGGCGAATTGCTTCAATTGTCGCAATAGCTTCAACTGCCCCTGCTGCTCCCAAGAGGTGACCTGTAAATGATTTTGTAGAAGATACTGGAACTTCTGTACCAAATACAGAAACGATTGCACCACTTTCTCCTTTTTCATTTGCTGGAGTAGAGGTTCCATGGGCGTTGACATAATCAACTTGAGCTGGTTCAATTTCTGCCTCATCCAAAGCCAACTTCATTGCCTTGATAGCACCTTGACCTTCTGGATGTGGAGAAGTCATATGGTAAGCATCACAGGTATTACCGTAGCCCACCACTTCAGCAAGAATGGTTGCACCACGTTTTTCAGCGTGTTCCAAACTTTCAAGTACCAACATACCTGATCCTTCACCCATTACAAATCCATTCCGATCTTTATCAAATGGAATAGAAGCACGAGTTGGATCTTCTGTTGTTGAAAGAGCTGTTAGGGCTTGGAAACCGGCAATTGCAAATGGCGTAATAGAAGCTTCTGAACCACCTACCAACATCAAATCTTGGAAACCAAATTTAATGGCACGGAAAGCATCCCCAATCGCATCATTGGAAGAGGCACAAGCAGTATTGATCGATTTACAAATTCCATTAGCTCCAAAACGCATAGCAACATTACCAGATGCCATATTTGGCAGAGCTTTTGGAAGGGTCATTGGTTTGACACGTTTTGGCCCTTTTTCATGCAAGCGAATCACTTGATCTTCGATTTCTTTGATACCACCGATACCAGAAGCAACAATGACACCAAAACGATCTTTATCAATAGCTTCTACATCTAAACCTGCATGATTCACAGCTTCTTGAGCTGCATACAAGGCATATAAAGAGTAGTTATCAAAGCGATTTGTATCTTTTTTGATAAAGTACTTATCAAATGGAAAATCTTGGATTTCAGCTGCATTATGAACAGCAAAGTCACTGTGGTCAAATTTTGTGATCGGACCAATTCCAATCTTTCCTTCTTTTAAGCTATTCCAAAATTCTTCTGGAGTGTTTCCGATTGGAGATGTCAAGCCATAGCCTGTTACAACAACACGATTTAATTTCATTTCAAAACCTACCTCTTTTTATTGCATGGTTAAGCCACCATCAATTGCGATGACTTGCCCTGTTAGATATTCTTGAGTTGCAAGAAAGACTGCAACATCTGCCACTTCTTCTGTATTTCCAAATCGTTTCATTGGAATTTGAGCGAGAGACATTTCTTTAATTTTTTCCGGAAGTCCTTCTGTCATATCAGACTCAATGAAGCCCGGAGCAATGACATTGACTCGAACATTTCTTCCGGCTACTTCACGCGCTACCGATTTAGAAAAACCGATCAATCCAGCTTTTGAGGCAGCATAGTTAGCTTGTCCAACATTTCCTGTCAGACCGACAACACTCGACATGTTAATGATAGCACCTTCACGTGCTTTGGTCATCGGTTTTAAGACTGATTGTGTCATATTAAAAGCACCAGTCAAATTCACCTTCAAGACTTGCTCAAAATCTTCTTCCGTCAATTTTAACATGAGCTTATCATTGGTAATCCCAGCATTGTTGACAAGAATATCTACTGACCCAAGTGCGTCAATCGCTTCCGCCACCATTCGCTTCGCTTCCGCAGCTTGGGATACATCCCCAGTAACGCCAACAACTTTCACACCGTAAGAGGCAAATTCATCTACTAGGCCTGCTGGGAGCTCTCCACGACTATTTAAGACAATGTTAGCACCTTTTGAAGCAAATTTATGAGCAATAGCCAATCCAATGCCTCGACTTGAGCCAGTAACAAATACATTTTTATTCTTCAGTTCCATAGTCACCTCATCTATTCGTTCAGTAGAGCATCAAGGCTAGCCTGATCCTCAACATTTTTTGTTGGAAGAGTTTTATCGATTTTTTTCAAGAAGCCAGTCAAGACCTTCCCTGGACCAATCTCAATCACTTCATCTACTCCAAATTCTTGAATCGTCGCAATCGAATCATAGAAACGAACGGGCTCCATCACTTGGCGAGCCAATAATGTTTTGATTTCGTCTGATTTCATAATCTGCGCTTCTGTATTCCCAACCAAAGGCAAGGTAAAGTCCTTAAAAGTAACTTTTTCAAGTTCAGTCGCTAGTTTCTCACTAGCAGAAGCGAGTAAAGCTGTATGGAAGGGACCAGAGACATTGAGTGGGATTAGACGCTTAGCGCCCGCTTCTTGTAATAATTCAACTGCATAATCTACAGCTTCAACCTCTCCACCAATTACAATTTGAGCAGGGGTATTGTAGTTTGCGGGGGTAACAACTCCCTTCACAGAAGCCTTCTGGCAGATTTCTTCAATCAAGGCAGGATCTGTATTCATAACTGCTACCATCTTCCCACTTCCAGCAGGTGCAGCAGTTTCCATAAATTCACCCCGTTTAGAAACCAAGGCAACCGCTTCTTCAAAAGAAAGAGCGCCCGCAGCAACTAAAGCAGAATATTCTCCTAGAGAAAGACCCGCCACAATATCCGGTGTAATTCCTTTTTCTGCCAACAGACGATAAATAGCAACTGAGGTTGTCAAAATAGCCGGTTGGGTATAGCGTGTTTGATTGAGCTTTTCTTCGTCAGAATCAATCAATTTTCGTAAATCATAACCCAAAATCTGACTTGCGGTATCAAAGGTTTCCTTGACAATTGGATAGGTTGCATACAAGTCACTAGCCATCCCCAATTTTTGAGCACCTTGACCAGCAAATAAGAAGGCACGTTTTGTCACTGTTCTCTTCCTTTCCTTTACTTGTTAGAATTTCACATCAGCCCAGCGAGCTGCTTCTTTCTGAATCACCTTAGCAGCCCCAAGGTAGATATCTTCCAAGATTTCAGCACAGGTTTCTTCTTTGCTTACAAGACCCGCAATTTGCCCCGCCATGACAGATCCGTTATCGACATCTCCGTCCACAACAGCATTGCGAAGTGCACCTGCACCAAGTTCTTCAATTTCTTCTTGAGTCTTCTTACCAGCCAAGAAATCTTTTTCAGCTTGATTATAGGCAGAAGCCAATTTATTCTTAATCGCACGAACTGGATGTCCAACAACCGACGCAGACACCACTGTATCAATGTCCTTAGCTTTCAAGATTTTATTCTTAAAGTTTTGGTGAGCATTTGATTCTTTAGCAACGACAAAGCGTGTTCCTACTTGAACAGCATCTGCTCCAAGCATGAAGACCGCAGCCGCTCCAGCACCATCTGCTACACCACCAGCACCAATAACTGGAATAGAGACAGCTTCGACCACTTGACGAACCAGGGTCATGGTCGTCAATTTACCAATATGCCCTCCTGCTTCCATTCCTTCAGCAATCACAGCATCTGCACCTAGTTTTTCCATCCGTTTTGCTAAAGCTACTGAAGGTACAACCGGGATAACGGTAATGCCAGCTTCATGGAAGCGATCCATGTATTTCCCAGGATTTCCTGCACCAGTGGTAACAACTTTAACCCCTTCTTCAATGACCAAGTCAACGATGTCATCCGCAAAAGGAGAGAGGAGCATGATATTCACCCCAAAAGGTTTGTCAGTAATGGATTTGACACGATCAATATTCGCTTTGACAACTTCTTTAGGTGCATTTCCTCCACCGATGATTCCAAGACCACCCGCATTGGATACAGCTCCCGCTAGATCACCATCAGCGACCCAAGCCATACCACCTTGGAAAATTGGATATTTAATGTTTAATAATTCTGTAATTCGTGTTTTCATAGTACCTTCCTCATTTTCGCTTAAGTAATAGTTTGAAAGCGGTTCTTTGCTTTGAGCGTCAAACTATTACCTAAACAAGAGAGAATATCTTTCGATACTCTCATCCATTATTATTTAGTTTTTTCTTCTACGTAGGCTACAAGGTCACCTACAGTAGACAATCCTTCTTCAGTTTCAATTTGAATGTCGAATGCATCTTCAATTTCTGAAATCACTTGGAACAAATCCAATGAATCAGCTTCAAGATCTTCAAAAGTAGACTCAAGTGTTACTTCTGATGGTTCTTTACCAAGTTCTTCAACGATAATTTCTTGTACTTTTTCAAATACTGCCATGATTGGCCTCCTTAAAATAATTAAAAATTTTTAAAATGTGTTTCCACATATTTAACTAGATTGTAACAAGAAGTGAGCCCCATGTCAAACCTCCACCAAATCCAGACAGAAGAATTGTTTGACTTCCATCCAATTTGATCAGTCCCTGGTCGACACACTCCGATAATAAAATTGGAATACTTGCGGCACTAGTGTTACCATATTCCATCATGTTTGCAGGAAGTTTTTCCCGATCAACCCCGATTTTCTTAGCCATTTTATCTAGGATACGGTCATTTGCTTGGTGCAGAAGAAAATAATCAATCTCCTCAACAGGCACTGGAGCAGCTGCTAACACATTTTTAATACTCTTAGCCACATCCCGAATAGCAAAATCAAAGACTGCTCTCCCATCCATTGACAAATATTTTTTATCTTCTTCCTTATCAGAATATGGTGAAGATAAACCAACAGATGATGATTGAAGAACCTCTCCACGGGAACCATCTGAAAACAGACTTTCTGCTAAAAAAGTTTGTTGCTCGGAAGCTTCCAATAAAACGCCACCAGCACCATCTCCAAATAAGACTGCTGTTGTCCGATCTTCCCAATCGATCACTTTCGACAAGGTTTCACTTCCGATAACAATTCCTCGTTTGTACTGTCCAGAGCGAATAAACTTTTCAGCAGTCGCAAGCGCAAAGACAAATCCACTACAAGCAGCTGTCAAATCAAAAACAAAAGCTCTAGAGGCCCCAATTTTAGCTTGAACGCGAGCAGCTGTAGATGGCATCATAGAATCCGGAGAAATTGTTGCAACAAAGATAAAATCCAACTGATCCGCATGTAAACCACTCTTTTTAAGTAAGCGACGAGCTACTTCCGCAGCTAAATCGCTGGTTGATTCCGACTTGGATATATGTCTCTTCCGAATTCCTGTCCGACTTGCAATCCACTCATCGCTGGTATCCATCCATTCAGAAAGATCTTGATTGGAAATCACTTGGCTAGGCGAATAATGGGCTACCTGACTAATTCTTGCAAAAGTCATTATTTCAACTCCTCCAAGAAACGATAAAGGTTCTGCAAACCTTTTTGCATCACTTTCCGTTCATCTGGAGACATCCCATCAATAATCTGATTGACCATCCGCTTGTGAAATTGTTGGTGAAGCCGATACAAGAGCTTTCCTCTTTTTGTCAAACTCAAATGGACCACACGACGATCAACTTCAGATCTGGTTCGTTCAATATAACCTTTTCGTTCAAGATTATTTAAACTGGTAGTGACTGTACCTAACGTTACCATTAACGAACGCGAAATATCACTTGGAGTTGCGTTTGGTGTTGAGCCGATTACATCAATTGTGTGCATTTCCTTGATAGAAACATCATTAAAACGACTGCTACGTAAACTAGTTTCTTCGATGACTAATACGTTGTTAAAAATGGATGTAAGATAATCATTGACTAGTTGAAAATTCAAAAACCACACCCCCTATTCATTACTTTGATAATCGAATTTTATCAAAATTCAAACCAAATAGCAAGACTCAACAACGAAAACATAAAAATTTTACGTTTTTATTTTCCTTTGAATTTTGGACGCCGACGCTCTGAATAGGCAATAACTCCCTCTTTGAAGTCTTCTTTTAGAGATAGATTTCTTTGTAACCTCAACTCAATTTCGGCATAGCGATCCCAGTCAGTCAACATACTAGACCATGCCAACTCCTTAATCGCAGCAAAAGAATTGTCTGAGCTACGTCTTAACTTCATGAGAAGTTGATTGGCAGTCTTATCTAATTTTTCTACTTCAGAAACCTTATAAACAACTCCATATTCCAGAGCCTTCTCAGCACCTAATGGTTCACCAGTCATCGCTAACTGACTTGCTCTACTCAAACCAATCGCTCTTCCTAAAAGGAAAAGACCACCAGCATCAGGAGCTAAACCGACTCCCACAAAGGCTTGAATAAACTTAGCTTTATCAGAAGCAATACAAAAATCTGCCGCTACTGCCATATTAGCAGTTGCTCCTGCAACCGCACCATCTGCGACCATGATCACCGGTTTTGGAATTTGCTTCATCCTTTTGGAGATTTGATTAACCAATTCCGCAATTTGCGTTAAAGAATCGATATCATCGGCATCGACAGCCCGTTTCATCTCTGCTAAATCACCACCGACTGAAAAAACCTTTCCGACTGCTTTAAATAAAATAAAACGAACGTCTGCGTTCTTCTCAGCTAATTCTAATGCTTCAAGAATTTCCTGACACATTGGAATGTTAAAACCATTTGAAACCTCAGGCCTATTTAAAATAATAGATGCGAGATCCTCTTCTACAGAAAATATAATCGTTTCGAACACCATAAGGCACCTCTTTACTAATTAGCTATTCAAATTATTTGATAGTTGAACTTGTTTATTTTTATATTATTTTAGCACAACTACTTTGAGAAGTAAATTACATTTTCATAACAAAGTGTCTCAGCCGAAAGACTCCCTTGATAACAGTGCTATTTTAGATTGTAACAAGGATCTATCTTTGGTATAATTTAAAGAAAGTTGTGTAAAGGAGTCCACATGAAAGTAGTTAAATTTGGTGGTAGTTCATTAGCATCTGCTACCCAGCTAGAAAAAGTATTCAATATCGTTAAAGAAGATGAAACCCGTAAATACGTTGTCGTCTCTGCTCCAGGGAAACGAAATCCTGAGGATACAAAAGTTACAGATGCCCTCATTAAGTATTACAAAGAATATACCAACGGAAAAGATACTAGTCAAAGTCAAGAATGGATTGTCAATCGCTATCGTTCTATTACAGAGGAGTTAGACTTGGACGAGGAAATCATTGAAGAGATTTCTAGAGATATCAAGTCTCTTGCAACACTTCCCAAATCCGATAACACCTTCTTATATGATACTTTCTTGGCCGCTGGAGAGAACAACAATGCAAAACTAATCGCAGCATACTTTGTAAAAAAAGGGTTAGATGCAAAATATATTCATCCAAAAAATGCAGGTATTTTTGTAACAAGTGAACCTTGCAATGCTCGTATTCTCCCTTCTAGTTATGACAAGATTGAAGAACTGATAAACCATAATGAGATTTTAGTTATCCCAGGATTCTTTGGAATTACAAAAGAAGACCAAGTATGTACATTCTCGAGAGGAGGATCTGACATTACAGGATCCATTATCGCAGCCGGAGTTAAAGCAGATCTCTACGAGAACTTTACGGACGTAGACGGTATTTTTGCAGCCCACCCAGGAATCATTAAACATCCTCATTCTATTCCTGAATTAACCTATAAAGAGATGCGGGAATTAGCCTATGCTGGCTTTAGTGTCCTCCATGATGAAGCACTTGTTCCTGCATATCGTGGAAAAATTCCAATGGTCATTAAAAACACCAACAATCCAAAACATCCAGGTACCAAGATTGTGCTGAACCATACCGATGAAAATGTTAAAGTTGTTGGAATAGCAGGAGATTCTGGATTTGTCAGCATTAATACCACAAAGTACCTAATGAATAGAGAAGTCGGTTTTGGTAGAAAACTATTACAAATTTTAGAAGATTTGAATATTAGTTGGGATCACATGCCAACTGGAATTGACGATTTATCGGTCATTCTACGTTCGAAAGAACTAACCCCAATTAAAGAACAAGAAATCCTAAAACATTTAATCCAAGACTTACAAGTGGACTATGCAGAAATCGAACATGATCTTTCTATTATCATGATAGTAGGAGAAAATATGAAAAATCAGATCGGTGTAACTGCAACAGCTACGAAAGCTTTATCAGAAAACAACATTAATATCCAAATGATTTCCCAAGGATCCAGTGAAGTTTCCATCATGTTTGTAGTTAACCAAGAACAAGAAAAACAAGCCATAAAAGCTCTATACAATGTATTCTTTAACTAAAAAAAGGTTCGAAAGAACCTTTTTTTACTTATCCAATAAAAAAGAAAAAAAAAAAAAAAACCCTTTCGGGCACTTACTCCGCCAGTAGGACTCGAACCTACGACATCATGATTAACAGTCATGCGCTACTACCAACTGAGCTATGGCGGAAAAAAGCTAAGCGACTACCATATCTCACAGGGGGCAACCCCCAACTACTTCCGGCGTTCTAGGGCTTAACTTCTGTGTTCGGCATGGGTACAGGTGTATCTCCTAGGCTATCGTCACTTAACTCTGAATGATGAACATTCAAAATTGAATACCTATATTCTAACAAAAATCTAAACGGCTGTAAATATCCTCAGTTACTTTTTGGATAAGTCCTCGAGCTATTAGTATTAGTCCGCTCCATTGCTCACACAACTTCCACTCCTAACCTATCTACCTGATCTTCTCTCAGGGCTCTTACTAACATATAGTTATGGGAAATCTCATCTTGAGGTGGGTTTCACACTTAGATGCTTTCAGCGTTTATCCCTTCCCTACATAGCTACCCAGCGATGCCTCTGGCGAGACAACTGGTACACCAGCGGTAAGTCCACTCTGGTCCTCTCGTACTAGGAGCAGATCCTCTCAAATTTCCTACGCCCGCGACGGATAGGGACCGAACTGTCTCACGACGTTCTGAACCCAGCTCGCGTGCCGCTTTAATGGGCGAACAGCCCAACCCTTGGGACCGACTACAGCCCCAGGATGCGACGAGCCGACATCGAGGTGCCAAACCTCCCCGTCGATGTGAACTCTTGGGGGAGATAAGCCTGTTATCCCCAGGGTAGCTTTTATCCGTTGAGCGATGGCCCTTCCATACGGAACCACCGGATCACTAAGCCCGACTTTCGTCCCTGCTCGAGTTGTAGCTCTCGCAGTCAAGCTCCCTTATACCTTTACACTCTGCGAATGATTTCCAACCATTCTGAGGGAACCTTTGGGCGCCTCCGTTACCTTTTAGGAGGCGACCGCCCCAGTCAAACTGCCCGTCAGACACTGTCTCCGATAGGGATCACCTATCCGGGTTAGAGTGGCCATAACACAAGGGTAGTATCCCAACAACGCCTCCATCGAAACTGGCGTCCCGATATCAATGGCTCCTACCTATCCTGTACATGTGGCACAGACACTCAATATCAAACTGCAGTAAAGCTCCATGGGGTCTTTCCGTCCTGTCGCGGGTAACCTGCATCTTCACAGGTACTAAAATTTCACCGAGTCTCTCGTTGAGACAGTGCCCAAATCATTACGCCTTTCGTGCGGGTCGGAACTTACCCGACAAGGAATTTCGCTACCTTAGGACCGTTATAGTTACGGCCGCCGTTTACTGGGGCTTCAATTCATACCTTCGCGTTACCGCTAAGCACTCCTCTTAACCTTCCAGCACCGGGCAGGCGTCACCCCCTATACATCATCTTACGATTTAGCAGAGAGCTGTGTTTTTGATAAACAGTTGCTTGGGCCTATTCACTGCGGCTGACATAAAGTCAGCACCCCTTCTCCCGAAGTTACGGGGTCATTTTGCCGAGTTCCTTAACGAGAGTTCTCTCGCTCACCTGAGGCTACTCGCCTCGACTACCTGTGTCGGTTTGCGGTACGGGTAGAGTATGTTTAAACGCTAGAAGCTTTTCTTGGCAGTGTGACATCACTAACTTCGCTACTAAACTTCGCTCCCCATCACAGCTCAATGTTATAGAACTAAGCATTTAACTCAATTCACACCTCACTGCTTAGACGTGCACTTCCAGTCGCACGCTTTAGTTAGCCTACTGCGTCCCTCCATCACTACATACTCTAGTACAGGAATATCAACCTGTTGTCCATCGGATACACCTTTCGGTCTCTCCTTAGGTCCCGACTAACCCAGGGCGGACGAGCCTTCCCCTGGAAACCTTAGTCTTACGGTGGACAGGATTCTCACCTGTCTTTCGCTACTCATACCGGCATTCTCACTTCTATGCGTTCCAGCACTCCTCACGGTATACCTTCTTCACACATAGAACGCTCTCCTACCATACCATTAAAGGTATCCACAGCTTCGGTAAATTGTTTTAGCCCCGGTACATTTTCGGCGCAGGGTCACTCGACTAGTGAGCTATTACGCACTCTTTGAATGAATAGCTGCTTCTAAGCTAACATCCTAGTTGTCTGTGCAACCCCACATCCTTTTCCACTTAACAATTATTTTGGGACCTTAGCTGGTGGTCTGGGCTGTTTCCCTTTCGACTACGGATCTTAGCACTCGCAGTCTGACTGCCGACCATAATTCATTGGCATTCGGAGTTTATCTGAGATTGGTAATCCGGGATGGACCCCTCACCCAAACAGTGCTCTACCTCCAAGAATCTTTATGTCGACGCTAGCCCTAAAGCTATTTCGGAGAGAACCAGCTATCTCCAAGTTCGTTTGGAATTTCTCCGCTACCCACAAGTCATCCAAGCACTTTTCAACGTGCCCTGGTTCGGTCCTCCAGTGCGTTTTACCGCACCTTCAACCTGCTCATGGGTAGGTCACATGGTTTCGGGTCTACGACATAATACTAAAACGCCCTATTCAGACTCGGTTTCCCTACGGCTCCGTCTCTTCAACTTAACCTCGCATCATATCGTAACTCGCCGGTTCATTCTACAAAAGGCACGCTCTCACCCATTAACGGGCTCGAACTTGTTGTAGGCACACGGTTTCAGGTTCTATTTCACTCCCCTCCCGGGGTGCTTTTCACCTTTCCCTCACGGTACTGGTTCACTATCGGTCACTAGGGAGTATTTAGGGTTGGGAGATGGTCCTCCCAGATTCCGACGAGATTCCACGTGTCTCGCCGTACTCAGGATACTGCTAGGTATAAAGACTATTTTAAATACGAGGCTGTTACTCTCTTTGGCCTACCTTCCCAGGTAGTTCTTCTATAATCTTTATGTCCACATTGCAGTCCTACAACCCCGAAGAGTAAACTCTTCGGTTTGCCCTCCTGCCGTTTCGCTCGCCGCTACTAAGGCAATCGCTTTTGCTTTCTCTTCCTGCAGCTACTTAGATGTTTCAGTTCACTGCGTCTTCCTCCTCATATCCTTAACAGATATGGGTAACAGGTATCACCTGCTGGGTTCCCCCATTCGGACATCCCCGGATCGGCGCTTACTTACAGCTCCCCGAGGCATTTCGTCGTTTGTCACGTCCTTCTTCGGCTCCTAGTGCCAAGGCATCCACCGTGCGCCCTTATTAACTTAACCTTATTAACCTAATTTTTTCAAAAATTAGAAAACTCATTAAATATTCACAGCGTTTTCGGTTTATTTTCTTGTTACTATTTGATATAGATATTCAATTTTCAATGTTCATCCTTGGTGATCTCTCACCAATGGAGCCTAGCGGGATCGAACCGCTGACCTCCTGCGTGCAAAGCAGGCGCTCTCCCAGCTGAGCTAAGGCCCCACAAGACCTCTCAAAACTAAACAAGACGAACGTGCAGGTTTCCTTATCCTTAGAAAGGAGGTGATCCAGCCGCACCTTCCGATACGGCTACCTTGTTACGACTTCACCCCAATCATCTATCCCACCTTAGGCGGCTGGCTCCTAAAAGGTTACCTCACCGACTTCGGGTGTTACAAACTCTCGTGGTGTGACGGGCGGTGTGTACAAGGCCCGGGAACGTATTCACCGCGGCGTGCTGATCCGCGATTACTAGCGATTCCGACTTCATGTAGGCGAGTTGCAGCCTACAATCCGAACTGAGACTGGCTTTAAGAGATTAGCTTGCCGTCACCGACTTGCGACTCGTTGTACCAGCCATTGTAGCACGTGTGTAGCCCAGGTCATAAGGGGCATGATGATTTGACGTCATCCCCACCTTCCTCCGGTTTATTACCGGCAGTCTCGCTAGAGTGCCCAACTAAATGATGGCAACTAACAATAGGGGTTGCGCTCGTTGCGGGACTTAACCCAACATCTCACGACACGAGCTGACGACAACCATGCACCACCTGTCACCTCTGTCCCGAAGGAAAACTCTATCTCTAGAGCGGTCAGAGGGATGTCAAGACCTGGTAAGGTTCTTCGCGTTGCTTCGAATTAAACCACATGCTCCACCGCTTGTGCGGGCCCCCGTCAATTCCTTTGAGTTTCAACCTTGCGGTCGTACTCCCCAGGCGGAGTGCTTAATGCGTTAGCTGCGGCACTGAGTCCCGGAAAGGACCCAACACCTAGCACTCATCGTTTACGGCGTGGACTACCAGGGTATCTAATCCTGTTTGCTCCCCACGCTTTCGAGCCTCAGCGTCAGTTACAGACCAGAGAGCCGCTTTCGCCACCGGTGTTCCTCCATATATCTACGCATTTCACCGCTACACATGGAATTCCACTCTCCCCTTCTGCACTCAAGTTAAACAGTTTCCAAAGCGTACTATGGTTAAGCCACAGCCTTTAACTTCAGACTTATCTAACCGCCTGCGCTCGCTTTACGCCCAATAAATCCGGATAACGCTCGGGACCTACGTATTACCGCGGCTGCTGGCACGTAGTTAGCCGTCCCTTTCTGGTAAGATACCGTCACAGTGTGAACTTTCCACTCTCACACTCGTTCTTCTCTTACAACAGAGCTTTACGATCCGAAAACCTTCTTCACTCACGCGGCGTTGCTCGGTCAGGGTTCCCCCCATTGCCGAAGATTCCCTACTGCTGCCTCCCGTAGGAGTCTGGGCCGTGTCTCAGTCCCAGTGTGGCCGATCACCCTCTCAGGTCGGCTATGTATCGTCGCCTTGGTGAGCCGTTACCTCACCAACTAGCTAATACAACGCAGGTCCATCTGGTAGTGATGCATTTGCACCTTTCAAGCAGATATCATGCAATATCTACTGTTATGCGGTATTAGCTATCGTTTCCAATAGTTATCCCCCGCTACCAGGCAGGTTACCTACGCGTTACTCACCCGTTCGCAACTCATCCGCTCGGTGCAAGCACCAAGCTTCAGCGTTCTACTTGCATGTATTAGGCACGCCGCCAGCGTTCATCCTGAGCCAGGATCAAACTCTCATTAAAATAATTGTTTGTCTTAAACTCATTCTGTCACTGACAGATTTATTGTTTTTTTATTGTTCAGTTACTATAACTTCCGTTATAGCGCCCTGCACATTGGTTCGTCTTGTTCAGTTTTCAAAGGTCTTTGTCGCTCTCGCGCGACAACTATATTAGTATATCACGACCTTCTCTTCTTGTCAATATCTTTTTTCTATTTTTTTAAAAAAAGTTTTTCTTTTTTAAAAAAATAGAAAACGAGAAGTGGATTTTTCTCGTTTTCTTATGATTATACAAGTTCTTTATATTTTTTCTGTTCTGCTTTATTTGCCCAAACGTAATGTCCTGGCTTGATTTCAACCATTTCTGGTTTGTCGGTTGAATAATCGTGCTGATCAGGATCATAAACTTTCAGAACTTTTTTGCGTTCTAGAATTGGATCTGGAATCGGAACTGCAGATAGTAGAGATTGGGTATAAGGATGAATTGGGTTGTTAAACAATTCTTCCGTTTCAGCTACTTCTACAATAACACCTTTGTAAATAACCGCAATACGATCAGAGATAAAACGAACTACTGAAAGATCATGTGCGATAAAGAGATAGGTCAAACCCAAGTCTTTCTGGAATTTCTTCAGGAGATTCAATACTTGTGCACGAACTGATACGTCTAGGGCGGAAATCGGTTCATCTGCGATAACAAATTCTGGCTCCATTACCAAGGCACGAGCGATACCAATCCGCTGGCGTTGTCCACCAGAGAATTCATGGGGATAACGAGTCAAATGCTCTGCTAGAAGACCAACCTCATGCATAATTTCTTTTACTTTACGTACTCGGTCTTCTTCATCTTCGAAGAGGTGATAATTGTACAACCCTTCTGAAATAATATAGTCGACGGTTGCACGCTCATTCAAGCTAGCTGCTGGGTCTTGGAAAATCATTTGAATCTTTCGGATTAATTCATTTTCATCCTTGCGAGTTTGCTTCCCATTGATCTTTTTACCATCATATAAGATGTCACCTGCACTAGTGTCATTCAAACCAATGATTGCTCGACCAATTGTGGTCTTCCCACTACCTGACTCACCAACGAGGGAAAATGTTTCCCCTTTATTGATGAAGAAATTTGCATTCTTTACAGCTACAAATTTTTTACTTCCTTCACCGAAGGAAATTTCTAGATCTTTAACTTCTATTAATTTTTCTGTCATTTCCTTCTCCTAGTCCTTGATTGTAGTGAATCCCATTTTCGCACTTATTTTTTCATGAAGATTATCAATAATTTCTGGTTTATTGACTTTTGGTGCATCTTCATGCAAGAGCCACGTTTTAGCCCAATGTGTATCTGAAACTTTGAAAACTGGTGGATGTTCCTCAAAATCAATTTGCATGGCATAGTCTGAGCGCAAAGCAAAGGCATCCCCTTTTACCGGTGAGTACAATGATGGAGGAGTCCCTGGGATAGAATATAAATCACCTTTAGAAGTAGACAACTGTGGCAAACTTGAAAGAAGACTCCATGTATAAGGATGTCTTGGGTCATAGAAAATTTCTTCTACTTTACCAAATTCTACAATTTCACCAGCATACATTACGGCAACCTTATCTGCAATACTTGCCACCACACCCAAATCATGGGTGATAAATATTGTTGTAAAGTTATATTCTTTTTGTAATGATTTCAACAAGTCAATGATTTGGGCTTGAATAGTTACGTCGAGGGCCGTTGTAGGCTCGTCACAGATCAAGATATCAGGACGGCAAGCAAGCGCAATAGCAATAACGATCCGTTGGCGCATCCCACCTGAATATTGGAAAGGATATTCATCAAAGCGACGTTCCGCTTCCGGGATTCCCACCTTTTCCATATAGTCAATAGCCATTTCTCTGGCTTCTTTGGCACTCTTGCCTTGGTGTTTAATAATAACCTCTGTAATTTGTGATCCGATTGTATTAATCGGGTCCAAACTGGTCATTGGGTCTTGGAAGATCGTTGCAATTTTTGCACCACGAATTTCTTCCCAATCTTTGTTTGACTTGAGTTCTGTTAATTCTTGCCCGCGATAATTAATGGTCCCATTGGCAATTCGTCCGTTTTCTTCTAACATTCCTGTAAAAGTTTTTGTCAAAACAGATTTACCAGAACCTGATTCACCAACAAGCGCCATGACCTCTCCTTCAACAAGATCCAAAGAGACATTGCGAATAGCTGTTAAGACACGATCCCGAACATCAAATTCTACTACGATATCGCGAGCAGATAAGATTACATTTTTATCATTTGTCATATCTACTCCTCCTATCTATGTGTACGTGGATCGCTGGCGTCTGCAAGGTTTTGTCCAACGATATAGAATGACAAGGATACCAAGACTAAGACTGTCAATGGAATCCAGAAAAGATACGCATTGGTTGTTACGTTTTGTGAGTAGTCTGAAATAAGACGACCTAAACTTGGAACTGTAATCGGCAATCCCAATCCAAAGAAGGAAAGGAAGGCCTCAGTCGAAATAAAGGCTGGCAACAATTGTGTAGTTGTCGTCACAATAACAGAAACCAACTGTGGCAAAATATTTTTCGTCACAATTTTAAGGGTTGGTGTACCCAAGGTGCGACTGGCCAAGTTGTACTCTAAATCGCGGTAACGCATAATTTGGACACGGATAGAGTAAGCAATCCCAATCCATCCTGTCACTGTCATCGCCAAAATCAAGTTCCAGAAACCAGCACCAATTGAGTAAGTCAAGACAATAACAATCAACATGAATGGAACATTTGAAATAACGTTATAAACTTCCATCATGAAGCGGTCGATTGATTTTGACACACCCCAAATCCCGCCGATCACTACTCCAATCACAACGTTGATCAAGGTAGCAATAAAGGAGATGATAATCGAATTGCGGGCACCAAACCAGACTCCATCAAACAAGGATTTACCATTGTTATCCGTACCGAAGAAGGCTTTGGCACTTGGAGGATTCAAACGGGCAGTGAAGTCATTTACTTTACTTACATCATTGTAATCAAAGTTTGAAAACATTGGGTATACAAAACTCATTAAGAGAATAGCAACCAAAACGGCTAACATCAAAATGGTTGATTTCTTTTTGAAGAATTGACGGAATACGGACTTCCAATAGGAGTAAGACGGCGCATCAATTGTCTCAGAGGCAAAATCATCACGTTCCACAAATTGGAATTTCTTCTTATCGATTGTAGACATTATTTGCCTCCTTTCTTAGTTGTTAGTTTGATACGAGGGTCTACCATAACCATAAGGATATCTCCAGCCATTGCTCCAAATACAGCAAGAACAGTAAAGATGAAGACAAGACCAACTACCATGGTATTATTGGATGCCTTGATAGAATCAATCAACATTTTACCCATACCAGGGAAGGCAAAGACAGTTTCTGTCAAAGTTGCCCCTGAAATGACTAGAACCAATTGAACAGGAATCCCTGTAACGATCGGAACCATGGCGTTTTTGAAGATATGTTTGCGGGAAATTTCTTTCTCAGAAAGCCCTTTGGCACGTGCAAAACGGACAAAGTCTTGAGAATGCAAGTCGATCATGTAACGGCGAATCCAAACTGCCAATCCTGGTGCACTCAAGAGACCCAAAATCACAGAAGGTAGTACATAAGAGCGCCAATCCTGAGCTCCTAACACTGGGAAGGAATCTGGTAAGCCGATAGAAGAGCCAGCCAAGCGAACGATGTAAACCAAGGCAATCGTCGGCAATGACATCATAAATGTTAAAGTTGCCGTAGATGCACTATCAAACCAAGTATTCTTCAACAAGGCCATGTAAGATCCCAATGGAATAGCAATCAAGTAGGCAATCGCAATCCCGATTAAACCGATAATGGCTGAGCTCACAATCATGGATGGATTTTCATAGTTGCTCAATGTTGCTGTATAAGCATCTCCTTCACCAAAGCGGGCGATATCTTGAGCATCTGCCTTACTTGGTGATTTGTATATACGTGAGTAAATATTGATAGAAGATTCTTTTTTCCCTGTTGGGAAGTTTACTTCACTCTTCTTAGTCGTACCTTGTCCTTGTGTAATAACCTGAAGAACTGGCGTATTTGAATAAGTTGGGTAAGATTCACCCAAGTTTAAGGATACAAAGTTTTGATGAATGAACGGGAATTGACCATTGAAGTACAATAGATATTTATGTTTAGTCCCTGAACCAACTACTGACCAACCAATAGCTGGGTCATTTTCAATGCGAATATAGCGTTCAAGTTTTGGATTGGAAGCATCTTTGATGACATTTGGATGGTCAATCTGAATCAGATTACCATAGAATCCAATAACACGTTCAAAGACAGGGACTTCACGAGTAGCGTAAAAACCTTTGTTTTCAGGGAAACGTTTCAATACCCAGCCATTTCCAAGGTTAGAAATGTACTTTTTGTAGATCTTCTCGTTTTCTTTAGTAGGCTCTACTGTTACTGATGAGTCTTCCTTGCTTGCTTTTTCTTTCAAAGCTTTTGAATCAAGATATTCTATATACCCCATGCGATCATAGACTGTATTTTCATAATTGATTTTAGAGTCTTTTGTTTTCGCAATCTTATTATAGTTAGGGTCGTTTTTGAAAATTAAATTTCTTGGGGTTAGCGTATAAATAATTGTATAGGTCAATGTCGTAACCAAAAAGATCGACACTAACGAACGCAAAATACGCATAAATATATATTTTTTCATATTCCGTTCCTTTAATGTTCAAAAGAACTTTCTCCCCTATTAGAGAAAGTTCTGATGAAGGTGATTATTTGACGTGTTTTTCTAGTTCTTCCTGAGCTTTTTTGTTTGAATCAGCTTTTTCTTTCAACCATTTTTCACGTGCTTGATCATATTGTTTTTTAGTAACCGGTTCGTCCTGAACTTCAACATATTTGAAATAAGTTGAACCTTTATTACCTGTTTGTGATGAAGGTCCAGAGAATGGTACCACTTTTGAAACTACTGTAGCTGCTCCTGAGCTTGTCATAGTTGGAATTACTAACGAACTATCCGTTAACCAAGCTTGCGCTGCTGCGTATTTTTCATAACGTGCAACCACATCTTGGGTTTCTTTTCCTGCATCATCAAGCAATTTCGCATATTCATCTAAGCCAACAGCCTTAGCAGAGGCATTATCTACACCACCAGAAAATCCAAGGTAAGTTTTGGTCTGGTCAGGAGAAGATGGTTGCAAAGTATCAAGATAAGTTGATGGGTCATCATAGTCTGGATTCCAGCCTACAAGCCCTTGAAGATCCCAGTCAGCATCCGCTGCAGATGGTACGTTAATAGTGATATTCAAGATAGCATCTTGGTCCATCATTTGAAGGTCCACCACAACATTTTCTGTTCCAAGTGTATCTTCAACTGATTGTTTGAAGGATTGCATCCGTGCTACAAAGTTTGTTGAACTTTGAACAACTGGAACATCCAAGTGGATTGGGAATTGAACGCCTTCTTTTTGGAGTTCTGCTTTTGCTTTTTCGAACTGAGCTTTTGCTTTATCTTTGTTGTAAAGACCATCTTGGCTATCTGCAAGATTTACACCACTCCATTGATCTCCATATGTCTGCAACTTATCAGCTACAACATCACCGAAGTCTTTACCGTTTACTTGAACAAAGGCAGGTGCAGTGTACATATTTCGAATAGCAGCCTTAGCATATTCTTTACCATTGACTTGCGCTGAATAATTTTCGCGGTTCAAGGCAAAGGTGATAGCTTGACGGAAATTCTTGTTCAAGATAGCTTTCTTCGTAGAAGATTTCTGCTCATCTGATGTTTTAGAAGTATGGTTGTAAGCTTGACGGTCAATATTGAAACCAAAGACTGCTACACCAGCTCCAGGTTGTGTGTTGTAGATGTTGTCTTTGTATTTCTTTTCTACAGAAGCAAAGTTTGAGCTTGCTGGGAAGAGTCGAGCAACTGTGTACGATCCATCGCTAAAACCACGCGCCAAGGAATCTTGATCTGATCCGTCATAATAAGACAATTTAATCTTGTCGATATGAACGTTGTCTTTGTCCCAATAGTCTTCGTTCTTCTCAAAAGTAATTTCTGATTTAGAAGTGATTGATTTCAAAAGGAATGGACCATTGAATAAGATTGATTTGACATCACCTGGCTGACCAAAATTGTCACCCTTGCTTTCCAAGAATTCACCATTGATTGGCATGAGCACCCCATTGGTTGTTTTAGAATTCCAGAAAGTTTCTGGTTGATTCAAGGTATATTCAAGTGTGTAGTCATCTACCGCTTTTACCCCAACTTGAGAAAAATCAGTGATTTTTCCATCTACATAGTCTTTCAATCCTTTAACTGAACCTTGAACTAACGGAAGAGTTTCTGATTTCTTGTCTGCCGCATGCTTCAAGCCAGTGACGAAGTCATGAGCTGTTACTTCACCATGCTCTTCACCATCAGCATCATACCATTTAACACCCTTACGGATTTTGTAAGTATAGGTCAAGCCGTCTTTTGAAACAGACCAATCCTCAGCAATAGATGGTACAAGGTTTCCGTATTTGTCGTTTGCCAACAAACCATCTACACCGTTAGTTGTAATGTCGTGAACGGAAGCTTTTGAAGATACAGTGTAATCCAAAGTTGTTGGATCATCGTTATAAACATAGCCATATGTTGTATCTTTTTTTGATGCAGACTTGCTATCTTTTGAGCCAGAACATGCTGCAAGGAACGTTGCTGCGAGCAATGTTACTCCGGCAAATGCAAAAACTTTACTTTTTTTCATTTTGAGTCTCCATTTTATTGAATTTAGATAGAATTATAGCATAAGTAAAGAAAAAAGTAAACTAAATTTTCTGAATATTTGGCAAGTGAAAGGAGCCACTAAGCGGGGGACTGTCTAAAAAATCAATCCTTTTTAGTGGCTCCTTCCCTTAAATAAACTTATGCCTTCTTACTATCCCAATTATTTTTCATCTATTTCGATTCGATGTGGTTCTTTAATTCTTCTTGAGCTTTTTTATTGGATTCAGCCTTTTCTTTTAACCATTTTTCTTTGCTTGCATCGTAATCCTTTGTCTTGATGACTTCTTCTGAAAGTTCAAGATATTTATAGTTGGTTCCAGTTCCTTTTGTTCCAACCCATGAAGCCGCACGACTATATGGAACAGTCCGTTGCAACATTGGAGTTCCACCATTTGAAACAGTCGGCAAGATCAATGAACTATCGGTTAGCCATGCTTGAGCAGCTGCGTATTTCTCATAGCGTACAGCTTGATCATTCACTTCAGCATTGGCATCTTTTAAGAGTTCTGCATACTTCCCAAAGTCAACTGCTGGAATAGCGGGACTGTTTGAGCCTGCATCCACACCTAGATAGTAGAAAACAGAACCGTTAACAGGACTTAAACTCTCTAAATAAGTAGATGGATCTTGGTAGTCTGGCACCCATCCTCCGCCTGCAAGGTCATAATCTTTCTCAGCAGCAGTATCTGTAAAGTAGGTAATATTGCTAAAGTCATCATCAGATAATTTCTGAATATCTACAACAACATTGTCTGCACCGAGAACAGCTTCTACGGATTGTTTAAAGGAGCTAGCTTGTTGTACCTGACTGTTGTCCGTCTGACTGACAACATAATCCAAATGAATTGGGAATTCTACCCCTTCTTTTTGCAATTGTTCTTTAGCTTTTGCAAACTCAGCTTTGGCTTTTTCTTGATTGTAGAGAGTGGTTTGGGCATCATCTAGATTTACATCTTTCCACTCATCTCCATAGGTCACCAATTGTTTCTCAACAACCTTACCGAACTCTTCTCCATTTACTTGAACAAAAGTCGGTGGAACCAAGGTATTCCGAAGAATCTTGGTCGCCGCATCTGCTCCCGATGTTTGAGCTGCATAGGCTTCACGGTCAAAGGCAAAGTTTACAGCTTGACGGAAGTCTTTGTTTAAAATCGCTTGTTTTGTGGACGATTTTTGAGCATCTGTTGTTTTGGCTGTATGGTTATACTTCTGACGATCAATGTTGAATGCGAGGTAGTATGATGTTCCGTATTGAACACCATAAACAATATTATCACCAAATTTCTTTTTCACACTCTTATAAGTGGAGCTATTTGGCATTACTGTCGCAAATGAATATTGTCCATTCTCAAATTTCTTGATGACAGATTCTGGATCTGATCCGTCATTATAGGTCAACTTCACATGATCAATATGAACATTCTTTTCATCATAATATTCCTTGTTTTTCACAAGTTCAATCTGTGATTTTGAAGTTAAATTCTTCAAATAATAAGGACCATTATAGAGAATACTACTTGGCTTCAAAGAACCGAAGTCTTTCCCTTGAGATTCTAAGAAAGCTTTGTTAACCGGGAAGAGGACGCCTGAGGTCGTCTTAGAATTCCAAAAACTTTCTGGACGTTCCAAGGTATATTGAACGGTATAATCATCTAGGGCTTTCACGCCAACTGTATTGAAATCTTTTGTTTCACCTTTGACAAATGCATCTAAGCCTTTAATCGAATTTTGGATTAAGAAAAGACCCTCAGATTTTGCTTCCACAGCGTGTTTGATACCTGTCACAAAGTCCTGGGCTGTTACAGCACCATACTCTTCTCCCTCACTGGTATACCATTTTGCATCTTTTCGAAGTTTATAGGTATACACCAAGCCATCTTCCGAAACAGTCCAGTCTTCTGCCAAACTTGGGATTAAATTTCCATATTTATCATTTTCTAACAAACCATCAACAAGGTTACTTGTAATATCAGACGTTGTTGTACGAGTCGAGGCAATGTAGTCCAAAGTATTTGGATCTGTTGAATAAATATAAGAATAAGTAGATTGATTGCTGCTTCCACCGCCACAGGCTGTCAATAGAAGAGCACTGGCTAAAGAAACACCGGCCAGTACGAACCGTTTATTTACTTTCATCACTATCTCCTTATGTTAGGTTTTCTACCATTATACACTATTTCTCTCATTTTACCAACTATCTTTAAAATTTGCCTATGACCTTTGAGTCCTAAGAGGTCAAAATAGGATTAGAGCAGTTGCCTTCTTTTATGATACAATAGTAGTGACAATAAACAATCGAGGATTCAAACGTGAAAAAAATAATCACTTTACTTCTTTGTCTACTTTTTACACTTCTCACTACTTCTCCTGTAAGAGCGGAGGACCTAGAGCTTGGAGCTCAGCATGCTATTGCGATTGATGGGACAACAGGTAAAATACTCTACGAAAAAAATAGCGAAGAGAAAAAAGAGGTTGGTGGAATCAGCAACCTTTTGACCACTTATCTCGTCTATGAAGCCATTCAACAAGGAAAATTATCTTTAAATGACGACGTGGAGATTTCGGACAAAGCCTACCAACTAACAGCTATCGAAGGAATCAATAACGTCCCCATGGAAGCTCGCAAGTACAAGGTTAAAGACCTGCTCACTGCGCTGCTTGTATCAAACGCCAATAGCGCTGCCATCGCCTTAGCTGAAAAAGTAGCTGGAAGCGAGGAAAAATTCATCCTCCTTATGCAAGCAAAACTAAAAAAATGGGGGATTAAAGACGCTATCATTGTAAATGCTAGCGGACTGGATCAATCCCTTATTGACGATAATAAGGAATCTAAAAAGAAGAATACTGAAAACAAGCTGAGTGCTTATGATGTGGCAGTCATCGCAAAACATCTCTTAGAAGACTACCCTGAAGTTACCAAAATCACCTCCCTTTCCCATGCAGAATTTGCTGGAATTCAATTGGAGAGCGGCAATTATATGCTAGAGAACATGCCCAGCTATCGAGCAGGAGTGGATGGTCTAAAAACTGGAAATTCCGAAAAAGGAGGCATTTCATTTGTGGCTTCTACTAACCAAAACGGTATTCGAATGATTACCGTTGTCATTGGTGTTGAGGCAATCGATGGAGATCCCTACGCACGATTTGTTGCAACAGCCAACCTGATGAATTATGTGAGCCAAAACTTCATTGCAAGCTTGATTGTCAGCAAAGGCGAAGCCTACAACAACAGCAAATCAACGGTTCTTGATGGTAAGAAAACCAGCGCTATTGCTGTTGCCAAGGATGACTTCATCGTGATCGAACGGCAAGGAAGTCAAGCAGAACCTAAAATCACCTTCGAAAGCAGCCAACCTTCTTTTAGCGCTCCCTTAAAGAAAGGTACTTCCCTAGGGACCCTTACCTACACCGACCCAGAACCCATCGGGCGAGGGTATATCGAAGGTAAAGCTCCTAGTATGGAAATGGTGAGCGGAGAAAATATCCAAAAAAGTTTCTTCTTAAAGGTATGGTGGAATCAATTTGTTCGTTACGTTAACGAAAAGCTATAAATACTAATAAACAAAAGAGAGTGGGACAGAAATCGGTAATTCGTTCGAATTCGATTTCGTCGTCCCACCTCCGCACAGTTGAGTAGGGCTGTAAAAGCTGATGAAATCAGCCTAGTAGAGCCCACTCAACCACTGCGTCTTGCTCGACAATCCAAAGACAATTGAGAGGCTAGGACTTTTGTCCCAGCCTCTTTGTTTAGTTGAATCAACCAATAGAACTTCTATCGAACTTCGAAATAAGGAAAAGCAGTGTCACTGTCTATTGGATGAGTCGGGATTTCTTCTTCAATCACCCCACGCCAACCTGCTACCAATTCTTCAAAAGATAAGCTAGCTTCAGGAGTAGCTGTTGTTAATTTACGACCAAACCAAGCCATGGTCGCTGTTTCTAATTGAAGCATGGCGTAGCTAATCACAGGAACATTCGCAGCTTCGTAATTTTCATTTACTGCATGGGCTACAGCTGAAGCTTGTGGCAAGAGTTGAAGACGGATTTTTTCCACAAGCGGTGGATCTAATTCTTGCCAAGAAATTAATTTCCCATCAACTTGATAATACAAGTCAAATGTTTCTTGACCTGGCTTAAAATTCACTAGCATAAAGGCACGATCAGCTTTATCAGGGCCACCAACAGCCTTCACAGCATTAATCAAGAGATTTTGTTCCATTTCTCTCCAATAATCATCTGCTTCTTCAGCTAGATCAAATGTAAATGGGGGAACAATTTCCTCGATAGGAATCTCGCCTTTATTCGCTTTTTCAACATTACCAAATAATTTTTTTAAGAATCCCATTTGCTCTCCTTTTTCTTTTACCCAACTGATCCTTCCATTTCATAGCTAATCAAGCGGTTAAGCTCAACTGCGTATTCCATTGGAAGTTCTTTGGTGAAGGGCTCCACAAATCCCATGACAATCATCTCTGTTGCCTCGGATTCTGACAAGCCACGGCTCATGAGGTAATAGAGTTGTTCTTCAGAAATCTTAGAAACCTTGGCTTCGTGTTCCAAAGCGACTTGTGAGTTGTGAATTTCATTAAATGGAATGGTGTCAGATGCAGACAAGTCATCCATAATAATGGTATCACACTCGATGTGACTAACCGATTTCGCTGAATCTTTATTGAAGGTCACTTGTCCACGGTAGTCAACCTTTCCTCCGCCTTTAGCAATAGATTTCGAAACAATTGAAGAGCTCGTGTGAGGAGCATTGTGGATCATTTTAGCACCTGTATCTTGGTGTTGCCCAGCATTGGCAAAAGCGATCGACAACATGGTCCCACGTGCACCTTCTCCATCTAGGTAAACTGATGGATATTTCATAGTTGTTTTGGCACCGAGGTTCCCATCGATCCATTCGACCGTCGCATCTTTCATCGCTTTGGCCCGTTTCGTTACCAAGTTATAAACGTTATCAGACCAGTTTTGGATAGTTGTATAACGCATATAAGCACCATCTAAGGCAAAGATTTCGACAATAGCAGCATGCAAGCTGTTACTTGAATAAGTTGGCGCTGTACATCCTTCTACGTAGTGGACACTTGCTCCTTCATCGACAATAATCAAGGTCCGCTCAAACTGACCTGTATTTTCATTGTTAATTCGGAAGTATGTCTGTAAAGGAACATCTACTTTAACACCCTTTGGTACATAGATAAAGGTTCCACCTGACCATACTGCTGAGTTGAGTGCCGCTAACTTGTTATCTGTCGGAGGTACCAACTTAGCAAAGTATTGCTTGAACAAGTCTGGATATTCCTTCAAGGCAGAATCTGTATCGGTAAAGATGATTCCTAACTTCTCAAATTCTTCCTTCATATTGTGGTAAACCACTTCAGACTCATACTGAGCTGCTGCTCCGGCCAAGTAAGCACGCTCTGCTTCTGGAATCCCAATCCGTTCAAACGTCTCCTTGATTTTTTCGGGCACTTCATCCCAGCTACGTGCAGGTTTATCAGATGGTTTTTGATAGTAAATCAAATCATCAAAATCGATATCTGACAAGTCTGCCCCCCATGTTTGCATAGGCATTTTTTTAAATGCTTCATAGGACTTCAAACGGAACTCCAGCATCCATTCCGGCTCATTTTTCGCAGCAGATAACTCACGAATAACTGATTCATTCAACCCTTTTCCTGTCGACAAGATCGGGTCTACATCATCGTGAAAGCCAAATTTATATTCACCAAGATCAATTGGTTTTGGTTCTACTCTTTCTTCTGTCATATCTTTCCTTTCAGTTTCTTTTTTGCGCTCTTTCCATCTGATGAATCTTCTAGTCTGGACCATAAGCATCCGAGTGTTGATTCAATTAAGTAAGAAGAAAATCGGTTAAAGGGCACACTAGAATTTGCACACTCTTATGCATCATTACGATTGAGAATCAATTGCTTTTTTGAGAGCATTCCAGGCTAGGGTCGAACACTTGATCCGTTGCGGGAATTTAGCAACCCCAGCTAAAAAAGCAGCATCTCCCAACTGGTCTTGACGGGCATCTTCTTTGCCTTGGACCATTTCCGAAAAAATAGTCGCCAACTCTAGCACTTCTTCCTTTGATTTTCCTAGGACAACATCCGTCATCATACTAGCAGAAGCCGTCGAAATCGTACAACCTGAGTTGACAAAGGCAATATCCTTGACCACTCCTTTATCATCAAACTGAACAGACAAACTAATCACATCCCCACAGGTAGGATTGTTCAGGTTGATTTGTTCAACTCCTTCAATCTTTCCATGATGATGGGGATTTTTTGAATGGTCAGCCACTACTGCCATATAGAGGCTATCTAATTTAGAAAGTGCCATTGAAAAACTCCTTTGTTTTTATCAGCGCTTCTACAAGCTTATCGCAGTCTTCTTTTGTATTGTAGAGATAAAAGCTAGCTCGAGCAGTCGCCGGAACCCCCAAATACTGGATCAAAGGTTGGGCACAATGGTGCCCTGCCCGAACAGCAACCCCTTCATAATCCAAGGCAGTCGCAAGATCATGAGGATGCAAATCCCCTAAATTGAAGGAAATCACCCCGGAACGTTTCGCTAAATCTTGGGAGCCATAAATTTTCAAGCCTTCAATCGCTTGAAGTTTGGGAAAGACATAAGCAATCAAGTCTTGCTCGTGACGCTCAATCGCATCCATGCCAATAGCCTCCAAATAATCAATCGCCGCAGCTAAACCAATGGCGCCAGCCATATTGGGAGTCCCTGCTTCGAATTTCCAAGGAAGTTCCTTCCAGGTTGCTGATTGTTCATAGACAAAGTCAATCATTTCTCCACCAAATTCAACAGGTGACATTTGGTTGAGATATTGCTCTTTTCCATACAAGACTCCAATCCCTGTAGGTCCAGCCATTTTATGGCCCGAAAAGACAAAGAAGTCTGCATCTAGTTTTTGAACATCTATTTTCATATGAGGGACTGATTGAGCCCCATCCACTACCACAATGGCTCCTTTTTCATGGGCCAATTGAGCGATTTCTTGGACAGGATTTATCACCCCGAGTACATTAGAGGCATGAGCAATGGAAACAAACTTGGTTCGATCTGTCAATTTTTTTCGGAAATCCTCTAGATCCAGACCACCGTCTTTCAAATAGACATACACCAGTTTTGCTCCTGCCTTCCGACAAGCTTCCTGCCAAGGAAGGATGTTGGAATGGTGTTCCATAATGGAAATGAGAACCTCATCCCCCTCTTCTAGGATTTCTTCTGCAAACCGACCAATCCAGTTCAAGCCTGTCGTGGTCCCTCTTGTAAACAAGACCTCTTTGGTTGAGGAAGCGTTTATAAAGCGACGGACAGTTTCTCTTGCTGCTTCGTAGGAAGCAGTCGCCCGTTCGGCCAAGGTATGGACCCCGCGGTGAACATTGGCATTATCCTCTTGGTAATATCGATTCACAGCTTCTAAGACAGCTTTTGGTTTTTGTGTCGTCGCTGCATTATCCAAATAGACAAGTGGCTCATCATTCACAATTTGATCTAAAATCGGGAAATCTTTCCGAATCTTTTCGACTTCTATCATCTTTATCTCTTCAATAATTTATCTTCAATGGTTTGGATCATTTCTTCACGAACTTCTTTAACTGGAATTTCCACAATCACTGATCCAAGGAAGCCACGAACCACTAGGCGTTCTGCAGTTGCTTGATCCAAGCCACGACTCATCAAATAATACATATCTTCAGGGTCCACTTGACCAATAGAAGCCGCGTGACCTGCTGTCACATCGTTCTCATCAATCAAAAGAATTGGGTTGGCATCAGAACGTGCTTGATCAGAAAGCATTAACACACGGCTTTCTTGTTGGGCATCCGCTCCCTTAGCTCCCTTGATAATGTGGCCAATCCCGTTAAAGGTCAAGGTTGCCTTTTCAAGAATGACACCATGTTGGAGAATATTCCCGACTGAATTGCAACCATAGTTGGTTACACGGGTATCAATCCCTTGAATTTGACGCCCACTAGATAAGGCTACAACCTTAAGGTCTGCATGGCTTCCATTTCCGATCAAGTCACTATCAAAGTCAGCAACGACATTTCCTTCGTTCATGACACCGATAGCCCAGTCAATGCTGGAATCCTTTCCCAGTTTGCCACGGCGGCTAATGTAGGCAGTAACATTCTCACCGAGGCGATCAATCGCCGCAAACTTCACTTGCGCTCCAGAACGAGCAATCACTTCGACTGTAATATTAGCAGTTGCTTTAGCGCTTCCCTCTCCGCGAGATTCTAAGCGTTCTAGGTAGCTAATCTTACTGTTTTTACCAGCGATAATCAGGATGTGCTTGTTAAATGGCACATCGCTATCACTATCTTGGTAGAATACACCCTCGATTGGTTCCGCAATTTCTACATTATCAGGAATATAGAGAACAGCACCACTGTTAAAATAAGCTGTGTGGTAAGCTGCTAACTTGTCATCATCGTATTTAACGGAGGACATGAAAAATTCTTCTACATGCTCTGGAATTTCTTCCAAGGCTGTGTGGAAATCTGTAAAGATGACCCCCTGGTTCGCCAAGTCAACTGGAATCTGTTCAAATACTGTATGGGTCCCATACTGAACCAATTTTAATTGATTGTCAATCGCAGTGAAGTCTGGCACAGCAGTGAGTGGTTCACTTTCTGTGATCGTTCCATCCCCAAGATTCCAACGATGAAATTTCACACGTTCAATCACGGGTAGTTCTAAGTCATCCATTTTATCAAAAGCCTTCTGGCGCAACTCTTGCAACCATTGAGGCTCTGCATGCATTTCTGAAAAAAGTTTGATATTTTCTTTGGTCATTTACTCCTCCTCAAAGATCCTGTTCAGTTTTTGACACAAGATTAGAGTTCTTCTTTGTAGTCATAACCTAACTCTTCTGCTAATTTCGCGTATCCTTCACGTTCCAAACGCACAGCAAGTTCAGGACCACCTGAAAGGACCACACGACCTTCCATCATCACGTGAACCACATCAGGAGTAATATAGTTTAAGAGACGTTGGTAGTGGGTAATGATCATGGCACCGAAACCTTCGCCACGCATTTCATTGACCCCTTTTGAAACCACTTTAAGGGCATCAATATCCAAACCAGAGTCAATCTCATCAAGAAGAGCAAACTTCGGTTCCAACATCAACAATTGCAGAATTTCATTGCGTTTTTTCTCACCACCTGAAAAGCCTTCATTCAAATAACGCTCTGCCATTTCTTCCTTCATGTTGAGAAGTTCCATTTTTTCATCCAATTTTGTGATAAAATCACGAACAGAAATTTTTTCGTCCTCTTCTTTTCCAGCATTCATAGCTGCACGAAGGAATTCAGCATTGGTAATTCCTGGAATTTCTGATGGATATTGCATAGCAAGGAAAAGTCCCATACGAGCACGCTCATCTACTTCCAACTCAAGGATATTTACTCCATCAAATAGAATTTCACCTTTGGTGACTTCATAGTTTGGATTCCCCATGATAGCTGCAGATAGGGTTGATTTCCCTGTTCCGTTAGGACCCATAATGGCTGCGATTTCTCCTGTTTTAAGGGTCAAGTTCACGCCTTTTAAAATTTCCTTGCCTTCAATTTCTACATGAAGATCTTTAATCTCTAATACTGACATTTGTATTCCTTTCTGCTATAGAGTTTTGTCTTATCTAGTATAACAAAAAAAAGCCTAAAAGGCTTTTCTTGTGTTTAGAATCGTTCTTATTTAGTCTTGTTTTTTCTATTTTGTCGAACTTCCTCTCGATAGGCAGAATTCCCTATATAGCGTAAACAATTGAGGAGCGGACTATGGTGAGGACCTAGGACTCCAATTAATTCCGCTAAGAGCTCTACCCCTAATACCAAACCAATGACAAGAAGAACTCCGCCGATACGAGTAGAGATATTCAACAGCAGAGAGATCATAGCAAAAATCATCGAAATTCCATAGATAACCAAAACGGTTCCTCGATGCGTTAAGCCCAAAGAAAGTAAACGATGGTGCAAGTGATTCCGATCTGGTGCATAAAACTTCTGACCAGAGAGAGTCCGACGGACAATTGCTAAAAAGGTATCCGTAATTGGAACTCCCAAGATAATCATCGGCGTAACAACCGCAACAGCTGTCGCATTCTTAAGACCTTGCAAGGACAAAACAGCGATCATAAAACCAATGAAGAGGGCTCCTGTATCCCCTAAATAAAGAATCGCTGGATGATAATTAAAGGGGAAGAAACCAGCAATGGCCATGACTAAGACAAAAATCGTCATGGTCAAAAAGAGATTGGGCACTGGGAGAAAGAAATGAGAAACAATCCCCATCGTCACCAAGGAAATAATTGAAACTCCACTGACCAGGCCATCCAAACCATCAATTAGGTTGACTGCATTGGTAATAGAAATGATCCAAATGACTGTTAAAATATACGATAACCAAGGATCAAAATGAAGAAATGGTCCCCCGAAAGGTATCTTGAAATCATTTAAGCGAAAATCTGTAAAAAACCAGATTACACTAGCTCCTAGGAAAATCCCCAGCATCTTTAACCGCGGTGATAATTCTTTTATGTCATCGACTAAACCAGTCAGGCCAATAATCCATCCTCCAACGACAACTGGTACGGTATAGGTCAGATAAGATGTCTTAGCTACATGCCCCTTTGTAATCATCGGCAACAAAATGACGGTTGCAATGGTAAAAGCAAGAATAATAGCTAAACCACCAGCGCTGGGCATGGGTTTCTTATTGATCCGACGCGCATTTGGATAGTCTACAGCATCTATTTTAAACGCCAATAACCTCACAAAGGGAGTTAGAATCAAACTGATCAAAAAAGTTGCAATCAGGACCAGGATAAATTGTAACGGAAAAGTAATCATACCAAATTAACCTTTTGAAGTTCGTGAATAGCATCTGAGACGAGCAAGAGATGGCCATGTTCCTGAAGGACAGCTCTAGTAGTATCTGTATCTTCCGCATATTCACGCATGGTTGCCAAAAGCCAACCTGGATAATCCTGCGGACACCCTTCCAAATCGATCAGGATGGTTAAATAGTACATCCCGTCCATTTTATAAAGTTCAGAAGTCTCAACAGCATAATGAACTGTTTTTGTAAACCGAATCACTTCTTCTAACTGAGAAAACTGGAGGATATAATAAATATACCGTGTATCTACTGGATGATTTGATGTATCTTCTTCTGAAAGCTGATTTTCGTCAGCCAATTCCTCAGCTTCTAAATGACGGATCGCATCGCCGTCTCCCTTACTCTTTTCAGAGATGGTTTTTTCCAAGGTTTTGATAAATTCGTCCGGAGACATTTGCGACAATTCTTCCATATCAGGCAAATCGGAAAAATCTTCAAAATTTAAATGCTGATCAATTTTTGATTTGGTCACAAAAACATCGAGTTTATCTGGCTTAGGGGTCACTCGAAAACTTAACATACCACTGTCTAAGAAACTTTCTGGCATTTCTAATTCATCTAAGATGGTATAGAAAAATTCTTCTGTTTTTTCTTGAGGCACCAAAAAATCGGCCATTTCCATGCCCCGTTCTTCTAAATCCTCTAATTGAATCGTGATTTTAATGGTTGAATCACTGATTTGCTTCATCTTCATGACTGCACCTCATACTATTAGTCTTTCTATTATACTAAAAAGGGACATATTTTTCAAAACATGACCCCCCACCTTAGATACGAAACAAGACTTAAATAAAAGAGCACTTCCTCCCCCATAAACATAGCAGTTTGAAGAAAAGGAAGAAGCACTCCAATTTCATTATTAGATAAAGATTTTAATCACTGCGTAGACAAGCAAAATCGCTCCCAGAACAATCCGATATTTCCCAAAAACTGTGAAGTCATGAGTTTTGACATAGTCTGTCAAGAAGCGAATCGCTACCATACTAACACCGAAGGCTACCGCCATAGCAACTAAAAGGATTGTTCCTTGGCTGAAGCTTAAAGCATTTCCTCCCAAGACAAACTTAGCGACCTTTAATAGACTAGCCCCAAACATGGCAGGAATCCCCAGATAAAAGGTGAATTCTGTCACAACTGAGCGACTAACTCTATTGACCAAACCACCTACAATTGTTGCACCTGACCGACTGGTTCCTGGGAAAAGCGACAAGACTTGGAACAATCCAATATAGAGAGCTGTCTTATAAGGCAACTTGTGTAATTCCGTCACTTCCGGCTCTACTTGCTCCCGTTTTTCAAGGTAAATAAAGGCCCAACCATAGGTAATCAGCATGATGGCTACAGAAAAAGAGTTATGAAAATGAGCTTCAAACCAATCATCCAATTTAAAGACAAAGAGCAACGGTAGAGTCGCCACAGCAACTTTGGCCCACAATTGCCAAGTCCGTCTTACCTCTTTTTTCGATTTTCCAGGCTTAAATGGATACAGCTTGTCGAAGTAAATCACAACGACAGCCATAATGGCACCTAGCTGAATAACGACATTAAACATCTCCATAAAGGCAGGGTTTTGATCCTTAAACTGGATAAAGTCTTGAATCAAAATCAAATGACCTGTACTTGAGATTGGAAGCCACTCTGTGACTCCTTCAACAATTCCAAAAAGAATCGCTTTTATCAGTTCAATGATAAACATCTTTTTCTCCTAAACTTACATTTGCTATATTATAACACATTTCTAGTCATAGAACCAGATGCGCTTGCAAGGATGCATAGACTAAAAGAGAGTGGGACAGAAATCGGTAATTCGTTCGAATTCGATTTCGTCGTCCCACCTCCGCACAGTTGAGTAGGGCTGTAAAAGCTGATAAAATCAGCGTAGTAGAGACCACTCAACCACTGCGTCTTGCTCGACAATCCAAAGACAATTGAGAGGCTAGGACTTTTGTCCCAGCCTCCTATGAAATTGTAAACACAACAGTGGCTAGACGGCACATTTGTCACTCTAAAAAGCACCGAAGCCACCGCCTCCACCGCCTCCAGAGAAACCACCCCCAGAACTACCGCCTGAAGATACTGTAAAATGACTAGCGGTTGTAGCAGTCGTTCCATAATTAGATAAGAGACGGCTGGAATGGATTAGATTACTACGAAACGGAGTGTAGACATAGGCATCCATACTTGGGTTATCTAAGTGGATTTGACGAAGCTTCATCACTTTGCTTACTTGATCTGCAAAACCAAACAGAGTGGCATAGACTAATAAGCGATTCCATAAAACCAGCGATTGAATTTCTGCTTCTTCCAAATGAGCGATATCCCGCAACATATTACGGAAACTATCCCAATAATAGCGTTGCTCAGCCCCGATCTCCGTTGGGACCCCATCCCGTTGATAGAGGCTGAACTTCCCTTGGAAGGATGTCGGAAGGATCCACATCACCAACACATATAGCACACAAAAAATAGAGAGCCAGTTTAAGACAAAATAAGCTACTAAACCAGCTACCAAGGCAATGCTCCATGCAGCCCATCCAAAGAAGAGACTTTTACGTCCTGCACTTTCCTCCCCAGCCTCTAAGGGACGATAATAAGAAGGAAGGGTAAATGTTTGGATCTTCTGCTGAACAGCTTGAGAGACACGAGAAATTGCTGCATCAATCCGATTTTGCGCTTGTTTTCCTCGCTCACGAATCTCATCTTGATCTTTCTTAGAGGCATATTTATAGAGAGAATCTGAAATTTCATAATCTGAAAACAAGTCATCTGTTCTACAATATTTTTGAGAACCGAATGCAAGTCTAAGAAACTCTCGCTCAAATTCATCCAATGTATCTTCATTTTGAATCGTTAAAACTGTATGAGTGTCGTATTGCTCACAGATGATATTTTTTCGATCAATCAAATCAAGTAAGGTAGCTTGCACCAACTGATCAAATTTAAAGGTTCCCCGAGCGTGTTTTTTGGTTGGAGAGATTTCATCTAGCTCTGTAGAATAAACTATTGAAGCCATTAGTAGAGGCGCAACGTTATTTGGAATCTCATACAAGCGACTATTTTTCGGAAAAACCTTGGTAGAAGTAACAGATTTCATGAAACGATGACGATAATAAATAGCAAGAAGAAGGAAGAGCAGAACAAGGATTGGAAGTAGGACCTTCATAAATAGGCGAATCCAGGTCCGTTTTTGAACAATTCCAGCTTCCGTCCGATGATAGTTGGCCTCCTCCATCAAGCCTGTATCTCTATCTGATTCCCCAAAGGAAGCTACATCCGATTTCAACCAGTAAGCATAAATTTCAACACCTTCTTTGCGCTTTAAATTTTTTAAGCTCGCAATATAGTTGACACCTTCCTTCTGTATCGATGCATCTGGACCCATATAAGATGTATGAATATTTAATTCTGATTTTGAAACCTCTGAAGCAAATTTCGGGATAATCTGTAACTCTACTTTTTTGACCCCCTGATCCCCATCACTGATCGGCTTCCAGTTCAATAACAAGATATCCCGATGAACATAGAGCAGGTTTTTTAACTGCCAGGTAACCTTCACCTTAACAGTATCCCCTGCGCTTCCGCCATTGTAAATCTTAACCTGATAACCATCACCTAAATTTTGAACTTCTGGTTCTTGTGACAAGGTTCTGCCTTCTACTTCCACCAGGGGAGGAGTTACTATTTCAAAACCTTGAGGCATTTTACCCGCTGATCCCAAGGTGACATATTGACCATTATAGGAAGTTGTAAAATGATAGACCAATTCTTCCTCATAAGTAGCATCGTCCCAAGTTTCCAAGATTAAAGTCCCCCGATAAGACTGAATCTCATAGGAAGGACCATCCGCCTTGACAAGACCCGTTACAAATAGACAGGTCATCACTGCAAATAGAACATACAGAATTTTTTTCATTTTCCTATACTCCTTTGGTATATTATAGCATTTTTTATGAAAAGGCTATCAGGTTTGAAAAGTAGGCCAATTTCCTGTACAATAAGATGATACTATTTATATAGGAAGAGGAGACTACATGAAAAAAACAATTTATGCTCTCTTTACCGGACTACTTTTATGCCTGGGAATGAGCCATATTGTAAAAGCAGACGAATATCTCCGGATCGGGATGGAAGCCGCCTACGCTCCTTTCAACTGGACCCAAGAGGATGATGCAAATGGAGCCGTGAAGATTGATGGCACCAACCAATATGCCAACGGATACGATGTCCAAATCGCAAAAAAGGTTGCTGAGGGACTAGGTAAAAAACCTCTGATCGTTAAAACATCTTGGAACGGACTAATCCCCGCCCTCACTTCTGGTAAAATTGATATGATCATCGCTGGAATGAGTCCGACTGCCGAGCGCAAGAAAGAGGTCGCTTTCTCTAATAGCTACTATACCAGTGAGCCGGTCATGCTGGTGCGTAAAGACGGAAACTATGCGAATGCCACTAGTCTAGATGACTTCAAGGATGCAAAGGTCACCTCTCAACAAGGGGTCTACCTCTATTCTCTCATCTCCCAACTCAAGGGTGCCAAACAAGAAACCGCTATGGGGGATTTCGCCCAGATGCGTCAAGCTTTAGAATCTGGCGTTATTGATGCCTATGTTTCTGAGCGTCCAGAAGCCTTGACAGCTGAATCTGCTAATTCAAAATTTAAGATGATCCAATTCAAAAAAGGTTTTGAAGTCGGGGAGGAAGATGCGACCATTGCTATCGGGATGAAAAAAGGCGACAGTCGAATCGACCAAGTCAATGCTACACTAGCTAAAATTTCGGCTGAAGACCAAGTCAAACTCATGGATGACATGATTGAGAAGCAACCAGCTTCCAGCGATGCTAGCGATGATGAGCAGACTTTCTTCAGCCAAATGATGAAGATTTTGAAAGATAATGGCCCGCAGTTCTTACGAGGAACTGGAATGACCCTCTTAATCTCTATGACAGGGACCATTGCTGGCTTGATCATCGGTTTGTTAATCGGTGTCTTCCGGACTGCTCCTACGTCTAAAAACAAGGCTCTGGCTGCCTTACAAAAATTCTTTGGCTGGTTCCTCAATGTCTACATTGAAATCTTCCGTGGTACTCCGATGATCGTTCAATCCATGGTTATTTTCTACGGTTCAGCCCAAGCCTTTAACATTTCCTTGGATCGTACCTGGGCTGCTATCTTTATTGTTTCGATCAACACAGGAGCTTATATGAGTGAGATTGTTCGTGGAGGAATCTTAGCAGTGGATACTGGCCAGTTTGAAGCGGCTACCGCTCTGGGGATGACCCATGGACAAACCATGCGCAAGGTCGTTCTCCCACAGGTCGTTCGGAATATCTTGCCAGCGACAGGGAATGAATTTGTCATCAACATCAAGGATACATCTGTCTTGAATGTTATCTCTGTGGTTGAACTCTACTTTACAGGAAATACGGTCGCAACTCAAAACTACCAATACTTCCCAACCTTTACCATTATTGCGGTAATTTACTTTATCCTGACTTTCACCATTACCCGTATCCTTCGATACATCGAACGTCGCTTAGACTCTGATACCTACACAACTGGTGCCAATCAAATGCAAGTCAAAGAGGTGAAATAATGGCAGAAAAAATACTTGAAATCAAACACTTAAAAAAATCCTACGGTCAAAACGAAGTTTTGAAGGACATCTCTCTTTCTGTTGAGAAGGGCGAAGTTATCTCCATCATTGGGAGCTCTGGTAGCGGGAAATCTACCTTCCTTCGCTCCATTAATCTCTTAGAAACTCCGACTGATGGAGAAATCCTCTACCGGGGACAGAACGTTCTTGATCCTGATTACGATCTCACCCACTATCGGGAAAAATTGGGCATGGTTTTCCAAAGCTTCAATCTATTTGAAAACTTAAATGTCTTGGAAAATACCATTGTGGCACAAACAACCGTTCTCAAGCGTGATCGTGAAACAGCAGAGAAAATTGCTAAAGCGAACTTAGAGAAAGTTGGCATGGGAGAACCTTATTGGGCTGCTCGTCCAAAACAACTCTCAGGCGGCCAAAAGCAACGGGTGGCTATCGCTCGAGCCCTTTCTATGGATCCTGATGCCATTTTGTTTGATGAACCAACCTCAGCTCTGGACCCTGAAATGGTCGGAGAAGTTCTTAAAATTATGCAAGACTTAGCCAAAGAAGGCCTAACCATGATCGTGGTCACCCACGAAATGGAATTTGCCCGAGACGTCTCAAGTCGTGTTATCTTTATGGACAAAGGGGTCATCGCTGAACAAGGTGATCCAAAAGAAATCTTTACCAATCCAAAAGAAGAACGGACCAAAGAATTCTTACAACGTTTCTTAAATTAAAACAAACTCCCTCACTGGAATGATTCCGATGAGGGAGTTTTCGAATACCATTAAATGAAAGTGAAATTCCACACATAAACTTGTTAAAATCCTTTAATAGCCAGGGATCCAGCTAGTGATACTTTCCTACGATATCCTGATTTATACTATATAAAAAAGAAGGGAAGCTTGTTCCCTTCTTTTTTATATAGTATTTTAATTTTCAAATTTTTGATGATTCTTATCATAAAAATCGATTAAGCCAAGCGCAGTTTCAAACGAGATGTTTTTCACTTTTGCACGACCTTGCGCAAGTGCAATGATAGACATTTCACGGGCGTTCGTTTCTTTACTGATACGATACCCAGTGATCTTTTTATCACGTACCCAACCAACAACTGATTCCACTTTTTCGAAGTTCGATTTAGCCATGATCATTCTCCTATATTATTATTTCCAATACTAATATAAAATTTTTTGCATATTTTGTCAACCATAATAGCTGAAAGTACGAACAATTTTAAAAAAGTCAGATATTTTATTATTTTGCTTTTAAAGCTGAAAGTATTTGAGTACGAATATTCTCTACGCCATCCGGATTTGCTGGTAAGAAGAGGGTATTGGTTCCTTGCTTTTCTGCAAAGTTATTCAAAGTATCCAAATATTGGTTGGTCAAAAGAATGGACATAATCTGTTCTTCTGTCAAATTCACATTGGTATCTTTCAATTCCTTGATAGAATCAGCCAAACCATCTACGATAGCCTTCCGTTGTTCTGCAATCCCGACCCCGTGAAGACGATCCTTTTCAGCTTCTGCCTCGGCTGCTGTAACAATCTTGATCTTATCAGCTTCTGCCAGTTCTTGGGCTGCCACACGTTTCCGTTGAGCCGCATTAATCTCGTTCATAGATTGCTTAACTTCAGCATCTGGTTCAACTTTAGTAATCAAGGTTTTTACGATAATGTACCCATAGGTCGACATTTCTTCAGCTACTTGCTTTTGAACCTCAAGGGCGATTTCATCTTTTTTCTCGAACAATTCATCCAAGGTCAACTTGGGAACAGATGAGCGCAAGGCATCTTCGATGTAAGATTTGATCTGAGCTTCTGGGCGCATCAATTTGTAGTAAGCATCCGTTACATTGTTTTCATTTACGCGGTATTGTGTCGCTACATTCATGGTAACAAATACGTTATCTTGTGTCTTTGTTTCGACCACAATCTCGCTTTGCAAGAGACGCAATTGCACACGCGCCGCAATTTTATCGATTCCAAATGGTGCACGGACATGAATCCCACTGTTGCTGATCTTTTGATAGCGTCCAAAACGCTCAATAATCGCAACAGATTGTTGTTTCACCACATAGAGCGAGCTAATGAATACAGTAGCTCCAACTACTAGAATAGCCAATAGAAAAATCCAAATCATTTCCTGATTCTCCTTTATATTTTATTTACTTTTTAGAAGTGATTCTTTGTTAAAGAATCCATCATACCAACATGTTATAGAGGGTTTCATTTCCATTTAAGTTAATGAAAGAAGGGTCGAATTGTTCAATCCGATTGATCAGTCCTGCATAGTCATGCTTATCTGCCAAAGCGACACCAATCAAGACTGGCCCAGTCCCTTTACTTGCCCGTTTGATGTACTCAAACCGCGTGATATCGTCATTTGGACCTAAGATATCATTTACAAACTCTCTCAAGGCTCCTGGACGTTGCGGGAAATTAACAATGAAATAGTGTTTGATACCATCATAGATCAAAGCCCGCTCTTCCATCTCTGGCATCCGGTTAATGTCATTGTTCCCACCAGAAATCACACAACAAATGGTCTTCCCTTTGATATACTCTCTCAATACTTCTAAAGCCGCAACACTGACAGCTCCAGCTGGTTCTGCAACCAAGCCTTGCTTAGAATAAAGATCAATCAAGGTTTCGGAAATCAAGCCCTCGTTGACGCCAATCAAGGTCTCAACATTTTTTTTCGTTGCTTCATAAGTCAACTGACCAACCTTTTGAACAGCAATCCCATCCGCAAACTTATCAATCTGTTTGAGTTTTACTGGACCTCCGGCTTCAAAGGCTGCCTTCATCGACCGAGCGCCATCTGCTTCGATCCCAATCACCTCGATTTCCGGCGCTTGTTCCTTGATATAGGTGGATACTCCGGCGATGAGACCTCCCCCACCAACTGGTACTAACACAGCATCAAAGTCAATCGACTCTTTTTTAGCTTCCTCTAGGATTTCGTAGGCTACAGTCCCTTGACCCGCTTGGACGTTGGCATCATCAAATGGATCAATGAAGGTACAGTTCTTAACCTCGGTGTATTCCTGCGCTGCCTTAGAAGAAGCATCAAAGGTATCTCCTACTAATTTAATGGTCACATACTCTCCACCGAAGAAACGAACCTGGCTAATCTTCTGCTGAGGTGTCGTAATGGGCATAAAGATGGTTGCTGGGATTTTCATCTCCCGGCAGGTGTAAGCAACTCCTTGAGCGTGGTTGCCCGCGGAGGCACAGACAACTCCTCGCTCTCTTTCTTTAGCAGTCAGCTGAGAAATTGCATAGTAGGCACCACGAATTTTAAAGGAACGTACCCGCTGGGCATTTTCCTTTTTTAAATAGATTTTCGCTCCATACTTTTCAGATAAGTAATGATCATAATCTAAGGGAGTCTCAACAACCACACCTTTTAAAACCTTGTGGGCTTTAATAATATCTTTCGATGTTATCATGTTTTCCTCTTCTTCTCCTTATTTCATCTAATTATATCAAAAGACTGCAAAAATTTCATCGTGTTTTCCAAATTTTCAGAAAAATCACCCAAAATGCTCGCAATGGCACGTCTCTTCATACAGATTCTGCTAAGTGGTTGAAAACACCTTCCAAACCATCTCTACCATTGATGAAAAAGAAGTTGGGATTTCTCCCAACTTCAATCTCGATGGCTTAGTTGTAAATCTTAAATGCATCGTCATCGTTTTTTCCGACGAATGGCATTGCTTTACGCAATTCTGCACCAACTTTTTCGATTTCAAGGTTAGCAGCTTGTTCACGGTAAGCTGTCATTTTCGGACGACCTGCTTTGTAGTCGTTCACAAAGTCATTAGCAAATTTACCGCTTTGGATATCAGCAAGGACAGCCTTCATGTTTTCTTTTACTTGCTCAGTGATGACACGTGGGCCTGATACATAGTCACCGTATTCAGCAGTATTTGAAATTGATTGACGCATTTTCTTGAATCCACCTTCGTAGATCAAGTCAACGATCAATTTCATTTCGTGAAGAACTTCGAAGTAAGCCAATTCTGGAGCGTATCCAGCTTCCGTCAAGACTTCGAAACCTGCTTCGATAAGAGCAGTCAACCCACCACAAAGAACGGCTTGTTCACCAAACAAATCTTCTTCCGTTTCTTCTTTATAAGTTGTTTCCAAAAGACCAACGCGTGCTGAACCAACACCTTTACACCAGTCCATGGCGATATCTTTAGCATTTCCTGTAGCATCTTGGTAGACAGCGTAAAGCGCTGGCACACCAAATCCTTCTTCATAGGTACGACGTACCAAGTGTCCTGGTCCTTTAGGCGCACACATGAAGACGTCAACATCTGCAGGAACTTTGATGAATTCGAAGTGAATGTTGAAACCATGAGCAAAACCAACAGCGTTACCAGCTTCCAAGTTTGGCGCAATTTCTGTTTCGTACAATTCTTGTTGGATTTCGTCTGGTGCCAAGATCATGATGACATCCGCCAATTTAGTTGCTTCTGCTACTGTGTAAGTATCAAAACCATCTTCTTTTGCTTTCTCAAAAGATTTACCAGGACGAACCCCGATGATCACATCGTGACCTGAATCACGTAAGTTTTGAGCATGGGCATGCCCTTGTGATCCATAACCGATCACAGCAATTTTCTTACCGTCAAGTGCTGCTACTTTAACATCTTTTTCATATTCCATTTTTACTGCCATTGTTTTTTCTCTCTTTTCTATATTTATTGCCTGTTAGGCTATTTTAACAAATTTAGGTTATTTTTTACTCAATGAAAATCAAAAAGCAAATTAGAAAGCTAGCTGTAGGTTGCTCGAATCACTGCTTCGAGGTTGTAAATAAGACTGACGAAGTCAGTAACATATACCTACGGCAAGGCGAAGCTGACGTGATTTGAAGAGATTTTCGAAGAGTATTAGTCGCGGGTAAATCCAGTTGCACCAGTCCGTGCGACATTCTTAATCCCATAAGGACGAATGACACGCAGAAGAGCTTCGTTCTTCTCTGCATTCCCTGTCATCTGCACGGTGATGGAGCTCGGAGCTACGTCTACCACAGTCGCGCGGAAAGGCTGGATAATAGCCAGCAATTCTGCCCGTTTCTCTGCAGGCGCTGAGACCTTGATCAGAATCACTTCACGTTCTAGGTGAGGTTTATCTGTGATATCTCGAACGCGAATCACATCGACCTGGCGATTGAGTTGCTTGATGATTTGTTCCACTTCATCATGAGATGCGACATCAATGATAATAGTAATCCGTGATACATTAGGATTTTCTGTTGCCCCTACTGAGATACTCTCAATATTGACTTGGCGTCTCGACAAGACACCGGTAAAACGATTGAGGACCCCAGACCGGTTTTGAAGTTTGGCTGTTAACATTCTACGCATTAAACTTCACCCCCAACATCTCATGATTGCTCTTACCAGCTGGTACCATCGGTAATACATGCTCTTTACGAGAAATGTCAATCTCGATAAACATCGGTACATCTTCGGTAATGACTTCTAAATCTTTCTCAAGGGTTTCAGGATTATCAAATTTGTAGTTTTTAATCCCGTAGGCTTGGGCCATTAATTGGAAGTCAGGCAAGGTTTCAAAGACAGACTCTGATGTCCGTCCATCATAGAAGGCTTCTTGCCACTGACGAACCATCCCCAGTGAATGGTTGTTGAGCATGATGACCTTGATTGGAATCTTGTAAACATTCAAGATAGCCAATTCCTGGTTGGTCATCTGGAAACCACCATCTCCGACAAAGAGTACGACTTCTTTATCCGGATTGGCAATCTTAGCACCAATAGCGGCTGGCACACCGAATCCCATGGTTCCTAGTCCACCAGAAGTCACCAACTGCCGTTCATTTTGATATGGGTAGTACTGAGCTGCCCACATTTGGTGTTGTCCAACGTCTGTCACGACGATGGCATCCCCCTTAGTCAACTCACCAACACGTTCAATAACCGCTTGGGGTTGGACGACACGTTCTTTCTTATCATAAGAACGAACCCGATTTTTATCTTTGGTAACCTTCTCAACCCATTTCTCCGTATTGTTATGAACCAACGGCTCTGCTAACAACTGTTGTAGGGCTTTTTTTGCATCGCCAACGACTGGAATATCAACTGCAATGATTTTACCAATCTCTGCCGGGTCAATGTCAATGTGAGCGACTTTGGCATTCTTCGCAAAGGTTTTTGGATTTCCTGTCAGACGATCATCAAAACGACAACCGATGCTAATCATAAAATCCGCTTCGGTCATGGCAATGTTGGCTGCAAAGGAACCGTGCATACCTCCCATCCCAAGGAAGAGAGGATGACTGGTCGCAATCGTTCCCTGTCCTAGAAGACTAGTTACCACAGGAATCTGATAGCGCTCAGCCAAGGCTACCAATTCGTCCGCCGCTTCTGCATAGCTGACGCCACCACCAACTAAAAGAACTGGCTGTTTAGCCTTGCCAAGTTGCTTCAAGATTTTCTTAATCTGTAATTCATTTGGTTCAATAGTCGGCTGGTAACTTGGAATATTGATGGCCGGATTGTAAATATAATCTGTTTCTAAGGCAGAGACATCTTTTGGAAGGTCAATGACGACAGGTCCTGGACGCCCAGTTGTCGCAATATGAACGGCTTCCGTGATAACCCGTGGAATATCCGCTGTCTCACGTACTTGGTAATTGTACTTGGTAATCGGCATGGTAATCCCAACAATATCTGCCTCTTGAAAGGCATCTTTTCCAATCCCAGAACGGTTGACCTGACCAGTAAACACAAGAAGAGGAACGCTATCACTCATGGCATCCGCAATCCCTGTAATGGCATTGGTTGCTCCAGGTCCACTTGTGACGACGGCCACACCTAGCTTCCCAGTTGATTTGGCGTAGCCTTCAGCTTCATGCAAGCACCCTTGTTCATGTCGACCAAGAATGTGTTTGATCCCTTTAAAACTATAAATAGCATCATAAAGGGGCAAAACCGCTCCACCTGGATAACCAAAAATGGTATCGATTCCAAGGTCTCGAAGCGTTTCTAGCACAAGCTCTGAGCCTGTCTTTGCAGTTTCTAAGGTAATTTTCTCCATGTCTCTCCTTTCTGTTTCTTTGATTATCAAATGAGCATGCTACTATCATACCTTTTTTCATATAACTTTTCAAGTAAAAATCACAAATTTTCTGAATTTTCTATCCAAATCCGAATAATGAGAGCTCTCCTAATAAATTGACAAATCTAATCAAAAAAGAGGCTGGGACAAAAGTCCTAGCCTCTCAATTGTCTTTGGATTGTCGAGCAAGACGCAGTGGTTGAGTGGGCTCTACTAGGCTGATTTCATCAGCTTTTACAGCCCTACTCAACTGTGCGGAGGTGGGACGACGAAATCGAATTCTAACGAATTACCGATTTCTGTCCCACTCTCTTTTCTTCCTTATAACCAACCCTTTTCTTGGGCGATTTTCGCCGCCTCGGTCCGGTTCTCTGCATTCAATTTGGTCAGAATAGCCGACATATAATTGCGGATAGTCCCGTTAGAGAGAAATAAACGATCCGCAATTTCTTGATTAGAAGCTCCCTTTGCAACTTCTTTTAGGACTGCTTGCTCCTGAGAGCTTAGAGGATTGGGATGGGTTAGGATTCCCTCCATTAATTCAGGAGAATATTCTTTTTGCCCTGCCAAAACCGTATGAAGTGTTGCCATCAAATCTGTAATGCGACGTTCTTTTAAGACATAGGCATCGACTCCAGCCTTGAGGGCCCGCTCAAAGTAACCCGGTCGTTTAAAGGTGGTAACGATGACAACCTTGAGCTGGGGTTGTTGACTTTTGGCCCATTCCAACACTTCTAGTCCTGTTTTGATCGGCATCTCAATATCTAAAATAGCAATATCAACTGGATGGGTTTCGAGTAAGCGAATGGCTTCTTGCCCATCTCCAGCTTGCAAGACTTCTTCTACATCCTCTTGCAAAAGCAAGAGCTGGCAGAGGGCATCGCGCAACATACTTTGGTCTTCTGCAACTAATAAGCGCATCTTATTTCCTTTCTTGATAGGGGATTCGTATTTCTATCCGGGTCGGCTTGTATTGATGACTGATATCCAGCTCTCCTCCCAACAAGGCAATCCGTTCGCGGATCGAGTGTAGGTCCTTATCGGAGACCTTGGCAAAGCCGATGCCATTATCTTCTGCGATCATTTCCACCCCTGTTTCGGTGGAGCGATAAGAGAGAAGGGCTTGCGTTGCTTTGGCATGCTTGATCATATTAGTGGCTAATTCCAGAGACACCATAGCCAGAGCAGACTCTAGGATCGGCGAGATACTAGCTGTGTCGAGCTCATTTTGGATCTCCACTTTGACTTGCGCCACTTCTAGCATTTGCTTGACGGTTTCCAGCTCTCTTGCCAGGGTTCGCTGCTTCAAGTTCTCCACAATCTCTCGGACTTGGTGCATGGACTCTTGACTAATGGCTTGAATCTCTTGCACCTGCTCCTGCGCCTTCTCAACCTGACCCAATGCTAAGAATTGATCAGCCAGGTCTGCCTTGACACTGAGCATAGCAAAGGTGTGACCCAGACTGTCATGTAGATCACGGCCAATCCGATGGCGCTCGTTTTCTGCCAGCAAGAGATTGATCTGGGCATTTTGCTTGGCATGGTCAGCTTTCAACTCTTCCATCATCCGAATCCGAACCATGCCGTAAGTCATGGCATGGGTAAAGAAGAAAATGATGATTAAAAATACCCATTCATACTCCATCGCATTCTGTTTGAAAAAGATAACTCCAAAAAGTAGGAATTGTGATAGAAAAACTGTCCAAAGATAAGGAGAGCGAAAATTGCGAATCTCAAAGTGATAGACCAATAGGTTGCTGATGAAGAAATAAAACCAAAAATAGTTGGCATTAATAAAAAGAGTATTTCCTGCTACATAGGCTAGGAGGTACAGCCAACAAATCCAGATCAGCTTTTTGTTTTCAGTAATCAAGATTCCTAGATAGGAAGCAATAAACAAGAGGGCTAAAAAGAAGTGCCAGTAGGGAACCTCACCCAATAAAATAGAGATAAATGGGAATCCCATAAAGACTAGGCTAGCGTAAAACATATAATGAATACGCTTGAGTTTTTCAATCATGCACGAACCTCAGAATGACGACGATAGACGATGACAAGGGTAAACAAGACCAAGGTAAACAAGCTTAAATAGAGACTAGCAAAGCCATTGACCTGCCCCTTATTTAAAAAGGTCTTGATCAGTTCCATCAATTGATAGGTTGGCAGGCATTTGCCAATAGCTTGCATCCATTCTGGAAAGACACTAATAGGCATCCATAGGCCACCCATAACAGCCAGTCCCATATAGAGGAGATTGCCCGCAACCGACATCAATTGACTGGAAGGAAGCAAGGTCAAGACCAGACCGATAGCTACAAAAGCTAGACTTCCTAGGATGAGAAGGAAGGCCGCTAAGACCCAATCCTGTAGAGACATGTTCACATGCCGCACCACATGACCCACGGTAAAGACGACCCCAATGGATAGGAGAAAGTCTACAAAGAGACCCGCAACCTTTATTAGATAATATTCTACCATAGATACCGGGGTATGGCGCAAGACTTTTTGCCAATTATTGAGTCGATCGGTTTCAAGAACTGTTGGAAAGGAAAATAGAGCCGTAGACATCATGGAAAAAGCCGTCATGGAGAGGAGATAATCCCTCATAAAGTGAGCCGGTGCACCTGGTGTGTCCTGGTACATCCCTGAAAAGAAGAGATAAAAGGCCGTGGGCATCCCTATTGATAATAAATAATAAATGGCTTGGCGTCTGGTCAAATGCCACTCAACCACGCCGAGAGCTTTCATGCGTTTCATCTTCTCAACCTACTTCCTTTGTATTTTCAAAAATAGAATCCAATAAACTTCGATTGGTGACTTCGATCTCTTGGATCGAACATCCTTCTTCTTGCAATCGCGTCCACAAGTGATTGGCATCGCCTGTCACAACTTGGAGGGCATCGGATTTGACCGTCACTTGACCAATTCCGTCCATCCCTGCCACTAGAGCTTGGTAGCGCAAAGGCAGGGTGAAATGTTTTTCTACTTCTTCGCTTCTCATAGCGAGAGGAGTCGTATCCCGAAGCAAACGCCCCTGATGCAAGACCAGAATCCGGTCGGCCGTGTGCTCAACTTCCTCGATGTAATGGGAAGAATAGACAATGGTCACACCTTGATCTTTTAAATGCTCAACGATTTCCCAAAAGCGTTGGCGAGTGGACGTATCCATAGCAGACGTCGGCTCATCCAAAAACAGAAGACTGGGACGACCAATCAAGGTCAGTACAAAAGATAGGAGACGTTTTTGTCCACCAGACAGCTTACTAGCCAATTGTCTCTTCTGTTCTGAACTAAAACGCAATAGATCATCGATTTCATTGACCGTTAAGGGTTGGGGATAAATAGAGCGAAAGAAGCTGATCAGTTCCTGCACGGTTAGCTTTTGCACGATGGCATTCTCTTGAGGAAGATAAGAGACACTAGCCTTTAATTGAGGATGACCAGGAGCTTTTCCCTCCACTTCAATGATTCCAGCTGTTGCCTTTATATCTCCTAGGAGGCAATTCATCAAGGTTGTCTTCCCTGCTCCGTTTGGCCCAATCAAGGCCAAACAGTCTCCTCGTTCAACCTTGAAAGAAAGATCTTCTAGAATCATTTTCCCTTTAATACTTTTCTTCAAGCTCTCAACTCTAATGACACTCATGATGCTCTCCTTTCAACCAGATTTGGCCAGCTGGAATGATGACAGAGACGACCAAGGTCACTCCCCAAACCGTTTGGAAAAACCAGCTAGGGAAATGGGCAGAGAACCAACCCGTCATCTGCTCAGTTACCCAGAGGACCATACACAAAGCAAACATCCAGCCAATTTCTAGTTTCTTGTTCATTGCTCCATCTCCTTTTTAACAGCCTTGACCATTTTCAACACTTCTTGAACAGCCCAGCTCATGATACCAATTCCCGCAAACAATTCCCATGGAAAATGGTAATAGAGGCTATCATCCTTTGAAAAGATCAAATAAACGACCATCCCAATAATCGTCATCGTAAAAACTTTCATTAACCACTGTTTCATTTTTATACCTCTCACTTTCTGACTTTATTATAGCGAAAGGAAAGGATGGCCACTAGATGATTTTGTCACTGGCTCACATGACAAATGTCATAGAAAATAAAAAAAGGCCGGACATGAGTCCGAACCTATGGTGCTGGCGTTTCTTCTTTGAAACCGTGGAGTTTTAATCCTGTGAAAACAGTAGAGGCCTTGATGTCTTTTAGGTCACCAATACCGAGATCTTTAAAGTAAGATAAGTCTTTAACTTTGTCCCAATCAATGGTTTCCATATCAACAGAAACTGTTGAGGCTAATTTTTTCTCTGGAGTGACCTTATATTCGATATTGAAGCCAGCCATGTCTTTCAGTGCTGTGTATTCTGAATCTGACTGCAAGCCTTCATTAATAATTTTTGTCATCTCTTCAGGACTTAGATTAGCTGAATTACTAGCAATTTTTTCAGGTAGGGCCGATAAAACATCTAACTTCAATTTCTGAACCTTATCACCTTTTGTCGTGATGGTGTAGCGATGATGATTGCCATTGATTTCTGCAGTGAGAACCTTGGTTTCTTCCTTTGCCTCACTTGTAACAGTTTCACTTTTTTCTATCGAAGTAGTGGTTGAGCTTTTTGATGTTTCTGTGGACTGAGACTTAGTGGCACAACCTGTCATCACAAAAAGCAAAGCTCCTAAAAAGCAGATTACCTTTTTCATTTGCTTTTTCTCCTATTTCTATTTTTCTAAAGTATAACATATCAAATAAAAATTGTCTAAAAACAGCTCTCTAATCGCTTTCATAAAGCTTTTTTTATCAAAAAAAGGGCCAAAAAATCATTTTTTTGGCTCTTTTTCCTTCTATTTTTGAAATTTTTTGATTATTCGACACTAAACAAATATGGGTAAACCGGTTGATCTCCTTGATGAATTTCGACTTCAACATCTTCATATTTAGCCATCAAGTTTTGGGCCAACTCATTGGCTAGATCTTCTTGACCATCTTCACCGATATAGATCGTAACAATTTCACTATCTTCGTCCAACATCTTATCAAAGGTAGCAGTCAAGGTCTCCATCATATCTGGATTGGAAACAACGATTTTACCATCAACCATTCCAAGATTGTCGTTTTCATGGATTTCAAGACCATCAATAGTGGTATCACGAACGGCTGTCGTCACACTACCTGAAACAACATCTTCCAATGAAGCGCTCATGCGCTCGTAATTTTCTTCGATAGACTTGCTTTCATCGAAGGCAAGAAGACTGGTCAATCCTTGAGGGATGGTCTTGGTCTCTACAACAGCTACAGGTTGTTCAATGACTTCTGCTGCTGATTGAGCAGCCATCAAGATGTTTTTATTGTTTGGCAAGATAATGATGTTGCGCGCATTCAACTCTTCAACAGCTTTGACAAAATCTTCTGTTGAAGGGTTCATGGTTTGGCCACCAGAGATGATGTAATCCACTCCTTGCGCTTTGAAGATATCCGCTAATCCGTCACCCGCAACGACTGCGATGATGGCATATTCTTTTGCTTCAGCTGGTTTAGCTTGACGTTCTTCTTTCTCAACTTGTGCTTCATGCTGGTTGCGCATGTTGTCCACTTTTACTTTGACCAAGCTACCATATTTCAATCCTTCTTGCATGACAAGACCTGGATCTTCAGTATGGACATGGACTTTGACAATTTCATCATCGTTGACGACTAATAGAGAATCCCCAAGGTTGTTCAAATAGTTACGGAATTCGTCGTAGTCAAAGTCTTTCACATAGGTTGGGCCTTGTTTCAACGCTACCATGATCTCTGTACAGTAACCAAATTGGATATCTTCGGTTGCCACATGACCTGCTACTGATTTGTGGTGCTCTGCGTTGATCATTTCTGACATGGTTGCTGGAGTCGCCACAAATTCTTCAGAAGCGATGAATTCTCCTGTCAAAGCTGATAGGAACCCTTCATAGATGAAGACTAAACCTTGACCACCAGAGTCCACTACACCGACTTCCTTCAAGACAGGAAGCATATCTGGTGTTTTGGCAAGAGCTGTCTTAGCTCCTTCAAGAGCCGCACGCATGACTTCAACCGCATCATTAGTAGATTCTGCTTTTTTCTTAGCACCGATGGCAGCACCACGAGAAACGGTCAAGATAGTTCCTTCTACAGGCTTCATAACTGCTTTATAAGCAACTTCAACCCCTGCTTGGAAGGCTGCTGCAAGAGCTGCTCCATCCAATTCATCCTTGTCTTTGACACTTTGAGAAAATCCGCGGAACAACTGAGAAGTGATGACTCCGGAGTTTCCACGCGCTCCCATCAAAAGCCCCTTAGCAAAGATATTTGCTGCTTCTCCCACAGTTGAAGCAGAGCGATCAGCTACTTCTTTTGCACCATTTTCAATGGTCATTCCCATATTGGTTCCAGTATCACCGTCGGGTACAGGAAAAACGTTCAATGAATTGACATACTCGGCTTGTTTATTTAAGCGAGTAGCCCCTGCTTGGACCATTTCTTGAAATAAACTAGTTGTAATTTTAGACACGATTATTCTCCCACAATTTTAATGTTTTGGATATAGACGTTGACTGTATCCGTTGTGATTCCAAGTTGATTTTCTAAACTGAATTTGACACGCTCTTGAATATTTTTTGAAACTTCGCTAATCTTTGTACCATAGCTCAAAACAGTGTAAACATCAACCGCAATACTTCCTGCTTCTGTTGTCTTCACAACTACACCCTTAGAGTAGTTTTCCTTACCTAAGAGAGCTTGGAAATTATCTTTAATCGCTTTTTTGCTGGCCATTCCAACCACTCCAAAAATTTCAGTGGCTGCACCGCCTACAACAGTTGCGATGACATCATCGGTCAATTCAATTTGACCATCTTTTGTATTGATTTTTACTGTCATAATTTCTACCTCAAAAGTATTTTATATTCTATTTTACCATAAAAGAGGGCGCGTGTAAAAGGGATACACCTTTCTCCTATCGGTTGATACAAATGTCCAAAAAGAGAAAAAAAGAAGAAAAAAGAAAAGGACCTCCAAGAGATCCTGATTTCTGATTAAACGCGTTCTACTTTACCAGATTTCAATGCACGAGCTGAAGCCCAAACTTTTTTAGGTTTACCATCGATAAGGACAGTTACTTTTTGAAGGTTTGGTTTTACGGCACGTTTGGTTTGGTTCATCGCGTGTGAACGGTTGTTTCCTGATACAGTCTTACGACCAGTGAAATAACATACTTTAGCCATTCTGTTTTGCCTCCTATTAGATCTAATATTACGGATGTGCTAGCACCACATACCGTACTATATTACCAAAAAAACTTCCTCTTGGCAAGACCTTTGAATAAGTTTTTCTTAGATAGGCTTATTCGAAGGATTTCTCACCTACATAGATGATTTCTAGGTTCCCCAATGAGACCTCTCCGACGATGTAAAAGTCCTTGCTGGTTAAATTGCTTGGATTTTCCTGGTGTTGGATGGCTGACAAAGAATTTTCTACATTGACATGAACCCGCCAATCGCTTGGAACATAGAGGCTCAGACTTCCAAGGGAAACATCCACTGCGAACTGGGCAGACGGACCTTCCATCCGGCAATTATCAAAATAGATCGAAGCTTCTCCAAAACTCACATCGGCACTTCCACCTGTAAAATTCTGGTCATTCAAATACTTGGTCACTGTAGAAAAGGAAACATCGATATCATTGCCAGCAGCTTGGGCATGTGATCCTGCTGAACAGGAACTCCAAGTCGTTTTTGCTTTTTTAGAGGGTTTAAAGAGAATATTCAGACCAATCACCGCTAAAATAGAAGAAAAGATGACCACCGAATTGGATACTGGAAGAAAATGATATTGACCATTAAGGGAGAAGAGAGCCAAGATCCCATATAGGAAGCCCCAACCAAAGTGTCGCTTCAAAAAACTTGAGAGGGAAAGGACTGCTAGTAAAACAACCCAAGCCAGCGTCCAGATACTGATTTCCCATTTTACAAAATAACCTTGTAAGAGCACTAGGGCTGCTAGGAGGATTAAGAAAATCCCAATTAATTTATTTTTCATCTTGTTACCTCATTTCCTTTAACCGTTCTTTTAAGAGTTGATAATAGTGCCGGGACACGTGTACCTGTTTATGGGTTTGATAAAAGTTTACTGTACTGGTTCCCGAAAAAGATTTTTCAATAGAATAAATCTGCTTGGCATTGACAATGGTCGACTTGGAGATGCGACAGAAAGCAATCGGCAAGATTTCTTCCAACTCATAGAGTTTTTGACGAACCTCATAGGCCTCTTCTCTGGTATGCCCATAAATCTTTTCGCCATCTGTCTCAAAGAAGAGAATTTCTGACACATCTACGAAGTACTCGCTTCGATCCTTGTAAAAGGTCAGTGGCGTCATTTTTTGCTCCAAGATCAACTGTTGCAAGCGGGCGACTTCCTCCGTCAATCGAGGAGCCCGGATGATCATTTCTGGCTCATCCATCTGCGGATCTAATTCGATGCGAACTTTCATAGGACTCCTTTCTTAACCTTTGTTAGTAACATTATAACAGCTGTTCAAAATCTTACAAGTCCTTTTTGGTAAGTGGTTATTTTCAGCTCCTAAGTGGTTCTTTCAGACAGCTAAAAAGGACTTGGTCTGAAGAAATCTCTTCAGACCAAGTCCCTAGAGCGAATATAATTGGAAGCATTATTTTTCTTTTGGTGCGTCTGGAAAGAGAAAACCTAGACCAAGACAGGCCAAGACACCCGCAGTCATCACGACCCCATTTGAAATTGGAAGAAGATCATAGATGGCATTGGCAATGATCAAGCCAATCACTGCACAGATCAAACTAGACTTGTAGTCTTTCTTGAGTGCATTTTCAAGAGTAAAGAAAGCAAACAAGACAACCGGAACCAAGGGCCAAAGATTGGCATCTATTTTGGGATAACCAATGATACTAAAGGTGATGACAGCGATAGCTGCAAGGATAAATCCAAGACCAATTAATTTTTTCATAATACTACCTCTTTTTGTAATGTTATCAGAAGACTGGCTTCTTTCGATAATCCTACTATAGCAAACAAAGGCAAAGGTGACAAGGAAATTTGGATAAGTGGTCGAATTATCGGACTATCTGGTCACATGAACATTAATGAGCCAGATGAAGTATCCATATTTAGGTTATGGTTCCTCTCCTTCATTAAACAATTAAAATCCGTGTTGATCGAGAAGATTAACGATGAGTTTGAAAATATCCGAATACTTTTAAAATCATTTGGTGCAAATAAAACTTTTCGTAAAACCTGGTTTGGAAAGTATGGGTTTCAGTTGGACTAAAAACAGCGTATTATCAAGGCTTTTCAGAACGATATCTACTGATTAATTTCATAAAATATGAATCAATAGATTATAAATAGGGGAATAGTTTAGGTCTGTAAGCATTAAAATAATACACCTACAAAGCTTATTATATCAGATTTTCCCCAGTTTTATAAAAATAGGTAGAGAAAAAACAACTCTAAAACCTGCTCATTTTTCACAAACTTGCGTTAAATGTTGGTAAATCATAGCCATACGTAGCAGAAATTTGTTTTTTGTTCCTATTTATAATAGACTAACACTAACATTAGATGAAAAGGTGACTCTATGATTATAAATCAACTGCTTCAAAAGCTGGAGCCTACTAGCCCTATCCTTCAAGCTAACTTTGGAATTGAACGCGAAAGTCTTCGTGTCGATAGACAGGGAAAATTAGCACATACGCCTCACCCTTCCTGCCTAGGAGCTCGAAGTTTCCACCCTTATATTCAAACAGATTTTTGTGAGTTTCAGATGGAACTCATCACACCAGTTGCTAAATCTACCACTGAGGCTCGTCGATTTCTTGGAGCCATTACCGATGTAGCTGGACGTTCCATCAGTAAAGATGAACTTCTCTGGCCCTTGTCCATGCCTCCTCGTATCAACGCCCAGGAAATCCAAGTTGCCCAACTGGAAAATGAATTTGAACGCCATTATCGTAACTACCTGGCCGAAAAATACGGAACTAAACTACAAGCTATCTCAGGTATCCACTATAATATGGAACTAGGGAAAGATTTGGTTGAGGCCCTATTCCAAGAAAGTGACCAGATTGATATAATTGCTTTCAAAAATGCCCTCTATCTTAAGTTGGCTCAGAACTATTTGCGCTATCGTTGGGTGATCACCTATCTCTTTGGTGCTGCACCTGTTGCTGAGCAAGGCTTCTTCGACCAAGAAGTGCCAGAACTCGTGCGTTCCTTCCGAAACAGCGACCATGGTTATGTCAATAAGGAAGAAATACAAGTATCTTTTGCAAGCCTAGAAGACTATGTCTCTGCCATCGAAAACTATATCGAACAAGGTGATTTGATTGCGGAAAAGGAATTTTACTCGGCTGTTCGTTTCCGTGGACAAAAGGTTAATCGCTCCTTCCTTGACAAGGGAATCACCTACCTAGAATTCCGTAACTTCGACCTCAACCCCTTTGAGCGTATCGGTATTAGCCAAACTACCATGGATACCGTACACCTACTCCTTCTAGCCTTCCTCTGGCTGGATGCCCCTGAAAATGTTGATCAGGCTCTGGCTCAAGGTCACGCGCTGAATGAAAAAATTGCCCTCTCTCATCCTTTAGAACCTCTACCTTCTGAAGCTGAAACTCAGAACATTACGACAGCTCTAGACCAACTGGTGCAACATTTTGGGCTTGGTGACTATCATCAAGGTCTGGTCAAACAAGTTAAAGATGCCTTTGCAGATCCGAACAAGACACTAGCTGCTCAACTTCTTCCTCATATCAAAGACAAGTCCCTTTCTGACTTTGCCCTTGACAAGGCGCTTGCCTATCATGATTACGACTGGACTGCCCACTATGCCCTTAAGGGTTATGAGGAGATGGAACTTTCTACCCAGATGCTGCTCTTTGATGCCATTCAAAAAGGGCTTCATTTTGAAATCCTAGATGAGCAGGATCAATTCCTTAAACTCTGGCATAAAGATCATGTTGAGTACGTCAAAAATGGTAACATGACCTCAAAAGACAACTATGTAGTTCCTCTTGCCATGGCTAATAAAACCGTGACCAAAAAAATCCTGGCTGATGCTGGCTTCCCTGTCCCTGCCGGCGACGAATTTACCAGTCTAGAACAAGGTCTAGCCTACTATCCTCTTATCAAGGGCAAGCAAATTGTGGTTAAACCAAAATCAACCAACTTCGGTCTGGGCATTTCCATTTTCCAAGAGCCTGCCAGCCTTGATAACTATAAGAAAGCTCTCGAGATTGCCTTTGCAGAAGATACAGCTGTTCTTGTTGAAGAATTTATCCCAGGAACCGAATACCGTTTCTTCATTCTGGACGGGCGTTGTGAGGCTGTCCTCCTTCGTGTCGCTGCTAATGTTGTCGGTGATGGCAAACATACCATTCGTGAATTAGTCGCTCAGAAAAATGCCAATCCATTGCGAGGCCGTGACCACCGCTCACCTCTGGAAATCATTAAGCTAGGAGACATCGAACAATTGATGTTAACTCAGCAAGGTTATGCACCTGATGATATTCTCCCAGAAGGGAAAAAGGTCAATCTCCGCCGTAACTCCAACATCTCTACGGGTGGTGACTCTATTGATGTCACTGAGACAATAGATTCCTCTTACCAAGAATTGGCAGCAGCTATGGCAACTAGCATGGGGGCCTGGGCTTGCGGGGTTGACCTCATCATTCCAGATAGAACTCAGCCTGCTAGCAAGGAAAAACCTCATTGCACTTGTATCGAGCTCAACTTCAATCCCTCTATGTATATTCACACCTATTGTGCTGAAGGTCCTGGACAAGCTATCACTCCAAAAATCCTAGACAAGCTTTTTCCAGAAGTTGCCACAAGTCAAACCTAAAACCTAATTCTTAGGAACAAACAAATCACCTTTATCTCGATGATATGATACCTCTTAAGTAGACAAGGTAAATACCTAAAATCTACGGCTCTTTGTCAACTGTAGTGGGTTGAAGAAAGGCTAAGCTCGAGAAAGGACAAATTTCGTCCTTTCTTTTTTGATATTCAGAGCGATGAAAATTCGCTTCTTGAAGTTTTCAAAGTTCCGAAAACCAAAGGCATTGCGCTTGATAAGTTTGATGAGATTATTAGTCGCTTCCAATTTTGCGTTGGAATAGGATAACTGAAGGGCATTGATGATTTTCCCTTTGTCCTTTAGAAATGTTTTAAAGACAGTCTGAAAAAGAGAATGAACCTTCTTTATATTGTCTTCAATGAGTCCACAAAAATTTCTCTGGTTCCTTATTCTGAAAGTGAAAAAGCAAGAGCTGATAGAGATTATAGTGGTATTTCAAGTCTTCTGAATAGCTCAAAAGCTTGTCTAGGATTTCTTTATTGCCTAAATTTTCAAATTAAGTTAGACTTTTCAAGTAACTCAGAAAAACTTGGTAGGGTGATTGAAATAGTTCTATATGGTAATTCATAGACTACCCTCTGTTCAACTATTCCCCCTTCATCTGTAACAAAAAAATATTTCTCATGATGTCGCCAAATATGTTGTCCATAACCTTTTATTTCCTCAAACTTACTAACTTCTTCCCAGCCTAGTTTACTATATTCCATGTATGTTCTCCGATCTTTTCACTAATATCTTACATTACACCTTCAGGAATATCTCCTGTTGATTATTGTAACTATCTAGTTGACTGTTATACCAAACCCTGGAATTCTGTCAATATCTTCTTTTCCCTATTTTGATTTATTTCTCAGCTATATGGTATATTAGGATACTTTGAATTCACCTTAAACAAAAAAATGCACAAGTTAATTACAACCCTGCACATCTTTTTAATTTTATATTTAAAAGAGACTATAAATCAACTTTCCGAAAAATTTATATTTTCCGAAAAGATAGTTTTGAGCATTTCTAAAATAACTTTAGAATATTGATAAAGTCATTCCCGTATTAGCTAAGACTACGATCATACATTACAAGAGAAAATAAATGTTGAACTTGATAACATTCAAAAACTTTTATAATTTTTGGTACAAAAAGCAATTCAACATCAAAAAAGCCTGTTACAATAGGCTTTTTCTTGTGTAGCTTGATGCCGAATGCAAGCATTCTAGTTGTTTGGACGAACTAAACTCAACAATAATATACCGATTTTAAAGCTAATTTAACTAAATGAGATTTCATATACAAATAGACTGAAATTCAATTTGGTACAAATTTGGTACAAATAAAACTTTTCGTAAAACCTGGTTTGACAAGGTTCTGTTGTAGGTGATTTCAAAACAGCTTGATAGCAATATCCGATAGTTTTCTACTGCCTTTTTATTTCAAAAAATTTGATTGAATTTAATTGAAATAGGGAAATTTCTTCTTATATTCTATCAAATTCTACTATCTAAATAAGTCTTCCCATTGCGTAATAGATGCAGGTAGAATCGGCTTATTTTTCTCATAAAAATCCAATAAAGTACTATCATATATCCGAACCACATTCTTAAGCTGATCTAAATTAGAAATCTTAGGTGCATGAAGATAAACTATATATCCTTCTTCAACATATTGTTTAAAGTCTAAAGCATTAAGCTCTCTTGCTTTTTTCCCCTTCACTTGTACTACTGCTTTTCTAGGGTTCTCAACATCCCTCGACATCATTTCGCACTCAATCTTAATTGTGGTAGAATTTTTTGCTATTGAGTTCGATAGAACATAGTAATTTTCCTTTACTTGAAGATATGAAATAACAAGTTCTTCTAAATCAAAATCTGGCAAATTATCTAGCAAACCTCCTACATACGGAATTACTTGATAATAGTTACTTTGTGATAGCTGATTAAAGACAAGCTTTGAATACTCAACTATTATACCATCACGAATATATCCGGCAGTACCTCCATTAATCCTTGTAAAAGATGCTTTAATTTGTCCTGGAACCTGCATCCCAAAGTTATAAGCTTCCACTGGAATAAGTGCTCCGATATCCATACGTTTATCACAAACAACTTTTACCGGCGATTTCACCTTACAAATCCAATAATTTCCATTTAAATCTCGAGTCCAAAGCAAATCGTCTACTTTCGCATTTCGAAAAATATTTATTGCCGGATTTGCTTTACCATTTTCTTGTTTTATCCGATTATAGTATTCTCGAAAATCATCAGATGTTATACCTTCACTTAGTCTACTCCATCCAATTGCAACATATTGTTCAGAATTATTCAAGCAGAAATCAACCATTTCCTGTCGATGACATGTATTTGTTTTTAAATGTAGTCTAGCTACATAATCCATCTCGATGCCTCTCTTTCTATTCTTTTGCTAAAGATATTTACATCAACTGGTGAATCTAGTTTCTGATCCCTTTATCTATTAAGAATAATTTTAAATCTCCTCTGTATCTTCAGAACCACACCAACGGCATTTTTGAAAATTTTCTGTTTCATCAACATCGTAGCTATAGTACCCTAAGCATTCATTACAGTAACGATCAATTTCCATATTATTATCCTCCGTCTGCACTTTTAGATCTAAATTTAACTAATGTCAGTTATAGAATAAATAACATCTTTACGTTCAACAACAACATTACAATCTACTCTCTCTTTTCTTAGTTTATCCAATAACTTTTGATTTGGATTTATAGCTGTAGGATGCCCAGTCATTTGAAGCATTGTAAAGTCACCTGTTGTATCTCCATAAGAATAAGAATTCTCTAAATCAAAAGGTAACCCTTCTAAAATTTTCTTCTTAGACTCTGAATCCCACATAGGAACTACTTCACCACTATACTTAGTTCCATCATTTAAGTATTGGGATGCAAACCATAAATCAGCACCCAATTTCTCCGCCATTTTTTCTACTAGAAAATCGGGAGAACCAGAAATAAAAATAATCTTATGTCCTTGTTTTTTATGCCATTTAATACGATCGCGAGTAAAACGATAGAGTTTTTTACTTTCTTTTTCAATCACTTTTTTGGCTACAAACTCAACATCAAGAATTTCTTTATTTGAGATATATTTTGTATACAGTTTAGATGCTGTATACAGATAATCATCATAATCTAGTTCTCGATTTTGCCAAGCATTTTTATGAGGTTTCAATTCCATCTCTACTGATATTGGAAAAACATCATAAGCAATACACTTCTCCATATGATGAAGAAGAAGAGAGTCTCTAAAAATCGTCCCATCAATATCAAAAATTGCAGCAATTTCTTGATTCATTTATTCTCCTAAATTTCTAAAAAACATATAAATTTTAATTATTTGATTATACTTTTACATTTTCTTTCAACAATTGAAAATCTACAAATTCACCTAAACGGCAATAATCACAATCTTTTTTACCACAACCAGCAGTAAAATCGGCTACATTCACTTTATCCCAGAATTCTTGAATTTGAGCGAAAACTAAATCTAGATCTTGTTTTGTAACTTTTACAGTATGGGTCGAGTAGCCTTCCTTTGCGCCATCATCATCTAGAAAAATATACTGAGTTTGAATTTTCTTACCTGTAGTATCTATTTCTGAAGAATTTTCTAATAAAAGATTATAGAATACTGCTTGACGCCAATAATCATGTCCAACTTCTAGTTCTTCAACACCTCTCTGAGCAGAACCCGTCTTATAATCTACTACTCGAATAAGATCATTGTCAAATTCTAACTTATCTATAATCCCATTGATTAAGTATTTATCCCCCAATTTAACACGAAGTTCTTTCTCTAAGTGAACATGCTCCCCTTTTAAACTGCTCGGAATATAATGTTCAAAAAGATTGGACAGTAAGCGATGACCATATTCTTTTAATTCTTCTACGGACATTGTATCGATGATTTCCTCTTGATGAAGGCTCAATGAATTATCGTAATATTTAATAGCTTCCTCTAATTGTAAATCTTCTTTATAAATTTGTTCCATAGTTTCATGAATTACAGTACCAAACACGGGACCAGTTGGGGCATGTTTAGTTGTTACTTTTGCAGAATTTTCTTTTGATCCTGCTGATAATCCAGCTGGTTGAGATAACTGTAAAATATCATCAAAATAGATACTCTTCGGACAGTCTAAGAAATGATTTAACTTGCTAACACTTAAACTCTTATAGTTGGATCGGACTTGTTGATAGGTCGCAACCTCTAAGGCTTTGGTATTATCAAATTTAGGAGCTACGTTTGCTAATGCTTTGAGGCAGTAGTCGCAAGCAAAATTCTCTCCATCTTTTTTCACCAATCCACAGCCACAATTGAAATCGCCTTGTTTTAACCTCATAACAGCATCTTTAATTTGACTGAGTACTATATCTACTTCCTTTCGAGTAATTCGTATATCATTAGTTTCAGAGAAGCCATCCTCATTAGTTGAATCCTCAACAAAAACATATTTAACCAGTATTTCTTTGTCAGAAATATCGATACCGGCGTTTGTGAGGAGGACATAATAGAATACAGCCTGGCGCCAGTAATCCCCACCAAGAGGTTCTTTTTCACCCGGTGGCACTAATTTATCTACAGCATTTTTGGCTTTTCCTGTTTTGTAGTCAATTAATCGTATAACACCTTCTTCGCACTCAATTTTATCAATTTTTCCATTTAACTCAATATCAGATACTTCTGATAGATCAACTTTGGTGTTCGAAATATCACCTAGCTTGATTCCTTTAATATGCTGCTCGACTGCAATTACGCCATCTTTGAGATAGCCATCTTTCTTATAGAGATTTTCAATAATATTTCTTCCTCTAGCATAAGCATCCTTCTTTATTCTATCTGAAGATAATTGATAAGATTTTTCATCAAAGATTGTCTCAAACAATTCTAAAGCTTCTTCTAAAGAAAGAACTGTTTTTACTGTTAGTTCTGAACTTTGCGAATCATCTATAGAAATATATATTTTTTCTAATAATTCGTGAATAATGCTACCAAATACCATAGCTTCGTTTGTTTCAGATGGTAATTTTAATCCCTTATTGAAATAAAAACTCAAAGGACATTTAAGAAAAGCATTTAATGTACTAACACTTAAACTTAATTCACCTAAAATTTCACTCGGAATATCGTCAGAAAACTTTGGTATTACTATTTCGTCTATAGACTGACATTCCTCGAAAGATTCTGTCACTTCCACTGGATCAATAAAATTCTCAAATTCATTAATAAAGTGGGTTTTAGCCGAATCATCAGAATAGGAGAGATGGAGAACCTTCTTTGCTCGAGTCATTGCAACATAAAATAGGCGACGATTCTCCTCTTCTTTTAGTTGAGATTCATTCTCAACTTTTCCATTTAAACTTGGTGGATAAGAGAATCTACCCGAATTATTTTCACCTCCTGGCCATTTTCCACCTTTATTTCCATCATTACATTTCATCATAAATACATGTTCAAACTCTAGACCTTTAGAACCATGGGCTGTCATTAATTGAACACAGTTACTTGGAGAACCCGAAATTTCTTCAATTGGTAGACTAATCTTCATTTCTTGTAAGGACGATAATTGATTCAAAAATCCTTTTACAGTCAATTTAGGGTGGAGCAGACATTCTGTTGACATTAACTTATAAAGTTCATTTAGAACTGAAACCAAATGATATTTTTCTTTTGATTTCATAATATATTCGTCAATTCCTAGAGTTTTCAATATATCACCTAGGACATACATAGGAGATAAGTAATTCTCTGATCTACTAACTTTCTTTCGAATCACTTCTAGTTTTTTATCAATTTCTGCTATGGAAGGAATAGAAATTTTTTCATCCTTCCTGAGATTTCGTATTTTTGCGATTTCTGAGGGTTCCACCTCAAAAAAATCAAAATATACGATATTGCGAAGTGCTCTGATATCTCTTGATGGTTGACAAAGATATTTTAAAATAGCTACTATTTTTTTGAAGATAGGTTCTTTGAATAAATCCTGATTTTCTTTCATTTGAACGAAAATACCATTATCACGAAGAATCTTCGCAAACTCTTCTCCATAGGAATTTCTTCCATAGATGACTCCAATTTCCTGAGGAGATACACCCGACTGAATCAACTCTTCAATCTCACTCAGTACACCATACATTTCATCTTTTGCATTTGAATATGATTTCAAGATTGGCAATTGATAATCATAATTTTTATTATCGCCAGCTGCAACAAGAACTTTCTCTTCTCTTGGATTATGACTGATTAGTTGTCTCGAAGCATCAATGATAGCTTGTGATGAACGATAATTTTCTTCAAGAACTATTTTCGTAGGTTTATACTTCTTATCAAAAATTTGAATATTATCTGCACTCACTCCTTGAAAACGATAAATACTTTGATCATCATCTCCTACAACAAAAATATTTGGATTCTTCTTCCCTTTTACTAATAAATCTACGAGTTTGTTCTGAATAACTGAAGTATCCTGAAATTCATCTACAAACAAATATTTTATACCTTCAGAGACACTTCTTTGGAAAGCATCATCTTCCTCCAACTTTTCAATGGTCCATAGAATCATATCATCAAAGTCAAAATAATTGTGATCGCTAATATCATCGCTATACTTTTCAACAATTTCAACTCCAGCAAGTAACTTTTCCATGTTTTCTTGTAATTTTTTTAATGGTTCTTCTTTATAATCTCCAGCTTTCTTATCTTTATACTTTCTAGCATACTTGAATTTACTATACAACTCATCTCCAGGTATAGATAAATCAATCATTTTAAAGTATTCATCTATCTCTTTTTCTAAAATAGTTTTATCCAGTTTTTCACGTTTCATTTTTGTAAAAAGGTCTAATAGTTGCTCTTTAAAAGAATAACGTTCTCCAGAGTTTTTATAAAAAGGACTCTCTTCCGTAACATGCTCATCTATAATATCTTTGAGAATTTCATACTTAGCTGCAGTAGTAATTACTTTAGGCTCTTCACCAAATAAATCAGAGTTTTCTAGTATCAATTCGCTACAAAAAGAGTGGATAGTCGATACTCTAACGTTACGTCCTTCTTCACCAATCAATCCTTCCAAACGATCCAACATTTCAGATGCACCTGCCTCTGTATATGTTAAACAGACAATCTCTTCTGGATTTGTATGATAATTTGTTAAAATATTGGCAACTCGACGAGAAAGAATCTGAGTTTTACCTGTACCAGGGCCAGCAATAACCATCACAGGCCCTTCTACAGTATCAACTGCTCTTTTTTGTTGTGAATTCAACTTTTGATATTCTTGTTCATATATATCCTTAAAATTCTTCATTACCATTTTCTTCTCCTTACTTACTAATCATCGCTTTTAAAATAATTATAACATAGTAATAAATCTATTTGTATTCGTTTACAAATAGAAAGACTATTACATTTTAAAATCACTTCTCCTTGTTTCAATGACTCTTATTGCAGATTTTATAGCATGAAATTCATCAATCAAGTTTCCAATAAGATTGTAATTTTGCCTAGTCAGTCTTCCAGACATTACTTTTTGAGAGATTTCTTGGAATTTATACAAATGACTCTCTACACTTAGCAACATTTCCTTTGCATCCTTTAGGTAATACTTTCTTGCTAAATTTCCAATTTCTTCCTTAAATGAGTCAACATTATACTCATGAATGGTAACCTTATTTCCCTCCATAAAGATATCATTTGCTTCATAACAAGTAATAAATTTTTGTTCAATTGTATTACATACAAAGATGACACCATAATCTGAAATGTACTTTTTAGCTTCTGGTTGTTGTTCAACGGACGAATCATAAACTGTTAAACTGCCAATTTGTCGCCCCACCCATTTAGGAAGTAAATCCGTACTCACCTGGAATCGTTCCTGAGCTCTTTGAACAAAATGCTCCGTCCATGTATACTGTGGTGCATAAGAAAGTCCCATACCCATTCTCCTTCCATTTATTATTGACTTAAAACTTCAAAAACTAATTCAACCCCATCAGAATCTATAATCACCTTATCTCCCTTATTAAGACGATTATTGATAATTAACTCTGACAAAGGAGTTTCAATCAGTTTAGTAATACCTCTCCGAATTGGTCTAGCACCATTCTCAGGATCGTAGGTTCTTGTAGCAAGCAATTCTACTGCTTTTTCTGTACACTCAAGTTCATATCCACTTTTCTTAATCATCTCTATTTCTTTTTCAAGTAACAATCTTGTAATTCGAAGAATTGTTGATTCCGAAAAAGGTTTAAAGGTCACAATTTCATCAATACGATTTAAAAGTTCTGGACGGAAAAAATTATGGACTGCTTCCATCGTTTGTTCCCGAATAATCTGTTCACAAATTTCATTCGTTTCAACCATTGTGAATCCAACTCGTTTATCCTTTTTAATTGCATTTAAACCTAAGTTAGAGGTTAAAATAATGATCGTATTTGTAAAATCAACTTTTTGTCCCATACCGTCCGTTAGAATACCGTCATCAAAAACTTGTAACATCAAATCATAGACTTTAGGGTGAGCTTTTTCAATTTCATCAAGTAGCACAACTGATTTTGGATTACTTTTAACAGCATTTGTTAAAATTCCACCTTTACCAAATCCTACATAACCTGGGGGAGCGCCTATTAATTTTGATACTTCGTGTTCTTGTTGATATTCTGACATGTCTAGTCGAATAAGATCTTCTACAGATCCCGTTAATTCCTCAGACAAGACTTTTGCTGTTTCTGTCTTACCAACACCGCTAGTACCTAGAAATAAAAAGACTCCAATCGGTCTTTTAGGATTTCTAAACCCTGTTTTAGAACGAATAACAGCTTCCGCTATAGAATTTGTAGCATCTGATTGGTCAATAACTTTTTCAGCCAGAATACTTTTTAAATTAGAAAGACGGAGCAACTCTTGGTTATCTGCGTCTTTTCCAACCTTCATATCTTGATTTTTGACCTTAAGATTAGTTTTATGTTCCACAGCCTTTTTTATATCATCTTTTGTAATTTTAAGATCATAGTGAGTAGAAGTTAAATTATTACGTGCTCCCTGGAATTCAGTTAGTTTAAGATTAAGTTTTCTTCGTATTTCTTCAACAGCCACCTCGTTGTATTCAATTCCTTGTGCAATTTCCAACTCTTTCTTTAATTCGTCGACTTCATTTTGATAGTCTCTAATTAGAGTGACTTCTTGATTCGCTTCAATACGAACCAGGGCTCCAGCGTTATCGATGATTGTAAAAGCAGAATCTGGAAGTTTTTCACTTTTGAGATACTTTTTAGCTAATTTAACTGCTAACTCAATTGTGTCATTCTCAAAATTTGCATGATGAAAATTTTCATATGCTGGTGCTACCGTCTCAACAATTTTAATCGTATCTTCGATACTTGGTTCCTCTACAATTACTTTTTCAAACCGTCGTACGAAAGCTGTATCACCTGAAACATATGCACTCCATTCCATAGGGGTTGTTGCTCCAATAATTCGGAAATCACCACGTGCCATTAAAGGTTTTAACAAATCTGTTAGGTGTTTTGCTCTTCCTAGCATATGAACTTCATCAATAAATAAGATAACGTCTTTTTCCCGTTTCATCTCTTCTATGAATCTTTTAATACACTCGCTTGAAAATACTCCAAATGTTGCACTTAAGTCATTTAAACTAAACTGAAGTATTTTCTTACCCTTTAGAGACAAAACTTCATCTCTAGCAATACGCATCGCAATTCCATCAACAATTGCAGACTTTCCTACACCACCATCACCTAATAAAACAACATTATTTTTATCTCTACGTGTGAGAGCAATCTCTACCTTTCGAATTTCATCATCACGTCCAACAACCTCCATTAGCTCCCCATTTCGGGCTTTTAAAGTTATATCTGTTGCTATATCATTTAATAGAGAATAGTCTGGATTTGATAATTTTGAGGAGATATGCGCTGCTCTTCTTTCTTTACTAGCTCTCTCTCTTTCAGCCTTCCCATCAGATAAATCTCGAAATCGAAACCACGAATTCGTAAAGACATCTAATAGGCCATCTTCAGAATAACTACTTCTACCAGTCGACAAATATTGTTTGTAAATCAGTTGATGCGCATTAGTTTCCTGCTCTTGAGAAATTCCTGATAAAAGCCAATAAGAATCGATTACACCATCAGGAGAATTCTGTAAGCGCATCTCTTCAGCAAAATCAAAAATCAACTTCAAATATTCAGAAATCGGAAATTCATCACACTCAGAAAGATAATACGAAGAAGAAGGCTCTTGAATAATTTCTACAGGTGATGAAGTAATCCATTCATGCATCACTCTCCTTTTAGAAAAATCTTTTAACTCGTCGGTTTCAAGAGTACAACGTTGTTCACTTCCAATAAATTTTCCTTTAGAATACTCTCTTAACAACTTACTTTTTGTTAAAGAGTAATATCCTAAAGCATAACCCATTCCCGTATCGCAAATGTCTAATATACAAAATAGAATATCCTGTGTTTCGATCACCTTATAGTCTTTTTTAATAATCCGATGATTTAATTGTTCCAACGCAAGTTTTAATTGCCTACTGACTTTGTATTTAACAATATTGTTTTCTAGCATGAACTTTCTCCTTTTACAATTTTATTAAGCTCCTTTTTGGCATCTTCGTTCAAATACAATACCTCTGAATATTCATCAATTCCAGAGGACCACGCAAGGAATTTACCTTCTACCAATTTTTTTAGATCTGACAAAGATAATGAGATCATCTGTCCACCGTAAAAGTCACGGTGATATTCTGATACTTCTTTAAAAGTCTCTAACCATTTAATTTCAAAATCTTCTTCAATTCTTTTGCTACCCATCTCTTAACCTCCTTTATAATTCGTAACTTAATTATAAAAAAAGGCATGGACAAAATATGTCCATGTCTTTTTATTTTTTATAATTTTTTAACATTTTTTCTAGGGAATTTTGTATACTATCAGCTAAACTTTGAGGATCTAATACTGTGATTTCATCTTCTTGTCCTAAAATCCATCTCTTAAGTCCTGGTGTATCCTGAGTTTCAATTCGAACGATCATATCTCCCTTATCACATGAAATAATTTCGTGATTTGGAAATTTATCAAAGACAATTTCCGGGATCCCTGTATAACGTAATTTTACATTAATTTTTTCTCCCTCGAAAGCGTCCACCTTTTGATTTCGAACTTCTCCATCTCGGTACTTAAATTTATGTGGAATCTCTGGTTTCTTTACATGAGATTCACTCAGATTCTCAATTCTATCAACACGAAACGTTGTATGCTTTCCATGTTTCAAATGATAAGCAACTAGATAAAAATAGTGGGCATCATAATAGAGAGAAACAGGAAAAATAATATGGCTTTTGGCATCTTTTAACGGGGCTTTATATTCTATTTCGAGCATTCGTTCCCTACGAATAGCTTCCGATAAGTTCCAAATCGTGTCAATTCTGTCCCTATCATTAGTCAGTGACTTATATCTAAAACGCTCACTGCTAATAATGGAAAATACCTCTTTTTTTTCTTCAATTGAGAGTAAAGCTAGAAGGCCTTCGAGTAATGAATATAGTTCTGATTTGTTTAGTGCACGATTTTCTAAAAGAATTTTTGAGATTACTAAAATATCCTTTTTATTAAAGATTGTTTTGCCAATCAAACGGTAAGTATTGTCTAAAGAATCGAATACAATCTCTAAACCTAAATGAGATTTTTCTTCGAGTGTTCCTTTCAATCTACTTATATCTCTTTGAATTGATTTGGGATCAACACCAAACTCTGTAGATAATCTTGCTTTTGACAGTCTTTCACCTGCTTGTAAACGAAGAAAAATTGTTAGTAGTCGCTCTTGAGAGTTCATCATTAGTCACCTGATTTTCCTGAACTATTTTTATCAATATCACCTCGGCGTAATACGTCAGAAATTTCCTTAAAAGCAGTTTGTTTTAGAGTTTTAAAAATATCTTTATAAATTTTATAATTTTTAATTGAAATTACATTCCCAGAAGTAATACCTCCACCTTCAGTTCTAGTTTGACGATAAAAAAATAATTTTTCTAAATTCTTTAGTGTATTTTGATTTTGAAATCCATAATTATTTTTTTCTTTTTTTGCTTCTTTAAATATAGATTTAAACAATTTCTCCCATGCTCTATCATATTTACGAAAAATAAAAACTGGTTTCTGAGATTTGTCATTTTTCTCCTCTAAATACTTATAAATTCTTCTCAAAACAATATAAGCACCTAAACGAGATAAGTCTGAGTTGAGTAGAATCTTTTTGCCAATACCATCATCACCTAATTTGGGATTTTTACATGAAAAAGGATAAATTTCTACATTACATATTTTTTCCGCGCGCTCTAATGCTTTATCTTTATTTTCTTGCTTTATAAATAGTTCTAAATTTTTGTCATTTCCAATTAATAATTCTTTGTAATAATTTTTGAAATAATAATAATCTTTTAAATCTGAACTATCTTTTACAAAACCATAGGTTTTATAATCCGAATCTTTAAAATTTTTAAACATTCTATCCAATTCAATTGCCAAAGGACTTTTTTTACAATTATAGATAATTTCTGTTATTTTTTCCTTAAAATCTTTCTTTTGTTCACTTTCCGTTAATTGATATCGTTCTTTTATTATATCTTTTATGGTTTCACTTTTTTCTTCCCGTTTAATAGCCGATTTAATATAAAATTCTTCCAGGCTTGCTCCTGCAAATTCTTCATCAATCTGATTATCCTCCCAATCTCCTAAGTACCCCCTCGGATTCTCCATACAGTGAAAGATCACAGCATTGTCAATATCTCCATGGAAATGGGTTGGAATTTGATAACGCATATTTACATGTTTACGTTGATCTTTAATTTCCTTTTTAATATCTTCATTACCCGGTTTCTTCCACTGCTTATCTGTATCTAAAATATCCAACCAAGAAAAATCCTTATTAGAATCAAAATCATAAATAGTATTTACAAATTTATCAATTAAGTCTATACCTACTCGTTGGTGCCAAGGACTAAACTCTTTTAAGAACTCATTCGCACCGTCATTAAGATGAAGATCCTTCCCATATTTATCTTTAATAACTTTAAAAAACTTTTCTAAATTATCTTTTAACTCTTTTGCTACTTTTTCTTCATCCTCACTTTGAAAAAACGAATCGCATAATTTATGTAACCCTTCTTTCATATCTTTATTATTTGACATAGTTTAATCCTCGCTTTTTTACTAATATTCTTTGCTTAACATCATTATAACACTAGTTATAGACAAAATACGTCCACTTTATTAATATTGTTTAAAATTTTTTATTCACCTCTTTTATTTAAAACAACTTTCCGAAAAAGACCTATTTTCCCGAAAGTAATTATTTGCTGTTATAATAGACATTTCTCCATTTTTCCGTTATAACAGACACTGATATTCTTGTAATATTATTTTGCTATAATTAAAATTATAGAAGGAGGCAAAGATTATGAGAAAAATAATAGGTATACTACTACTTTCGTTATCAATAACTACGTTAGTTACTTGATCTAAAAACAACTAACAATCTTTAGATGGTGAGTATTATTGGATCTCAAGCGAAAGAAACAAGTTGGCGTTTACTATAAAAGGAGAGAATGCTTCCATTGAGCATGGAGATGCTGACAGTTTTACCATTAACAAGCAAAAGAATATGATCGAATTAACTGGATAAAATATTGCAAGTCGAACAGAAGAATATTCATTTAAAGATGGGGTCTTTTCTGTTGATATGAGTGGAGCTAAGCACGACTACTATCCTAAAGGTAGCGATACCAATAAATACACTCTAAAACAATATAGATATAAATAACATTAGTCACACTTATTTTACCGAATAGGTGTTTTTTTGTGCTAAATAGATTACTTCAAAAAAATATTAAGCTTATTATTAACCGATTGGCTTATATTTCATGCAAATTAGTTTAATAAAAGAGTTTGGATTATATTTTATTGTACAATGGATTCATGAATAATTTAAAAGAAACAAATATCAGAAAAGCTGTTTGGCATATTAGACGTCACCTAAACGAACTATTGAATTCACAAGATGAAAATTATAGAAAACGTGAAATGTTTCATCTAAGATCTAGTATTGATTGTTTAGAACGTGTAATGAACAATGAAAAACCCTATCCACCTTTGGATAGGGAAAATGTGTTTTAATTATTTACAACCTTCTAAAAAACATTTTGCAAAGTATTGCTTTCACAATTTGAAAAAATACTAAATGTCAATTATCAACAAACTTTCTTCTGCTTTGTTTAATTCAAAAAGATTACTTTCTTATAAAAATTGTGGAAGCTAAATTCCTAAAAGCTTAGTATTCATCAACCCATGTCTGCCCATCCTCTAATTTAAATCCGTTAGCCTCAGCAGTTGCTATCTTTTCAGCAGAAGCATTTTGGCCTTCAGATAAATTTCTAATATGCTTACTAGCGTGATGTGAGCCAGCTTTTTCAACAACTTCTTCTTCAACTACTTCATACTCTGATTGATAACTAGACGTGTAACCAGAATCACTTATATAGGTATTAGCTTCTTGATTTGAGTTATTTTTTACCAAAAATGTAGCAACACCAGCACATATAGAAAACACCGTCTCTGGGTTATTTGCCATCCATTTTATTGTATGACTACCAACTTTCTTAGCTACCTCAATGCCATTGCTACTTATCATCATAGCTTTACGCCATAGTCTATTGATTTTCCTGCTCCCATCTTTGACATCAGATCTCGCTAATTTAATTCTTTCTTCATTTTCTAAGTCAGAATCAATATTATGATCTACCACACTAGTATCTTCTACTTGTAGGTCAAAAATAATTTTCGATTCATTTGAAAATACTAACCAATCTAAGGTTCGACTATTTAAAAATTCCCCACTATATATCTTTTCTTTCAAGTTTTTAACATCAATTTCCTTAATTCCAAGATCAGTCTCTGTACTTGGATAGATCTCAAATTCTATAAACTTTAAATAGTCAGAAATAACCTTTAGAATATCTTCCTTATTCCAAGTCGTTGCTATTGCCTGTTTTTTAGGAAACTGCATTTTCAATTCATCAAACTGTTCTCTTTGTTTTTTTGTTAGCTGTCTCAATCCTTCTTCAGTAGTTAAAATTCCATCTATATCAACCATAGGTATTTCATATCTATTTTGAACTATCTTTTTCCATTGGTTAAAAACATAGGTGCTACTACCACTTTTTACATCAGGACCGGGTACTGCTTTGAAATCATTACCAATCTTTATTATGTGAAGAAGATCAGCTTTTGAAGATGGATCTGGATTAGTAATTGTCATCACAACTGAACCTTTATTTTTTAGAGCGTTGTATTCTGCACAAACTAACCACTCAGTTAATATGCCGCGAAACAAACTTAAATCATTACTCCCATTCCTTTCCCTTAACAAAACTAAACCTTTTGATAAACTCTGAGGTGTCCTTACAATTTTATCAATCACTTCGTCAGTATAATTTTTAGTAGAATACTTCTTAACAGCATCCTTAACACATTCAATCATTTCCTCAGGAATCACATATTCAGCATTTAGTAAGTCAACAATTTGTTCTCGCTTTTCAATTGACATTTCCATTTTCTCACCCCAAAATTAATTATTTCTTTTCATAGATTATTTAATAAATTTATCAACTCCTCATCATTTATCATTGTTTTCTTCTTTGGTTAAATTGACAATAGTATATGCATTAACTATCCCTATCTTATACCTCTTGTTAATCATTTTTACTACATCAGAAAAGCTTCCCTCATTATTCTTTATAAAATCAATTTCTTTTCCACCATTATTAATGATATATTGTGTAAACTTGTTTTTTATAATGTATTTTTTCCATAATAAATATACAACAAGAAAAATTAACAAAATAATTAAATAAGTTTGAAAGATCATAATCCCCTCCTGTAATTGAAAAGTTGGCCATATCATGTGTATGGCTTATTAAATGAATTTTAAAATTTTTGGAGCATATTTAGCGGCGACTGCTCCTAGACAAAATCCGGTTAAGGCATATAAAATTTTTGAACTTTTATCTTCAACAATACTGGTAACCTTTTGTTCTTCAGATAAATTTACTTCTTCTATTTTATCTTTTTCACTAATAACGCGACTTTCAAAATCTGTTTGCCCTTTATGCAACAATCCATTTTGAGAAATATAACATACGGAAATTTTTTCTCCAAAACAAGAATTTAAATTATTTAAATTATAAGCATCCACACTTAACTTTTTATCGTTCGTAATCAATAATTGACTAAATTCAGTTTTTCCCATTGTCAGACGTGATAACAATTCTGAATCTGCAAAAGCCTTCTCAGCGTCCAAATTATTTAAATTCTCATCTTCAAAAATAAATAAATCACAAAATTCCTTAAATAAATCAATAACACCTTGCGCTTTAAATTGCTTAGATTCTATTTTTGAACTTAGATGCTTAACAATCTCTAAACAAACCTCCCTAGTAACAATTATTTTCTTATTATACTTTATTAAATATTGTTGGTAGTTATCTAAAAACATCCTAAGATCTTGGACATTCATAAGTGACGACGTATCAATATATATTATGTCGTTACAACGGACTAATAAATTTACATATTCTAAATTTGTCATTAGAGGGATCCTCCTTAAGTTTATAAAATAATTATATTTAATAAACTTGAGGAGAACAAGTCGGTTTGGGACTTTTTGGTCCCGATAAAATTATAATTCATAAATTTTTTTGAAATCTGAAATTTTTAATTTTAGTTTTATAACTTCTTCAATATCATTAATTCCTAGTTCATAGGCTGTAATCAAATCTTCTCTAGTTAAAATTATTTTATTATTTTCAATTTCAAATATAGCCTCTTCTTTTTTGCAAACTATTTCGGAATATTTTTCCTCTCCAAGATAGGTCCCGATCTCAATACCGTCATTCAAACCTAACTCTTCTGCAAAAGGATCATATTCTTTGTATACAGGGAATGTATTTTCTTTTTCGAAACATTCAAACTCATTTTCAACTTTAAAAAAATAGAAAATCATATTCGGATCGTCCCCTAATAAATCCTGAGAGTCACGAATAAACTGTTTCCTCCTCTTTATGTTATTGAGTAATTCTTCAAGACTTTTTTTCATTTCTGTAAAATACGATAAATAACTATATTCCACTTCAAAATAATATTTGAAGTTTTTTTTACAGTATTCTTTAATTTCTTCTATAGAATAAAAAGTTTTAAGTACTAATTTATGACTATCCTGTTTATGAGAATAATATTGGTTAAATTCATTTACAGATAGGTATTCTTTCATAAACATGCTATTCTTACATATTGAAAACTTAAACTCCCCATTTGAGATTTCTGCATAAAAATATTCACTCCTCTCTGGGATGTTGTAATTAAATTTTTCCCCATATACAACTATAATATCATCTTTCAATTTTGCACTTTTTCTAAATCCCCAATTTTTTGTATCATACACAACTTCGTAACATTTACTTAATTCTCGTTTGTTTGAATCATCTAAAATATACTCGTATTTTTTTTCTAGATCTGCTTCCGGCTTTATATAAGTTGGAAATTTTCCCTCATATTTTAATTCAAATACATCCTCTGTTTTACTTTTTTTAATTAGATGATGTATTTTATTATTATCCAAAACTTTTATTTGTGTAGTCACACTATAGTTATCAGGTTTATAATAAATACCTAGTGATGAGTAATACTTCTCACGTTCAGAATACTCTTCTGAAATAATATCTTCTATTCTATCATTCGGTACTATAATTTTAGCCTCTTTAGTTTTTGTTTTATTAGATAAACGTAGCAACGAAAACTCATTTAGTTTTAAGGTATCGTTAACTAATTTTACACCCCTACTTATGTAGTCACGATCATTTTCTTTCCCTACATTTCCTTCTAAAGCCTGCATAATAAAAAAATCTCTACATCCTTCAGTAAAATCTAAACCTGGCATATCATCGTAATAAAATAGCGCTTTATTCGTTTCTTCAACTGAGCAAAATAATGCTGCACAAATAGCTATTATACAGTCCCTAGGTTGATTTGGCTTACTCTTATTTAATATTTTTCTAAACATTTCATAATCAATGCCTACTCTTTCACTTAATTCTCTCGTTTTCACCCGAATTTCGCCACTTTTACTTAATTTTCCATCTGATAAGACTCTAATATAATCAACAAAAGATATATCATGTTCCTTCCTTACAACTTTCTTTGAAGCTATAGGCTCTAACTTCTCATTATTTGAATAAGGAAGTTGTTTATTTTCATTCATTTTATAATTTCCTTTCGGTTTTATAAATTGATTATAGCGTATTTTTTCAATTTAAATAATTATTTTTGGGACTTTTTAATCCCAAAACAATAACGAGGTTATAAACTTTAAATTTAGAAGTTAACACAAAAATATCTGATATTCAAAAATTAAAAATTAGTTAGATTTAAAATGATGGGGATTCGAATAATTAATTTATCTCAAAATTGATTTTTACTCTTTTCAATCTTCTCAACAAATTCTATTCTACCATTTAAAAAAATAAGAACAAAAAATGCGCAAATTAGTTAAAACTTGCGCTTCTTATAATTTGATAAATATTATTTGTTATCTTTCCAGAAAATTTATTGCTAACATAACAAACAATAACATAGACTTGTAAAATTATTTTTTAGAGCTCTCATACATTCCATCTGTTTCAAATAGATGCATGAGTTCTTCATCGGTTTGAGCTTGTATTACTTTATCACGAATACCCATCTTAGACATATCAAGTCGTCTAAATCTTTTAACTCCTGTTGCGTCCTTCCCTTCTCGTATAAGTTCAATACGTCCCACACCAGGGTTTTGTCTGGCATATTCTGCTAACCCTTTTGCTTTCGGAAGGTTATCTTTATATTCTGGATTATGGGGTTCTAATAAATCAATAATCAATTCATTATCAAAATTCTCATCTTTTCTAACAATTATAAAGTCAGGGTACATTGGCCTTTTTTTACCGTTTAATTCATAAGGTATACAAAGTGCCCATGATGCTCTTGGTGAGTTTCTAATCCAACAAATAAAATCGTCTTTTTCAAATTCTTCTCTAAGAACACCTTCCTCCCAACTATTTAACTTAATTGTAGTAAATCCATTATCATTAACGAATAAATGATTGTTATATTTTTTTCCGCCTTCATTTAAGGATACTGTAATAATTTCAGGGAGTCGAAAATTATGTTTACTTACAATATCTCCGTCAGAAACAATTCTCTCATATTGTTTACGTAATTTTTCATTTAGTTTTGGAATATGCCTACGCCACATATCATTTAATTCATGAAACGTTTCTTTGGCATATACGTTTAATTTAGCAATACAATCACTATCTGTCGAAAAAAGAATTATATCTATTTTAAGATTATTAATATGATCTGTTCCAAAGAATGTATTAAGATAAATATTTCCAATCCCCTCATTTCCTAATCTTGCTTCTGCGATTCTATATTGTCTGTCTATATCAATATCAGTCGAAACAAACGAACTACTGAATAAATCTGACTCAAATTCTACCGTCTCTCCAAAAGCATCAAAAACTTGTGTGCCAAGCTTAAATTCTTTTGCATCTTCTACAAGACTATTATATTCACCTAGTTCATGCAATTTGTCAATATATGAACGAATCATATTTACGATATCTTTCTGAATGTTTTCAGTGGCTTTTTCGTCGAGTCCTGATTGTACTAATAGTCTGCCCATACTATAAAGAGATTTTAAATAGTCATTAATTCGTACATCACGAACATTGTATGTGAGCAGACCAGCCTCATTAATAATTTTAACAATTGCTTCACGGTCGAGAACGAGCTCAACTTCATTATTTTCTGAACTTTTTTCGCTAGATAAAAAATCGTTATGCGTGACTAGTGTTTTTTCCTGAGTAACTATTTGGGTAGTTTCATAATTAGACTTGTTTTTATCATCAACTATTTTTTTTCGAGTCACCTCTATATGGCTTTGCTCCTCGCTCTCATCCGAAATCAAAGTTCCAGTTAGATGCTCTTTATTTGTAACTGAATCATTAACATTATCAAAAATTGAAAGTTGACCATCAGGAATTTTATTTTTCTTATCATATCCAGATTTTGGACGTACAGTTAGTGTTTCAAAAGTTCTATTATTTATATCTTCCCCTGAAATATCAGTAGGAATGTCTCCACCTTCTGTTGCCTGCAGATCTTCAATAACTTTGTTCACGGATTCTATATCAAAATAGGGTAGGTAAAGATGGACATCGTTTAGTATATCATCAACCTGTATATGCATCTGCATTGGAGTTCTTATCATACGTCCTAGGAGTTGTGCAATATAAGTTGAATCCTTTGCAGGCCTGAAACTCATCATTGTTTCAGCTCTCGGACAATCCCATCCAGTTGATAAATTTTCTTTAAAGAAAACAACTCTAATTTTTTTATCATCAGAAATACGAGAAGGCTCCATAAAAGGAACTTCTAGCCCAGCAATAGTTAATGATGACTCTGTCTGTCCAAAAGTGTGTACAACTTCTCCAATTGTAAATTTTATTCCAGTTCTTTCTTGTATATTCTTTAAACAAGTATCCAAATCCGTCTTTGAAATACACTCACTATTTCCATTTTCAACCTGCACAACGAATATTGGGTTGACCTGAGCATAATGCTGTTCATAGCAATATTGATACCAATGATCGCATTTTATTTTCCAATCATCAGTTGCTGCTTGAAATACTGCCATATCCTTACTTACTGAAGACTCCTCTGAATATGAGATAATTATTCTATCCTTCAGGAGACCAGAGGCACGAACTTCATCAGCAGTTACAACAACATTGTGTATAGTAGAAGTTGTCCCCTTCACTAAATTGTTAAATCTTTCTGTAGTAGCTGACATACCAATTACAAGTGGCATTGGATTGAGTCCATCACTCTCACTTCCTTTGAGGAATTTTTGCATAATCGTCGTAGCTTTTCCAGCCTCAACTCCCTGCATTCCTCTATGAGCTTCATCAATAATAAAATAAAGATGATTTGTTTTTTTGTTAACAGTATTTTGCAATGTTTCCCAAATAGTGTACTGACGCTTATCACTTCTTTTTGTTAAATTACTACTTCTAGAAAGTTTTTGTGTATTTAGAAAGTATATATGGCCATCTTCTAACACTTCACTATCAAAATCCTCATCAGAAATAGTAACCGTCTTTCCTAATGTAATTTTATCAGCTTTCAAATCAATTTTTACTTTTGATTGTTCATTCAATTCTGGAGAGTCAGACAACCAAACAAATATTGCCTCAGGTTGTTCTGGATATATTCCACTTCCACAATAGATATCCTCTATTAATGCCGCCATAATTATCGTCTTCCCTGCTCCCGTTGGAGCAGTAAAAGATATTACTTGGGGAGTACGAGTTCTTTGATAAGATCCCATGGCCTCTTCAACATTCATACGTAAATTATTAAGTGCTTTCTGTTGAAATGAGAATAAATTAACTTTCATTTTTTACCTACCTGTATTAATACGAAAATTGTCTAAATAGTCCCTATACAATTGATAAGTTGATCTAGTTTTAAGCTGCATGGACATTTCTCTATATCCTGTATCAGAGTCTGTCACAATAAAAACCGTTTGTATATTTTTATCTTTATTTACTTTATCAACAAAAGATGGAAATTGTTTCTCATCTACAAGTACAGCAAAACCATTCTCTGGTAAAATTAACATTGACGGGATGGAATGTTCGTTTAAATTTGGAAAATGACCTACACAATTTGTTTTCATCCAAAGTACTGGTAGCAATTCCTTAAACTGTCTCCCCAATGCGACCGAGTCTTTATCTAAAAATCCAAGTTTAAAATATGCTACATTAGACTCAAATCCTTTACATATTTCTAAATTACTTCCCACATATGAACCTTGCAAAAGGTGCCCATTTATATCATTTCCTTTAATTGAACAAACTGTTCTTGGCCAAGTAACATATCGAGCAATCCCTAGCGACTCCCATTCAGTATCACCTGGTTTAAATCCGCTTTTTGTCAATCTCTTCGCTTCTGATTCTGATACTTCGTTATTTGTAACTAAAATACAACGACGATTCCCTCCATCTAGGGCATTAAGTAAATTAACTGCATGTAAAGTCGTTCCAGATCCTGCAAAAAAATCTAAAATTAATGCGTTAGGTTTTTTTGCAACAAAAAAATTGATCGCATCATATGTAGAGTACAGAGATTTTGGATAAGTAAATCTTTTCTCTCCTAAAATTTGTTGAATCAGCGTGGAACCATTCTCACTTGCACTGTGAGAAGACTGATTCCAGACAGACATAGGTCTTATTTCATCGGTCTTGCCTAAAATTACAACGCCTTCATCATCAAAGCCAGAAATATCAATTTTACCTTCATCAATTTTTTTCAATACACCTCTTGACAGATAAGAAATTGATCTTTTTTTCGTTTGAGAGTTATATTTACCAAACTTCACATAACCGTTTAACATTCTTTCTTTTAACGTGTCTTGTGATAATTGCCATGTTCTCTCATCATTTTTTTTCCCTAATGGAAATATCGCGTACGTCCCTTCTGGGGGAGTAACATCACTTCTTTTTTTATCTAGTGGTAAAGATTGACCAGTAGAGTGAAATTTATGGTCTTTTTCATTAAAGAAAATTGGGTAAAATAGGGTAGGCGATTCATGTCTTCTACTATTAGAGCCTGATCTTTGTAAACTTGCCCATCTAACTTTTTTTGGCTCATCTAGAGTTTTATTTAACATATCCTGATTATTTGGTACTACCTTAGAATCTTTTATGTAGACGAAAAAAATATATTCTTCAACTCGAGAAAAACCAAAATCCCTTGCTACTCCTTTTGGATTAATAACATCTGTTACCATTTGTATTTTTGATCCCGCAAAAATCTCTTCTAACAAACACCCTAAGTGCAGGTACTCTTTCTCATCAATAGTAACAATTAATACAGAATCTTTAGGATTAAGCAATTGTTTTGCTAATTTTAGACGTTTTTCCATCATAGAAAGCCATTTGCTGTGACGATAAGCATCTTTACTGTCCACATAGTCATTATTATACTTCCAGTCTCTAGCACCTGTATTATACGGTGGATCTATATATATGCAATCAATTTTTCCTGTATATAAATATTTTAACAATTGAAGTGCATGATAATTATCTGCTTCAATAAGAGTATGCCATAAACTATTACTAGGGGCATTTTCTATTTCATCAATTGGCTTCAAATAAGGATAAATTGGATCCCCAAACTCTGCAATACAAGTTAATTCACCAACTTTAAATTTGTGAACCTCTCTAGTTACTATGTGTATACATTTTGCCTCATTGTCTTTGATATCTTCTACAACATAAATATCAGTAATTTTTTTATTATTCAATGCTACTTTTTTTCCAATTTCGATTGGAATATCATATAGTGGCGTACACTCAAAAGTATGTTCCTCGAACACTAGTCCAAATTTCTTTTGTTTAGAAAGTCTATAAACCTCCTCACTGATTTTACGTCTGAGATTCTCATCCTGTATTTGATTTATCAAATCTTTTAAAGCAGCCATATTTTCTCACAATCTTTAAAATTATATTTCTATTATATCACGGAATATATAATAGATCGTTATTTAATTAAGAACTTTCTTTATTCTTATATTTTAGCTTCATTAACAATTTCATACCTTATAAATGATATAATTACCAATCTATAGTTCATAAACTTCTTTTACTATGATTATAAATTTAAAATTCAAATTATTGAATGCTGTTATAGGAGAAACTCTACGTAATTAACAAACCATTAGTCACTGGCTACAAAATGGAATAAAATTTCCTACAATAATACCCACAATTCTAGGATCTTCATCATACGAAAGAAAAATATCTTTATAGTTTGGATTGATAGAAACCAGCCTTAAGCCAAGCTCCTCTCGATAAACTCGTTTAATATAAGTCTGGCTATTGCAGACTACTGCATAAACTGCTCCATCATAATCAAATCCTGTCTCACGAATGAGAGCCACAGAGCCATTTTGATATTTGGGCTCCATTGAGTCACCAGAAATCCATGAGGCGAAATCATGGGTTAGTTCTTCATTAAAATAAACAGTATCATAGTTCTGATCGCTATAAACCGATGAGCCAATACCTGCAGACATTTTTTCGTAAACATGATATTCGTATAGTTTTTCTGACATTGAAACAATGTTCTTACATTTTTCTTTTTGAACTAGTCCTCTGACATAACTAAGTGCATTATTCTTACCTTCATCCGATAAAGTATTATATAGTCGGATGATTTCGACCTCTGTAAAATAACCTTTTGGAACATTTAGAATCTGCTCCAAAAGCTTTAATTTTTTTCTAGATGGTTGTTTTATTCCACGCTCCCATGCAGAATAGGCCTGGTAGGTAATACCTAATTGATCTGCAATATCTTTTTGAGTCATTTTTAGCTCTTTTCTACGAGCTTTTAGTTTTTCTGGTTGGTACATCATTTACCTCACATTAACAATAATTTCAATTCAGCTTTTTGTTTTGCTTCTTTGTCTGTTAGCTTATTTTTATCCCAAACATAAGCTATTGATTTTCCTCTATCATAAATGAGCCATACTCTTAAATTATTACAGTAAGTCTTTATTGTTTTCCAATTCTCTTGATCTAGAAGTTCCGGATATTCTTGACTAGTCACGAAGCCTTTTTTGATCACTGATTGCTGAATCTTATTGATTAGAGAAGTCTGATAGTTGTTGAACTCCTTTATAATCTGTTTTTTGACACCGTGAAACAAAAGGAGTAGTGTGGCATTTTGTCCATCAATATAAGCATCGATAGCCTGCTTAATGGTACTTTCTTTTCTAGGATAATATTCTCTAAGAAGATCTAAAAGGCGAAAGAACAATGCCTGTTTTGAGACATCGAGGCTATTTTGAATGTGTTGAAAGGTGTCGCAACTATAATAAATCTTTGACAACAAAACAATGTCAGGCATTAATACTACAGCAGAGAAAATATTCGCTTCTCGCTCTAGTAGGTTCTCCTGATTATCAATAGATTCTGCAAAATAATTACCTTCATGCTTAAGTATGAAATGTCCTAGTTCATGGCACAGAGTGAAATTTTGCTTTACGATTGGATTATCTTTTTCAAAAGAAAAACTAATACCTAATTCATCAATAACAGTTAATCCTTCAATCTTATGATTTGAGAAGTGGTGACTAATCACTTGAATCTGATATTTCTGAATACAATGTTGAAAGAAGTAGTTGAAATTATAATTTAGTAATGAAATGTCATGATCCTTCATATACTGATATAACACGTGTTTTGTAGACTTACTTATTCTTGTATACAATTCATCCAAAGAATCCTACCTCCATTAAGTGTAAATTACAAAGCTAAACCTATTTGGTTGAGTATGTTGTGTAAAAAAGGTGGACAAATGTCCACTGTTCGTATAAAACTATATATAGTATGTTATCGAATTCCCTTCATTACAACGAAGCAAAGAATTACCAATTTTATTTAAATCCGTAATTACTTCATTAGATGGGTGTTTATACGGATTTGAAGATCCAGATGAATTGAGAAAAATGTTTGCACATGGAAAATCTATTAATACATTTTTATTCCAATTATTTTTGGCCCCGTGGTGTGGAATTAAAAAACATAGCACATCTTTACATTCATCTTTATAGTATCTTTTAAAATCATTATATCTTTTAGGTTGTTTAAGAGAAATATCACCTGTCAATAAAGTTCCAGTTATTCTTTCGAAAGAGAAATGTTGCTTAAAAAAAATTTTTGGGTTATCTTCACTCTCAATAATATAAATATCATTATATTTTTCTACAGGTGAATGAAATAGGCACAAACTAGATTGATTTTGTTTAGAGTTCCCATAACTACTTGAGCAATATTTATTGTATATTTTTTTTAACGATTCTTTTATACTTTCAGACTGTAGAGTCCCATCTAGTTTTAACAACAAATCGCCTAAATTTTTTCCACCTACTTTATGTATAAGATTATTAATTTCTTTCTTTATATTTGCTGAAGACTCAGTTTGTTTCAAATAAGTATTATAAAACTTAAACTTCCATTTATTTTTAACAAAGATAGTTGAACCATTTAATATACCTGTTTTTGTATTAGGCAGATATAACTCTTCATCTTCTAATTCTGAGGTTTTAATATTATTAAATTCATAAGTTTGTTCTTCATCATTTTCCATATGTTTAGTATTAACAAGTATAATTTCATCAACTTTTTTCTCCATATCTATCCCATTACCATATACCAGAGCTAAGAAAAGTAAATAATTTTTATTTTCATCATTATAAGGTAAAAAAATTTTTCTGACTTTACTTACTTCTTTCAATAACTTAGGTATACCATTAACATGATCATCATCAAAATGAGAAATAATTAACATATCGAGTATTATATCTTTAGAATACTGTTGACTTATGTAATCATCGACAACATCATTAATATTAATGCTGCCCCCCCCACAGTCATAAACAAAGTTAAAGTTACATTCTGTCTTAATATTTCCAGAATAAAATAGTCCTTGTCCCACTGGCCATAGTTGGAATTTTGAAAAAATATATTCATAGTGATTAAAACATAATTCCGGATGATCAGATGAATTTATTTCTGCAACCATTAGTCCTTTTACCTCTGGAAATGGCATCGTCTTCATTATTGTGGTCATTTCTTTGTGATTAAAACGTAATTTCGGATGATCAGATGAGTTTATTTCTGCAACCATTAGTTCTTTTACCACTGGAAGTGGCATCGTCTTCATTATTGTGGTCATTTCTTTAGTCATCCTTCTCAACCTTTCTTAAATTTTAATTTCCGTTCTTCCATAAAAGCTATAAGCTCTTTTTTAAATACTTCTTTCTCTTCATCAGTCAAACCTTTTGAATTCATACGGAAAAGCAATTCAATATTGTCTAAATCATCCGAATTTTCTTCTGAGTTTCCAACTAAATAGTCAACTGAAACATTCAAAACTTGAGCGATCTTCACTAAATTATCTTGTGTTGGCTTTTTCTTACCTCTTTCCCAATCTGCATATGAAGACTGACCGATTCCTATTTTTCCGGCCAGTTCAACTTGTGTTAGACTAGCCTGCTTCCTAAGCTCTTTTAAGCGTTCTGAAAATTCCATTTTTAACCTCTGAAAAATCTTTAATTATTTTCAAATAACCCCTTGACAAATATCGCTTTTGGCGATAAAATATAAATATAGCTGGTAGCGATATTGCGACTAAAAATAATAATCCCTACCAAATGAGATCATTGACAATTAAATAAAAAGTGCGTCTGACAACCAGAGGACTGATTATCAAATCACACAATTAACTTAGCAACTTTATTGTAATATATTTGATAGGTAAAGTCAAGTCCGTTTGTGGTTGAAGTGAAGATAGAAAACAAGATTCAATCCCTGTGGGCTTCCACGCATTTCGGACTTTCGCACTTTTCCGAATAGTAAAGTGAACTGGCTTCGCCAAAGGGCGTAAGAGAATCTTTTGGGCATGATGATGACTCCCCAATGAGATTGGCTGGGAAAGCGATGGTAATTGACGCAAAGCACCTTGCTAAACGTTGCCACCGTGAAGGAGGGATCCTTCAACCAAATAACTTTTCTTTACTGCAGTCTATCATTGTTGATAGACCTACTCTCAAGCTACTAAGTTCTTTCCTTTTTTCACTTAGTAGCTTTTTTACTTATTACAATAAAGGAGAACTCTATGACAAACTTTTTTCGCACTACAATGTAAACGACTCTATGAAAACTATCTATTTACCTATGGGATGTTTGCTAGTTCAGAAAGTCTACTAGCTAAACTATATAGTCAAGCCCTGGTAGATATCGATCATTTGGTCTCTAAGGCAAAAGAAACAGGATTTGCTTATGGGGATATTGATCTTTATAGTCGCATGTATAAACGTAAAATTTTTAATCACTATTACTCAAGAGTTAAGAAACTAGCTTAACTCTTTTTCTTTTACTCAACATTTGAAAGGAGAATCCTATGATTCCAGAAACACTAAAAATGAAACCAGAATTTATTGGTCAAGCTTATTATGAAAAATTGGGGAAAGCTCCTCAGTCTGTATTTGGTAAAAAAGGAAAATACCAACGTCACATTCTAAACAGTGCAGAGCACGGCGCCTTTCATGTCATCACACCAGCCTCTACAACGGTCTTTCCAGAAGATGCTCTAGTAGAAGCGGTTAACCCAATCTTTTTCTCAGACACTATTTTAAATGGTAAGAATGTTGCACCTTACCGCAATGTTTTTGCGGAAAAATTGGTACTTAAAAAATAAGAAATAAAAGGAGAAAATCACATGGCTAAAATTGGATTAAACTACGGAGAAAAACTACAAATTGCGGATAAAACTTATCGTGTCATCACAGAGGGACTGGATGTCCCGGCAATCCTTGGAAAACTGACTTTCCGAGGCATTGAAGGTCCTGAAGTCATCTTTGAAGTAGATCAATCGCAACGAAATCCTGACGGATCATTTGTCCAAGTCAATACAGGCGAGATCCGTGGAATCGTTGTAGGGATTCATTCCTCTGTCCAGCACGAAACCCTCTTTTTCACTATCGCAGATATGTCCGAGTCTGAAATTGAAGATCTGGGAATTAAATACCGAGAAGAAGTAGAATTAGAAGATATTGTTGTCGCCCATATTCACGTGAATAATCGGGATATCTTTAAACTCTTCGCCTCAAAAATCAAAAAGAAAGCGGGAGCCACTCCAGTCAAGGAAACTAAGGAAGTAAAACAAACAGAAAACAAGAAAGATAATTAGGGGGTGATCACTCATGAAACTCTTTACCTACCGAGGAAAAAGAGTTCAAATCTTTCATCGAAACATTAAGGGAATCACATGGTTTATCTGGTGGTTTCCTTTTTTATTAGCTTCTATCTATTATACCTACCTTCATTTAGAGGAATTAAAAGTTCATCCCTTACCTCAAGGATATTTCATTGGATCTGGAGTTCTACTGTCGGTTCTTCTTTCTTTGGGGATCAATTATCTCTGTTACGAGAAGATTCTATTTTTTCAAAAACTCAACAGTCTTCGCATCCTCTCCCGTTTCTTACTAGAGAACAACTTGTATCTGGTCAAGAAAGTCAAACGAGATAAAGGCATGGTTGAAAAGATCACACTTCCAAAAGTCTACCTCAAACAAAGTCGCTATGAGCTTCAAGTCAGTTTTATTCTGGAAGGAAACAAATTTCAAGATCGATTTTTAAACCTTGGCTCTACTCTTGAAGTCATGTTCAATGGGGACTTTCGTGACAAGAGTTTTGACAATCGGTTTATCAAATATAAAATCGCTATCAATAGGATTGAGAGTCGCATTTCAATTGATCAAGTTGAAGTCAAAGGCTCAAAGATCCGTCTTATGAAAGATGTCTACTGGGACTATGTCAAAGACTCCCACTTACTTGTTGGTGGAGGTACTGGAGGAGGAAAAACCGTCACTCTCATGTCCATTATCTATGCCTTATTAAAAGTCGGATATATAGATATTTGCGATCCTAAAAACTCAGACTTAGCTTCTTTGAAGAAACTTCCAGTATTCCATGGTCGAGTCTATTCAAGTAAAGAGGATATCATTAATTGTTTTAAAGAGAATGTTGAGTTTATGAAGAAACGTTACGAAGTCTTAACGTCTTTTCCAGACTATAGACCAGGTACCTATTACACCCATTACAACTTAAAACCTAAATTCCTCCTAGTCGATGAGTGGGCTGCTCTCATGGCCAAGATTGACCGTGACTATAGCCAACAGTCGGAACTCATGGAATACCTCACTCAAATCGTTCTAGAGGGCCGTCAAGCGGGAGTCTACGTGATCTTTGCCATGCAACGGCCTGATGGGGAATATATCAAGACTTCTCTTCGGGACAACTTCATGATGCGTCTTTCCGTCGGTCATTTGGAATCAACAGGCTATGACATGATGTTTGGGGATGCCAATAAAACCAAAGAGTTTAAAAAACTGGACGAAATTAATGGAGTGAAAGTAGTCGGTCGTGGTTATATTGCTTCAAGCGGGAATCTAGCTGGTGAGTTTTATTCGCCTTATATTCCACTTGACCAGGGCTTTTCTTTCTATGATGAATACGCTAAAATCCCGATTATGGAATTTGAAGGAGAAGAGTTTTCAGTCTTTGAAGAATACCTGGAGGAGAAGAAATCGAAAGAGGAAATTAAGGTAGATGAACAATTACAAGAACTAGAAATTCTTCATCGTCCTCTCAAAGAATTTGCGGATGAGCACAATCTAAAGATGCAAACTCTTCGAAAAATCATTCCTTATATGGAGGAGCACGGAATCTTATTTGAACGGAGTGACTCTGCTATTCTCATTGAACCTTTCCAAGAAAAGTTACTCCTTAAAATAATCGCTCAATTTGAGGAAGATGGACGAAAGTCTTATCCAAAAGCTATTGAAGCGATTGTCAGTCATCATGGGCTAGGACAAGGGCAAGGGCAAGCCTGACCGCAGGTCAGGCGAAGACCGAAGCCCGCCGTTCCTGGCTCATGATGACAAGGAACCCCCGTTTCTAATAGGGGGGTTACAATTGGCAAAAACGCCATACCAACCCCTCCTCATTCCTTGTGGGAGTTGGGTTTTCGAATTTTAAAAAGTGTGTCACTTTCGTCAAAAAAGTGTGTCACTTAGTTAGAAGGAGGTGTTGCGATGAATGGACAAAATTAGTCCTTTTCATATCAAGAAATTCCGAAAACATACAGGACTTAGCCAAAAAGATTTTGCACAAGCTGTAGATCTTCCACCTAGAACCTATCGCTCTTATGAAGCTGGCGAAAGAGGACTAACGATTGACAAGTTTCGAGAACTAAAAGAAAAACTGGGTTACCACAAAGACTGTGAACGAGATAGCCTTCGGGCTCAGATTGACTACCTCCGCTTGTCCTTCCCAAGACTCAAAGATTTAGATGGCTTTTGTGAGAACTTCCTTCACTGCCCCTTGAGTGAGTTTACCGAACAAGAAACACGTCTCATGAACTATACTCATCTCTGGCAAAGAGGAAATATCTGGATCTTTGATTTTTTCGATAAGGCGATTACGAATGACTACCAAGCCTGCCTTCAACTATCTGGTCAAGGATGCCGTGAGATGGAAGTTATTCTAGAGCACAAGGGTATCACCTGGCAAGTCTTTCTCCAACATATCCTCTATTCCTATCAGGATGTACGAGTTAAACGGCTAGATATAGCCCTTGATGAACTCTATAAAGGTTATGGGAATGAAGACCAACAAATTCTAATACCGGATTTGATAAAGAAACTCCATTCCAAAGAGATTGTCCTTGATACTCTCAAAAAGTGGAATATTACTGGTGGTGGCTCTTTCACTGATAACGAAGACATGGAAGCTAATCATGGATTGTCCATTTACTTTGGAAGTCGTCAAAGTCAGCTCTACTTCAACTTTTATGAAAAGCGCTATGAAATAGCTAGAATGGAAAATATCTCCTTGGACGAATCCTTGGAGATTTTTGGTATCTGGAATCGCTACGAACTCCGCTTTTCAGACCAGAAGGCGCAAGGAGTTGTAGAAGAATTTATCTCTGGTGTCGATCTTGGCGAAATCGCTAGAGGCATCATAAATAAAGAGATCCAAGTCTATGACGGAATCAATCAATTTGGAGCCTACAAACCCGATGAAAAATGGCAACGACTATTTGGAGGAGTCGAACCCATGAAACTCTCAACCAACCCTCAACCTTATAGCATTGAGCGAACGATTCGCTGGCTAACCTACCAAGTCGCAAACTCCCTAGCCCTCGTTTCTGAAGCAGATAAGATTTTACAGACGGAATACATGAAGATGATCAAAAATAGCGGAGAAATTACCGATCGTGGAAAAGCTATGTTAAAGCTCCTCAAAGTTAGTAAACACTATGAACATTAGAAAGGAAAACAACCTATGGAATACAAAGTAGAAATCAATTCATTAGAAAACTTTAAAGCCTGGTCAGGTGGATTAGAAACACTAAACACTGTACGTGAACGTGGTGGAGTTGATACTTTAACCGTCATCTGTGAAGATATCTTCTCTGGTGATATACCTACAGAAACTAGGATTAATGACTGGCTCTGGTTTGATTCTGATTTTATCTACCAAGCTCTGGGCTATGATGATCTCCTAGAGGCTTCTTAAGATGCTTAAGAAGATCTATCAGACGGACTTCTTCCTTTTGCCCGAACAAGAATTCTGGCATATGTACATTCTCTTACGGAAAGGCAAAAACTTCTACTATGAATGTGCTGGAAGATCTACCGAGAAGCTACCGGATGCGAAAGGTTTTTATGACTATGAACATGCCTGTTTTACGCTAGACGGGGAAATTCTTAGTCTAAACAAAAGAATGCGTCCCTCACTTATCGCTTTTATCCAACAAACCATTAAAAGCAATCAAGAAACATTTAGAAAGGAAATTGAAATGGCAACGAAAACAACATTTGAAAAGAAAGTCTCTCAAATCACCAATGAACTGGGAGAATTACTTAAAAAGAAAGATCATAGAGAAGCTTGGACCAAGGCTGGCGAATTAAATAGCCTACTCAAAAAAGAAGAAGCCAAGGATCTAAAACCTGACTTGATCGAACAACTCCAAACTGAGCTACGAGGCTACTACTACATTAACGGAGAAATTGAAAAAGCTAATAAACGCCTCTATGCCAAGGGAACTAAACTAATTGAACTGGCTGGACTCTAAAAGGAGGTCTTATGGATAAAGCTAAACACTACTTACTAAAAGCAAGGGACTACCTCTCGAAATTCAAAAAGATGGAAAAGAAAGGAGGTCCACCTAAACTGAAAATCACCAACAAGAAAACAATCAATCTAGTGGTTATTGGAGGAATTTCTTTCCTCCTTTTTGTTGGTCTATCGGGTGCTATTCGTGCTATCACTCTCTCGAATCAAGTCTCTAAACTAGAAAAGAATGTGGAGGTCCTCCATGCCAAAAAAGCTCAGGCACCTGTAGAAGAAAAACAGTATGACTATAAGCTCCAGTACTATCTCAATGATTTTGTCTATGCCTACTTCACTCTCCCTCAAGAAGTTGAAAAACAAGAAGGACAGATCGACTACCTCAATAGCTTTTATAACTTTGTTCCGGATGTAAAATCCCAAGGCCAAGTCAGAAATCCTAGTGAGTTACTATCTGCTCAACTAATCACTGTAGAAAACAATGTGGCAACTTACCGGATCAAGTACAAGGAATGGATACGCCATGACAAGGAAACACAAGAAACAGAAATTGTGACAGGTTTCAATATCCCTTATGCTCAAAAAGGAAACAGCTACTATATCTCTGGCCTTCCTTGGTTCACTACCCTAGAAAGCTCACAAGCTGGATCCTTCAAGGAAGAAGACAAACTCACTCTTACCACTACAGATCGTCTTTCTGATTCAGTACACAAGAAAGTAGATAAGTTCCTGACTGTCTTTTTCACAAACTACACCACCAATCAAGATAATCTCAACTTGATCTCAAAAGATATAGATGTTGTCGCAAATACAACCTTTAAAAGTATAGACTACACCTATCTCAAAAAGAATAAAAAGGGGCTTACAGCCTATGTTCAAGCAACCTTTGAAGTGGGAGGAACTACTCACTCTGAAAACTTTACCTTTACCCTTATCGAAAAAGAAAAAACCTACTATGTCTCTAAACTAGAGCACACTATTCCCTTAAACTACGCAAATAACCAAGAATAGGAGAATTTATATGAACACAGACAACCTACGAAGTTTCCTTCAAGGAGACGGAATTTGGATTCTAACAGCTATTGCGGTCCTTTTAGCCATCAAGGCTTGGCGCAACAGCTCCTGGCTCCAACTCTTTTCGGTCGTTGGCTTTTATGCCGTGATTGTCTCCATCGCCAAAGGACAGGATATCCTCAAAGCCTTTGGATGGTTCCTACGCCTCTTTGGAATTGAAACAGGACTTTAATCATGAAAGAAGAAAAACTATATGATTACAGTAAGGGGCTAAATGCTCCTTATTGGATCCAAGAAATTAAGACGAAAAAGGGCACACGAATTTGGTACTTTGCGACACCGATGCAGTTGTCCTTTTTTATTGTCTTCATCCTCGTCTTTGTGGGGATGTTATTGTTTGGAGGAGTCATTCTTGTTCCATTAGCTAAAATGACTCACTCCATTTCTCTCTTGCTCTATTGGTATCTACCCTATAAGCTGGCCAAGTTCTACACTGAATATGAACCTCATGGGAAGAAGATGCATCTCTTTCTCTCTGACTACGTGATGTATCTCTGGGACTTCAAACTCAATCAAAAAGCCATCTACCAGGAGGACCGAATAGAATCAATTGATGAAATTGTCTTTGAAAAAACAAACCTATAGAAAAGGAGGTCCTATGAGTATTACCTTAACCTACCCGATTCGAGAAACACATGACAACCTAGCTCTGAAAAAGGATCATTCCGTTGTCGCTTTCTATCGAATCCCCAATACTCCCATCACCATTACGGATGATGAGAAAAAATGGAAACACAAAATTACTGTTGCGCAAATGATGAAAAAGCTCCAAAAGAATCAACACTTTGAGATTTCATTGATTCCAAAAGACTATCTCCTAGAAGAAAAAATGCGGGACTTTTCCGATGCTCTAGCAGATGACAGCCGTGAACTAGGAGAAGAATTGCTTCTTTACAGTGTTGAGCGTCTGACAGACGAGATGGAGATCCCTTATCAGTTTGACTGGGTGATTGGAGTTACCCTTCGAAAACAGAATCACGGGGCAACCATTAAAGACTTGGCCTATGAAAGCTTTACAGACTTTTCAGAAAAAATCGCAAAAGGGCTTGGCTATGAGTTAGAACTGAGTCCAAATTGGTATGAAGAATATCAAAGTGATGAGCTTACTATCTTTCAAGCGCTATCTGTTCTTCGAGCACAGCGCCTCACCAATGAAGAACTCTTCTACTACCAGCGGATGCAATACCTCCGCTATATCCCTCACTACAAGAAAGAAGTGATCGCCAATCGTGCTTCATTCAATATTACAGATACCTTGATTAAAGTCCTAAAAGGAGGCTTCCTTAAGCTCGAAAGCCCTTATGGATCCTCCTTTGTGACGATTCTTCCTGTTGGAAAGTTTCCGGTTCAATTCAATGGTTTTCACTTAGGAGAATTCATCCAACGCTTGAATTTTCCAGTTGAGTTACGAATCAAATCTGAATTCATCGATACCAATAAGATTAAAGGCAAGATGGGACGCTCCAACACTCGTTATCGAAACATTATGGAAGAAGCTGAGAATACCGACACCGTCCAACAAGATGAGATCATTATGGGATCCATCTCTCTAAAAGATCTGATGCGTAAAGTCGGAAACAAAGAAGATATTATTGAATATGGAGCCTACTTGATTGTCTCAGCTTCAAGTGTTCACCAGCTCCGCCAAAGACGACAAGTGGTCCTTAACTATTTTGATGATATGGGAGTTGAGATTAGTGAAGCCTCACAAGACGGCCCTTATCTCTTTCAAGCTCTCCTATACGGGGAACCTCTTCAAAAGAAAACTCGTACCTGGACTCACATGGTAACACCTCGAGGCTTTGCGGAACTTATGCCCTTTACCAATACCACTTCTGGAAATAGAATTGGTTGGTATATCGGCCGGGTTGATAATTGGACGGGACGCTGGGACGCTATCTCAAAAGCCATCGAATCATCAAAAAATATCGTCCTCTACAATGCGACAGTGGGAAACAAAGAAGATATTGCAGGAAAGATCACCAAGAACCCGCATATCATTATCACTGGGGCAACAGGCCAAGGGAAATCCTTCCTCGCTCAGATTATCTTTTTAAGTGTCGCTTTACAGAATGTCAAAACTCTCTACATTGACCCGAAACGTGAACTTAGAAATCACTACCAAAAAGTAATTAACTCTCCGGAATTCGCTCGTCTTTATCCTGAACGCAAGAAACAGATTGAGAACTTTAATTTTGTGACGCTGGATAGCTCACTACCATCAAACCACGGAGTCTTAGATCCTATTGTGGTTCTTGATAAGGAACAAGCTGTAGAGGTCGCAAAGAATATGCTCGAGTTTCTTCTTCAAGCTGTAGATGATGTATCGATGGACCAAAAGACAGCTATTACAGAAGCCATCAATACCATTGTCGAACGTCGAGTAGCTGGTGAGTTGGTCGGCTTTAAACATGTTCTAAAAGTTTTAAGAGAAGCTGCTTCATCAGACATAGCCTCAGTCGGACGTTACTTAACATCCATTGTCAATAATTCAATTTTAGAGTTAGCTTTCTCAGACGGAACTACAAAAGGACTCAATTATGAGTCTCGTGTGACTGTTTTAGAGGTTAATAATCTAAAACTTCCAAAGGATGATTCCACTAAGATCTCAGACCATGAACGAAATTCTATTGCCCTCATGTTTGCGCTCGGGGCCTTTTGTACTCACTTTGGAGAACGCAATGAACACGAAGATACGATTGAGTTCTTCGATGAAGCCTGGATCCTTATGAAGTCCGCAGAAGGAAAAGCGGTTATCAAAAATATGCGCCGGATTGGACGATCTAAAAATAATACGCTTGCCCTTATTACTCAGTCTGTGCATGATGCAGAAAATGATGATGATACAACAGGTTTTGGGACTATCTTCGCCTTTTATGAAAAGTCTGAACGAGAAGATATATTGAAACACGTCAACCTTGAAGTGACTGAAAACAACCTAGAATGGATTGATAATATGATCTCTGGTCAGTGCCTTTATTCTGATGTCTACGGCAACCTCAATATGATTTCTGTTCACAACATCTTTGAAGATATTGATATGCTTCTAAAACCAATGAAAGCTACGGTATCGTCAAGTCTTGAAAATAAATATGCTAGTTAAGGAGGTGAATCCATGCAAGAAGCTTTTGAGAAATTAAGAGGAGTCGATATCTTCTCTCTCAAGTCCTATATGGAGCCGACTAGCTTTGGTTCTTTCAATGGGGCTTGGGTCTTAATTAACGAACTCTTCGTCAACTTCTTCTTTTTCATTCTCAATGCGGTAGTTGGTTTTTTTTCTCTCTTAATTCGTGTATTAGAAAGTGTTGATTTATATTCTGCCTATAAGAACTACGTCTATAAAGGAGCTAGTAAAATCTGGAATGGTTTCACTGGCACTTCTCATGGGGGAGTCACAAGTGGTTCCTTGATTTCTATTTTGTTATTAGTACTTGCCTTTTATCTCTTCTACCAGTATTTCTTCTCAAAAGGAAGTTTCACAAGAACTATGATTCATGTCTGTATGGTGATACTTCTTGGCTTTAGTTACTTTGGGACCATTGCTGGAACATCTGGAGGTCTCTATTTACTAGATACCATCAACTCCCTTTCCAAAGATGTCTCTTCCAAGATTTCAAACATCGAGATTAACTATGGAAAAGACAAATCCCTAAAAGTTGGGGAGACAATGGCAGATAACTATATCGCAGAAACATCTTATAAGGCCTATGTCTTTGTCAATACGGGTCAGGAAAATGGGAAATTCAAGAATAGTCAAAACGGAAAAGAGGAGAATTTTGATGATAGTAAAGTTCTAGGAACGGGTGACAAGAATGGAAACTTTAAACCCGTGAAAGCCAAAACTCGGTCAGACTATCTCCAAGAAAAAGGTGATGGGGCTAATGAAGATAATGAAAAAAACCGCTGGGTATCTGCTATGCCAGACTTCATCTTCATTCGTATGTTCTATGTCATCTTTAAAATTGTAGAGGCCTTTGTTTTAGCCATCCCCGTTATCTTGATTCAACTTTTAAATGTCCTAGCTCAACTCTTGGTGCTCATGATGATTCTGCTTTTTCCGATTGTCCTTCTCGTATCCTTCATTCCTCGAATGCAAGATCTGATTTTCGGAGTTTTAAAAGTCATGTTTGGAGGTCTAGCATTTCCAGCAATTACAAGTCTTTTAACCCTTCTTATCTTTTACATCGAAAAGCTCTTAGAAAATTTAGTTACCAGTGGCTTTGATAAAGTTTTAAAAACTCTGCCTTCTCTTATCCTATTCGGACTTGTCTTTAAACTCTTAGTATCAGTTGTTTCAAAAGGTACCATTTACATTCTCATGTGGAAGTACAAGGCAGAATTGATACAATTCATTTTAGGATCCAAAGCTCGCATGATGGCAAGTGATCTTGGAAATCGTATGGAGCACGGAATGACTCGAACAAAAGAGGTTGCCTCTCAAGTTCCAACTCGCAGTCTTTCAACCGCTCAACACTTAGGAAATTTCGCCTTAGCTGGAGCAGGAATTGGAGCAGGAATGCTCATGCATTCTAAAGATCACTTCCAACAAGTAGGCTCTTTCTTTACCCAGAAAGACACGATGCCGGAAGATGAATACCAGCCAGATATTCCAACTGAAACACTTGTTAAACAAGAGAGCACAGTAGCTCCTGAGATTGAAACAACACAAAGCTCAGATAACATGACTACTCCAAAAGTTAAGTCTACAAAAAGTCCAAGTATTCCAGAAAGTAATCCAGAACAGTCTAGTGAGAACACGAATGCACCTATTCAACCAGAGCTTCCTTCGAATACAAAAGATGAATTTCAGACACTGAAAGAAGAATGGATTTCCCCATTTAAACAACACCAAATCAATTCATTGGAACGTGAACTAGATAAATATAAAGATCCTAAAGCTATGTATAAAGCTCAAGGATCCAATGCCTTTACTCGTGCCTATCGAAAGACCATGACTCGAGATGAGAAATTACGCACAAATATTGAACGAAGAAACAAACTAACCGAACGACTCAATCAATTGAGAGGAGAATACAATGAATATTAGAATTCACTCAAGAATATCTTTTCCAAGGATTCTTGAAGAGACTCTTTTTCAAGCTTACCAAGAAGGGAAACGCTCAGTCGATTTCCTTCTTTTATTTCCTATCAAAGAACGTGAAAAAGACTCTATACTGGATCAAGTCAAAGCTCATTCTGTCGTACTAGATGCCAAGTGGCGCTTTGGGACAGTGCTATTCACAGCTTATATCAAACACTAACTAGAAAGGAGGTCCTATGAAGAAATTAAAATGGTTTTTACTGGTTGGACTAATCCCCATCATTCTCCCCTTTCTTCTCATTATCATTCTTGCGGTTGCCACAGCAGGAAGTCCAACTGGAGGATCTGGGGTAGAGGGAGCCACCTATGCGGAACACTGGTCCTCTGGAGATCCTTATACGCATAATCTATTAGTTCATCGATATGGCATTACAGCAACTCAACTAGATGGCTTTTTAGACACTTTAGGGATCTCCTATGATAAGAATCGGATTAACGGTAAAAAACTCCTAGAATGGGAGGCTAAATCAAATCTAGATGTCCGAGGTATTGTAGCAATTGCCTTAAATGAAAGCTCACTCGGAACTGCTGGTGTCGCAACAAACACTGGAGCCAATATGTTCGGCTATGGAGCATTTGATTCAAATCCTGAGAATGCCAACAATTTCAATGATGAGGTTGCCGTAGTTGCCCTAACCCAACAGACGATTATTGGAAATAAGAATGAAACTTTCAAAATTCAAGATGATAAGGCTCAAAAATATGCGAATGGTTCTTTGAATCAGACCGTTGATGGAGGTGTCTATTTTACAGATACTACAGGCTCTGGCAAGCGTCGAGCTGAAACGATGAGAAAGCTAGATCAGTATATCGATGAACATGGTGGAACACCGAAAGCACCGATCCAATTAACAGGAAAAACTCGAGATGGAGGTGGAGTTACATCAAATGATATTCCGGTAGGATATAGTCTTACAAAAGCTATCGATACAAACGGATATATCACTAGCACCTATCCATGGGGAGAATGTACTTGGTATGTCTTTAACCGTGGAAAACAAGTCGGAGTTAACTTCGATCCATTCATGGGAAATGGTGGCCAATGGATGAATAAGCCAGGCTTTATTACAACCCATACACCAACTGAACACTCTGCTTTATCATTTAGTCCTGGACAAGCTGGAGCTAATCCAATATACGGGCATATTGCCTTTGTGGAGCAAGTTAAATCGGATGGCTCTATTCTAATCTCAGAATGTAATGTGAAGGGACTTGGGGTGATTAGTTACCGAACCTTTGACGGACAAACAGCAAAACAATTTACATACGTTTTAGGAAATTAGAAAGGACAATCAAAAATGACAAATAATACAATATCACAAAAAGATTTAATCAACATGGGTTATAAACAATACACTGCCATTCAAATTATCCACCAAGCAAGAGAACTAATGGTAAATAAAGGGTATAGCTTCTACGAGCGAAAACGACTTATGGTTGTGCCTAAAAGTGCAGTCTCAGAAGTATTGGGTGTGGAGTTGTAGTATGGCAAGTGTTAGATATTTAAAACGAGGTAAAAAGAATCTTTGGACCTATACTATAAGGGATGAAACAAGTAAGACAATTGCTTATAAAAGTGGTTTTGAGACTAAAAAAAAAGCTCAAATCGAAGCAGAAAAATTATTAAGAAAATTGAACATAGGTTTTTCAATTGATAGCAAAATGTCGTTACATCAACTATATCAAGAGTGGCTTAATCTAAAAATAATCCCTAGCAAACGAAGTCAAACCACAAAAAACAAGTACATCATGAGAAAGAAAGTTATTAAAAAATTATTTGGAGATACACCTGTATCTCAAATAAAGCCTAGTAAATATCAGAGAATAATGAACGAGTATGGTAAAACAGTAACTAGGGATACATTATCAAGGCTACATACAAGTATTAAGGAATGTATTAAAACGGCTCAAGCTGATAAAGTTTTTATTGATGATTTTACTTTTTTTACTGAACTATTCTCGTCAAAAGAGTCTCAACCTGTTGAAGAAAAATATATTCATAGTGAAAAAGATCTAAACGATATCCTCAAACATTTAAAACAAAAGGTGGATTATAGAAGATCTGTTGTACCTTATGTTATTTATTTACTTTTCAAAACTGGAATGCGCTTCGGTGAACTCATTGCTTTAACTTGGGAAGATGTAAATTTTGAAGAAAAAGTAATCAAGACATACAGACGGTACAACACGTCTACTCGTAAATTTGTTCCACCAAAAAATAAAACATCAATACGAACTATTCCTATTTCTGACGAAGAAATAGATATACTGGTGAATCTAAAAAGGTCGCAAATAGGATTGAATAAAGAACTTGAAATCATTAATCAGAACAACTTTATTTTTCAACATTATGGATATGTCCAAGATATTCCAAATAATGCTACTGTTAATAAAGAATTAAAGAATGTTTTAATGAGACTAAATATCTCACCTATCATTACTACCAAAGGAGCACGTCATACTTACGGTAGTTATCTATGGCATAATCAAATTGATTTAGGGGTAATTGCTAAAATCTTAGGACATAAAGATATTTCTATGTTAGTTGAAGTATATGGTCATACATTACAAGAGAAGATTAATGATGAATTTGAAAGCATCCGAAAACTTTTATAATAATTTGGTACAAATTTTGGTACAAAAAGTGATTCAACATCAAAAAAAGCCCGTCACAATAGGCTTTTTCTTGTGTAGTTTGATGCCGAATGCAGGGATCGAACCTGTGACCTACGCGTTACGAGTGCGTTGCTCTACCAACTGAGCTAATTCGGCAATTACCCCTATAGTATAGCACTTTGAAGAAGGCTGTCAATAGTAGCTAGTAGAAAATTATCAAAAAATATTATCGAGTCAAAAAGACCTACCCTTACGGATAAGCCTTCTCACATGTTTATTTCTTTATTCAATCACTTGGCTTCCTGCTACTTTCTTGTACCAGTGAGCTGATTTCTTTGGATAACGTTCTTGGGTTTCAAAGTCCACATAAAAGAGACCATAGCGTTTTTCGTAACCATTTGACCAAGAGAAGACGTCCATGAGTGACCAAATGAAGTAGCCTTTGACGTTTGCCCCATCCGCAATCGCATCGGACAGAACTTCCAAGTGTTGTTTCACATAATCAATCCGTCCATCGTCATAAACCGTATTGTCCACAAACTCATCTTTGTAGCCCAGTCCGTTTTCAGTAATGTAGATTTTCTTATAATTTGGATAATCCGCCTTCACACGCATGATCTGATCATATAGCCCTTGAGGATAAATGATCCAGTCCCAGTCAGTGCGAGGTACATAGTCAGGAGCTACACGACGACCAACACCTTTAATTTGGTACTTAGAGCTTCCTTTTTCCCCTTTACCGTTGTGGATGATTTCAGTTTCACCATCAAATGCTTCCATCCAATCACTCATGTAGTAGTTAATTCCAAGGAAGTCGTTCAAATCTTTAGCTGCTTCAAGCGCTACAAAGTCTTCGTCACGAAGATCCAAGCTACCACCATTTACTGATAAGATGTGGTTTACCCCTTCCATGGTTGCATCTGAGTAGTGTCCAAGGTAAGTAGCATCCAAGATAAATTTGTTGTGGATGATATCTTCCAACTCAGCCGCACGAACATCTGCTGGATTTTTCGGATCCAAAGGATACTTAGTTGGAAGAGCATGTACGACACCAATTTCACCCGCATAACCTTTGTCTTTGTACAATTTCACAGCACGGGCGTGCGAAATCATCATATTATGGTGTGATTGGAAAACTTTGGCAAGATCATACTGGATTCCTGGCGGGAATTTACCTACCAGGTACTGACCATCACCGATGGGACCAATTTCATTGAAGGTTGTCCAATAGTTAACTTCTGGGAATTCTTCAAAACAGAAGGCAGCATAATCTACAAAGTGTTGGATGTTTTCACGATTCAAGAAATCTCCATTTGAATGAAGAGCTTCTGGTGTATCAAAGTGATGGAGGGTTACAAAAGGCTCCACATGGCGTTTGTGGCATTCCGCAAATAGATTGTGGTAGAATTCAACCCCTTTAGGATTGACTTCCCCGTAGCCAGTTGGGAAGATCCGCGACCAAGCGATGGAAATCCGGATGCCATTGACACCGTATTCTTCAGCCAATTGAAGATCTACTGGATATTTGTGGTAGAAATCACTTGCTGGTTCTGCTGTATACCAATAGTTATCAGCTAAGTATTTGTCCCAAGCAACTGGACCTTTTCCATCAGTATGAGTAGCACCTTCTGCTTGATAGGCAGCCGTTGCCCCACCAAAAATAAAATCTTTAGGAAGTGTTTTTGTCATTATTTCACCTATTTCTTGATTGAATCAAATGAAAAGTGAGAGGAGAGGAGCTAGTGAGCCATCCATCTCCATCTCACTTCTTAGTTCTTAGTTCTTATTCTTCAAATTGAGCTTGAACAAAGGCGAGAGCACCTTGTCCATCACGTGTTAGTTTAATGTACTGAGCACCTTCTGTCTTAGCCAGTTTGATGCCCAACTTGTCTGTTTCTGCCTTCATATCTTCGAAGTTTGAAGCAACCTGAGGAGCTAAGATGACTAGATCAAACTCTGGCAACATTTCACGGTGGGCACCGTAACCACCTGCTGCCGCTTTGACAGGAACCTTATATTCAGCTGCAGCCTTATTCAAGGCATTGGCAAGGAGGCCACTGGTTCCTCCACCTGCACAGAGAACCAAGACGTTTGTTTCTTCTGTAATCGTATTTTCAGCTGGTGCATCTTCAACACCTGCTTTTTCAAGAATAGCGTCTGCTTTGGCAGTATTGAAGTTTGCAGCTACTTTTTCTTTTAATTCATCGTTTGCTTTACCAGAGCGTTCTTCTTCAAGAATCTGCTCATCATAAACCTTGAGGAATGGATAGTAAATAGCAACGTCTACAACAATCAGGAGGGCCGCCAAGATAAAGGACAAGACTTGGAAGTTCGTACCCAAGATTTGTCCAAGTGGTGCTGGAGTAGTCCATGGAAGGTTGGTCGTGAATGAGTTCATCCCAAGCGTTTCAATAAAAAACTTGAAGATCCAAACGTTAGCGATTGGCGCAAAGATAAATGGAATAAAGAAGATTGGGTTCAATACAAGTGGTGCACCGAACAAGATTGGCTCGTTTACACCGAAGAAAGTAGGAACGACTGATGCACGTCCAATAGCACGATTTCGTTTCGATTTACATAGCCACATAAACATAAATGGAACTACTAGGGTCGCACCTGTTCCACCCATGGTAACGATAAACATTTGCGTACCAGAAGTGAGAATCTTATCCGCATGCATCCCTTCTTTTAGCAAATTCAAGTTAACTTCGGCATTTGCGTAAGTAATCGCTGCAATAGCAGGTTCAACAATAGATGGTCCGTGAATCCCAACAAACCAGAAGAAAGCAAAGGCCCCAAAGATAATGGTAATTCCTACATAGCCATCTGCTGCAGAGAAGAGAGGAGCGAAGAGTTTACCAATCGATTCGGCCACACTTGCCCCGTCAATATGACGAACAATCAAATCAAGAGCATAAAGAGAAACAACTGAGAGTGTGAATGGAATCACATCTTTAAAAACTTGAGAGATATTCGGTGGAACTTCGTCCGGCATGCGGATGGTAACATTGTTTTTCACACAGACCTTGTAAATATTAACAGTAACAAAGGCCGCAAGGAAAGCAGAAAGCAAACCTTTTGTTCCAAGGAAACCTGTAGAAATACCACCTTCAATTGGGTCAGCAGCCAGCATCAACAAACCAACGATTGCTGCCAAAAGTGTTGACATATAGTTGATTTGATTGGTTTTTTCCATATTACGATTGACAGAGTCTGTTAAGGACTTGGCTGTTGTTCCTGCTACCAATAGAGCAAGGATCCCCATGGAATAGCTGTAAGGTTTCATCAAGAAGCCCACTACATCATCAGACCATTGGAAGCCCCATGAGTTTGGTACGAAGGCAATCAAGATAAAGATACTTGAAAAGAGAATGACTGGCATTCCCGCAATAAAGCCATCACGGATGGCGCGGAGATAAATATTCCGCGATAATTTTTCAAAGAAAGGTTTCTTTTTTTCAATAAATTCAATTAATTTATGCATTATTTTACTCCTCTTTTGTATAGTTCAATGAGATGATGAATCACATCTTTTAATAGGATCGTTGTCATTAAGTGGTCCTGCCCATGCATCATGGTAATGCTGTAAGGGAGGTCTTCTCCGGCTGCTTCTTGCGCTAGCATAGTTGTTTGAGACTTGTGAGCCTCTGCGATGCAGCTTCCTGCTTCTTCTACCAAGCTTTCCGCTTGAGCGAAGTCACCCTTCTCAGCTGCCTTGAGGGCCTCCAAAAGTTTAGAGCGAGCATCCCCTGCATAGGCAACGATCTCAAAACCTAATAGTGTCATTTCTTCTTTGGTCATGACCAATTCCTCCAATTTGAATTTCTTAATTTTTAAAAGTTGTTACAATAATCGTTGAATGTGTAAGACAAGATAGACCCGTTCGCTCTTGTACAAGTCAACTCCAGTCTCCCTAGAAATCACATCATAAATCTTGGAACCAATCTCAAAGGCTTTGGGATAGGAGCTTTTGATGTGCTCCTCCATATCTAGAAGTGATTGATTATCGTCTCGATTGCGATCCAGGTAATCCAAGAAGTAGTTGAGATGAATCATGAAGCGATCATAAAAGTTATTGTTGGTCTCGGTTCGTTTGATTGAGTAACTATCCAAAACCTCTTCCACACCTTTTAAGATTTCTTTGCGCTGGTCCATGGAATCCACGATTTCCACTCCATTTTCACCTTCTGCGTTGATGAAATGATAGGCGATGCGAGTGATCTCATCTTCAGGGAAGCTAGTTGTGAGCTTCTCCCGATAGATATCTACTGCCTCTTTGGCAATCTCAAAAGCCACTGGATAGTTCTCCGAGATATCCAAAAGATTACTTTCCTTATACCTGCCTTGGGTCATTGCTTGGTAAGAGCAAAACATGTGGTCGGTCAAGGTCACATAGATATATTCTTGAACGGGATAGTGATACTTTTTGATCAAGTAATCAATCATCTCGTAGGTCACTGTGATGAAGTCTAACGGAACATCTTTTAGCAGGGTCATAAAGTTCTCTCGGGATTCCTCTGTTTTCATCCGAAAGAGCTTTTCTACCTTTTCTTTAGGGACTAGGTCGCCCTTCTTTTTCCCAAAAACAATTCCTTTTCCAATGACAATCAGTTCTTCCCCTTTGTCATTTCTCACCAGAGCAACATTGTGATTGAGTGGATTTAAAATCCGATACATGGTACTCTCCTTGCTAGTTTATTTAAGGTTTAGGGTATAAAAAATGACCACAAATGAGATCAGAGAGGGTTCTCCCCGATTCATCTGTGATCATGCGTAATCTAACTTACTAACACTCACCTTGTATTCACTTATGGACTAAGTATAGCATACGCTTTTGTTTTTGTAAACCCTTTCTTAACAACTTTTTAACTTTTTTGTTTTTTCCTAACAAATAGCTGTTTATAGCTGTCTTCTCTGGGCTCTTCAAGGAAATTTGAACGCCCATCGTTAAAGGAGTGGTCTACACTTTTAAATACGCTCTTTCCAAGAAGTTGCGACTTGGTCCAAGACTTGGTTGAGTTCTTCAATGTTGCGACGACCTTCGGTACGCAACCATTCACGAGCCGCCTCTTCCCCATTCTTGATGTAGGCTTCTACAGATCCAGCCCAAGTTGCACGTCCGCAAAGAACCCCGTTGAAGTTTGCGCCTGCTTCATGGGCAAAGACTAGGGTTTCTTGGAAGAGTTTGGCAGAAACACCTGCACTCAAGTAGATGTATGGAAGGTTGGTTGCTTCTTCTTGTTCTTTAAAGAAGGCTGCAGCTTCCTCACGGCTATGCACAATTTCTCCATCGCCAAATCCTTCTACGTATTTGACGTTAACTGGCACTTCTACTTTCAAGACATCGATGTTGAAGCGTGGGTCTGAGAAGACTTTCATCGCTTCGATGACTTTGCGAGGTTTCACTTTAGCGTATTCTACAGAACCTGCATCAGCGATTTTTTCATCATAAGCCAAGATTTCAAGGAAGAATGGAATTTCTTCTGCTACACATTCTGAACCGATGCGTTCGATGTAGGCTTGTTTTTCTTGGTTGAGTTCGTCTGCACTGTCCACATCATAGTAGAGCAAGAATTTCACTGCATCTGCACCTTGTTCTTTGATGCGTTTAGCTGACCAAAGGTTGAGGCAGTCTGGCAGACGCTTGGTGCTAGAAGTGTCATAGCCTGTTTTTTCATATGCCAACAAGAGCCCTGCTTCTGCATCCAAGACCTTGGTCGCTGGAAGTCCATACTCAGGGTCCAAGAGCATAGAAGATGCGAATGGTGTCAATTCTTCAGCCACCAAGACCTTCAATTCTTCCATTTGAGCCACTGTTGGTTCTGTGTCTTGGTATTGGGCCATGAGGCGTTTCAAGGCACCGCGTTGGTCAAAAGCCAAGGCAGAGATCACACCCTCTTTGGTGCTCAATTTTTCTAAATAGTTGCGTTTTTGTTCTGTTAATACCATCTTATACCTCTTTTACATTTATCTGTTGATACAAATCATCATAGTGATGAATATTGATATGGCCTGTCGTTGCTTCTTGAGCATTCAACATGCCAAGGACATTGGCTTTGGTTAAAAGCGCTTGGTCATCTTCCTGATGATAGAGAGCTGAGGCAATCCCAGCAACCGTTGAATCACCAGAGCCCACTGGGTTGACGACTTCAATTTTTGGAATATCCACTTTATAGAAGACATCTCCGTGTTTGGCAAAGGCACCGTCAGCTCCTAGGGAGACGATGATCCAGTCAATGCCTTCAAATAAGTCAGTTTGAAGAACTTCTTTTAATTGATCAAAATCCTTGGTTACCTCATAGCCCAGTAATTGGGACAATTCTTCATTATTTGGCTTGATAACCGTTGGTTTAATAGGGGCTGCTAGAGCTTTTTCTAAGGAAGCACCTGAGCAATCCAGAACGACTGGTTTTCCTGCCTTCTTAGCACGCTCGACCAATTTCACATAATAATCAACTGGTAACCCAGCTGGTAAACTTCCTGAGATAACAACAACTGTTACAGCTGGAAGCAAAGCTTCAAAGTGAGACAGAAAGGCTTTCCCTTCTTCTTCAGAAACAGATGGACCTTTTTCCAGGATTTCAGTTTGTTGCCCTTCGTGGAGAATAGCAATACAATTGCGGGTCTCCCCTTGAATTTCAAAGAATTCTTTGCCGATCTTCTGATCCAGATGTTCCAAGATAAATTGGCCTGTTGAACCGCCAACCAGACCAGTCGCTGAGACAGGATCTCCAATCTCTGCTAGGACCCGTGTGACATTGAGTCCCTTACCTCCTGCAGTTTTGCTTACCTTGCCTACTCGATTGACCGTATCCAATTGTAAGGTTTCTAATGGATAGGAAATGTCAATAGATGGGTTCATGGTTACTGTTAAGATCATAATCCCACCTCTTAGTCGTGGTATTCACCACGATCCCATTTTTCAAGGAATTCTGTGAAGAAATCCTCATCTTCTTGATGGTCGTTGTGGGTTTCCAAATGTTGAATCTTGGCGATCAATTTCTTGTTTTCTTCACTTGGTTTGTATTCTGCATGAATGAAAGCTTCAATAATATCGCACATGAGCAATTCACCAGTTACTTTCCCACCGAAACCAATGACGTTGGCATTGAGTTCTTCTTTGGCATAAAGTGCAGTTGTCATATCGCGGACCAAGGCTGAACGGATTCCAGGGACCTTGTTAACCGCGTTGTTAATCCCAACGCCAGTTCCACAGATACATACTCCAAAATCTGCAAGACCACTAGCTACAGCTTCTCCGACTTTTTTCCCAAAAATTGGGTAGTGGGTGCGAGCATGGTCATAGGTTCCGAAATCAAGGACCTCATAGCCTTTTGATTTCAAAAATTCTGAAACAGCCATTTTTTCATTCGTGACAATATGGTCACATCCAATTGCAATTTTCATTCTTTTACTCCTCCCTTTAGCACATCTTGTTGAGCATATCCACACGGATTTGGTGGCGACCACCGTCATACTTACCGTTAACAAATCCCTTGGCAATATTTTTGGCCAATTGGTCACCCACGATTTGAGCACCCATGGTGATCATGCGAGAATTGTTATGACCACGAGTCATATAAGCTGAACGCTCATCTGAAACTTCTGCCGCAACCATTCCTTTAATTTTAGTTGCGACCATGAAAGGACCTGCTCCATAAGCGTCAATAACAATCCCAAGATTGTCTTCTGCTTGTTTCACTTCTTTTGCAACAGCCAAGGTCACATCAACAAAGTCTTGCCCTTCTTCAGTAACATCCACCACTTGGAAACCTTCTGCTTCCAAACACTCTTTGACTACTTCTTTTAAGCGAATACCTGCTGCATCCGCACCAACTACAATTGCCATATGATTCTCCTTTTTATATTTCCGTCAACAAAGAAAGTTCTCCTCTTTCTTCATCCGACTTCGTTTTGTTGTTCACAAACATAGTATAGCGCTAATTTTGTTTGTTGTCAACTATATTTGTTTATTTTTTTCATTTTTGTTTTAATTTTCAATCTTATTCTGTTTATAACAAACAAAAAGAGAGAATGATTCTCTCTTTTTTCAGTTCATCATTTATACAATCACTCGTGTATACTCCTCTAATTCTTCATGTGCTTTCTCAGATGCATCGTCCGTTATCACTGCCGTCACTTTCTTTAAGGAGCAGATAGAGGTAAAGTCTTCTTTACCAATCTTGGAGGAATCAATCAGTAGGTAGGCTTCGGAAGAACGTTCTAAAGCCAACTTTTGCGTATAGGCTTCTTCGAAAGAAGATGTTAGAACGCGTCCATCCACTATGCCGTTCCCACTGAAAAACATCTTGTGGAAGTACATTCTTTCCATGAGAGTGTTCGTTATCTCGCCGACAAAAGCTTGACTGGTTTCTCGGAGCTCCCCTCCCAAGAGGATCACCTTAAAGGTATCACTTTTCTTCTTTAACAACTCTTGGAAAATCGGCAGACAGTTGGTCACCACGCGCAATTCCTTATTATTAATAGCTTCGGAAAGAACTTCAACAGAGGTCCCCGGTCCAAGGAAGATACTCTCACCTTCTTTTATCAGTTCGCAAGCTTTCTTCGCTACCTCACGCTTAGCCAGTATATTCTTGAGCAACTTCTCTTCATGAGGAAGTTCTCGTGAAGGGAGGAATTGGTTACTTTTAGCTCCGTTTCGAACCCGAATAATCAGCCCCTGTTTTTCCAGTTCAATCAAATCACGACGGACCGTCATATCCGACACCTGCATACTTTCCATTATATCTTGAACGTAAACGGTTCCAGCCTTATTAACCAGATTGATAATCTCATTCAGTCTTTCCTGTTTCTTCATTTCCTACCTACTTGCTTCGTTTTTGTTTATTATAACCTTAAACTGTCAGAATCGCAATCATTATTTGTTTGAAACAAACATTTTTCCAAAAAAGAGAAATCAAAAAGGTTTATCCTTACGGATAAACCTCTGGTTACTATCGTTTCAAGCGAAATTAAGCTTTGTTTTCTGAACCGAATACGTCGATACGTTCTTCAACTGAAGCTGTGATTGCTTCGAATCCTGGTTTCAAGAATTTACGTGGGTCGAAGAGTTTCTTCTTATCGTATTCTGCTTCGTTTGCATCGTATTCACGTACGAATTGACGAGTTGCGTTAGCGAATGCGATTTGGCACTCAGTGTTAACGTTAACTTTCGCAACACCAAGTTTGATAGCTTCTTGGATTTGGTCATCAGGGATACCTGAACCACCGTGCAATACGATTGGGAATCCTGGAAGAGCTTCTGTCAATTTCTTCAAGTGGTCAAGGTCAAGACCTTCCCAGTTTGCTGGGTATGGACCGTGGATGTTACCAATACCTGCTGCCAAGAAGTCGATTCCTGTAGCAACCATTGCTTTAGCATCTTCGATTGGTGCCAATTCACCTTTACCAACGATACCGTCTTCTTCACCACCGATTGTACCAACTTCAGCCTCAACTGAGATACCTTTAGCGTGAGCTTTTTCTACAACTTCTTTCGCCAATTTAAGGTTTTCTTCAACTGGAAGGTGTGATCCGTCGAACATGATTGAAGTGTAGCCAACTTCAATACACTCAAGAGCATCTTCGTAGTGACCATGGTCCAAGTGGATTGCAACTGGTACAGTGATACCCATTGCTTCAACAAGGTTAGCGATCATGTTGCGAGCTACTTTGTAACCACCCATGTATTTAGCAGCACCCATAGAAGTTTGGATCAAAACTGGAGCTTTTTTAGCTTCTGCTGCACGCAAGATAGCTTGAGTCCACTCAAGGTTGTTTGTGTTAAATCCACCAACTGCGTAACCATTGTCACGAGCTGCTTGGACAAATTTTTCTGCTGAAACGATTGCCATTAGTAGTAGGCCTCCTCTAATTTATTGTGGTTAAACCACTTACATTGTTTATTTTATCACTTTTTAGATGAAAATGCTAGCTTTTCCTGTAGCTTTAAGCGCTTTCTTATGATAAATGAGGAGGAATGCTTACTTTCCCAAGACTTCTACAGCCCATAGAAACGCAAAAGAAGGGAGCCCAAGCTCCCTCTTTTTAATCCTCTGCTTTAAAATTTTTTAATGAAACTAAAAATGCAATCCCGGAAATCACTAGGAATCCTCCTGCGACCCATTGAGAATAGAAGAAATAAGTAAATTCATGAACTTTCCCAAAGATTTTTCCAAATAGCCACATCAAGGGACTTTCAAGATACGAAAAACTCCAGGACAAAATAAGGAGATTCGCAAATAAAAGAATGAGACCCGCTACCAGAAAGAGATTGGAAATCCACTTATGAATCCTCTTTTCATCTTTTAGGAGCCACCTAGAAGCGATGGCTAGAATACAGACAAAGAAGTTCCAGCTAATTAAAGCCATCAAGGCACTTCCGAAATCTTCATGAGCAGCGAGCCCCATGGCCAAAATCATGACTGGAGCAAAAAAATTAATGGCACTTCCTATGAGCGCTAGGAGCCCATTGATCAAAACCAGATAGTTCTTCTTCATGTTCACACCTCATCTCACACCTATTCTATCATAAAGTTTTGAAAAACAAAAAAGACAGCCGAAGCTGTCTTGATCATCTGATGCGGAGAGAGGGACTTGAACCCTCACGACCTAAAGCGGTCACAGGATCCTTAGTCCTGCGCGTCTGCCAATTCCGCCATCCCCGCGATTGAGTACCTTACTAGTATATCAATCTTCTACTTTCTTGTCAAGATTTTTTTCAAACTTTTTTCAAAGGTTGCAGATTTTCACAGGTTAAGCAGAGCGTCGGCAGCTTCACTTGTCTCTCCTGTTCAAATGAGGATTCATCCCTATTACAGAAGGGCTCCTTTAAGGGACTGGAATTGTCTCACTGGGGGTAACCAGATATTTTTCAAATTCTAAATCAGGCATGCATGAGGCCAAATCTTCTCTGATCCGATCAAGTGCTTCCAAGCGCATCTCTACAGAGGTCGCTCGATTCCCTTGGATGATAAAGAGGACATTGCGGGTCGTCTCCTCCATCTTGTAGCGTTCACCATCTCTCACATCTAGCCAGGCCATAATACCTTGTTGATCTCGGTAGACCGGATCGCTTTCACTAACATGCTTTTCGGTTGATAAGATGGGCAAAAAGCTATCCTCTCTTTGACTAATCGTAAACTCGATTGGCCCCTGGGTCTTATCCAAATCATGCCCTCCGATGGCTAGAAAAGAACTGAGGCATTCGACGTTATAGATATCAATCACACTATTAATCGTAGGAAGGAAGCCACGACTTTGAATATTCTTAATCAAAGCAAGAATAGTTGGTGGGTTCTTCTTAACACTACGACCTACTTCCTTCAACAAGTCAATGTAGCCTTGTACAACCGGCTCCTCTTTCACTGAGCTGAGATCGCAATTTAAAGCCCAAGCTTCCATGTCCTTCTTTTTAGCTAAAAAATCTGCAGATAAGGGAGCTTGTGGATTCAACTGTTTTGCCACTCCAATCACTACCGTCTCAATCCCTAAATCCACCAAACTTTGATTCAGTATCCAGTCCATATTCCCTTCCTCCTTCTGCACTAGGTTAGGCTTACACCCTCATTATACTCCTCCTTGAACCATCCTTCAAGTAAAGAAAAGAGAGTGGGACAGAAATCGGTCATTCGTTAGAATTCGATTTCGTCGTCCCACCTCCTCACAGTTGAGTAGGGCTGTAAAAGCTGATGAAATCAGCGTAGTAGAGCCTACTCAACCACTGCGTCTTGCTCGACAATCCAAAGAAAATAAAGAGGCTAGGACTTTTGTCCCAGCCTCTTTTTTGGATTATTCTTCTTCTTCGTAAGACTCTTCTTCGTCTTCTTCGTCAGTTAACTCAACTTCCACATCCAACTCATCTGGTGAGATTTCATTAATTTCAGCGTCATATGCTTCCACTTCATCCTTCTCATCTTCTGGGTTTTCATCGTCGTAAGTAAGCGCTGGATCTGCTTCATAGACATCTTCGTCTTCTGGATCATCCGCATTGTAATCAATCGCGTCTTCATCTCCATCCATAAAGGCGTTGACACGTTTTTTCTTACGTTTCTTAGGCTCTTCGTCTTCATCTGTTTCTTCAAGAGCGATGATTTCTTCATCTACCTCATCGATGGCATACCATGAGCGAAGTCCCCATTTGTTATCTCCTAGTGGGATAAAGCTTCCATCCACATTCAATTCCGTATAGAACAATGGAAGAGCTTCACGAATTTCACTGTTTGATTTTTCGAGGTAGTTTTGAATTTCATTGACCAGGTCATTGAAATACATTTCATGATCACGGCCACGTGACTCCAAAATCGCACGGGCTACTTCAATCATTGAAAGTTCACTTTTTTCTTGTCCAGCAAATACTTCTAATTCCAAGGTAGATCTCCTTCATTTTTATCTCAAGGCAACACTCTTTTCATTAAAAAAGAGGATACCCCTAGAATACATCATTTATCGTTACACTCTATTGTACGATAATTTTCCCCTTTCGTCAAAGGAAAATTCCGTGCCAATAAGAAGAGAAAAGCCGGGACACATGGCCTCAGCTTTTCTTCTTATGACTTATTTCCATCAAGATGGAAGATCGTCTTTTTTATTTTACTTTTGCAGTGCTTGTGATCACTTCAACAGCTTTCTTCACAGCAATATCGTGTTTCAACATTTCTGGTGAAAGCAAGCTACGAACTTGTTCAACTGGCATGTTGTAGTCTGCTGCCAATTGTTCGATTTCTGCAGTTACTTCTTCGTCAGTTGCTTCGAAGCCTTCTGCTTTAGCAACTGCTTCTACGACAAGGTTTGTCTTAGTACGTGCTGCTGCATCTGCTTCATATTGTTTGTGAAGATCTTCTTGAGTTGTACCAGTGATTTGGAAATACATATCTGGAGAGATTCCTTGACGTTGCATGTTTCCAAGGAATTCGTTAACAGCACGGTGTACTTCTTCGTGGATCATTTCTTCTGGAAGGTCAACGATTTCTGCATTTTCTACTGCAAGGTCAATCGCTGCTGACTCAACTGCATCTTTGTAAGCTTCTTCTTTTGCTTCAGCCAACTCTTTGCGGTATTTTTCTTTCAATTCAGCAAGAGTTTCAACTTCTTCGTCGATGTCTTTTGCCAATTCATCGTCAAGAGCTGGTACTTCTTTTGCTTTTACTTCGTGGATGGTTGTCACGAATTTTGCTTCTTTACCTGCAAGGTCAGTTGCTTGGTAGTTTTCTGGGAAAGTTACGATAACATCAACTGTTTCACCAGCAGAGTGTCCAACCAATTGGTCTTCGAAACCTGGGATGAATTGACCTGAACCAAGTCCAAGTGAGAAGTTATCTCCTTTTCCTCCGTCAAATTCAACACCGTCAACAGAACCTACAAAGTCGATCACAACGGTATCACCTTCAGCTGCTGGTCCTTCTTTGATGACCAATTCAGCCAAGTTGTTGCGTTCGCGTTCGATACGTGCATCTACATCTTCATCTGTTACTTCTTTAGAAACTTCTACAGATACTTCAAGGTCTTTGTAAGCACCCAATTTTACTTCTGGTTTTGTAACAACATTTGCTGTCAATGTCCAATCTTGACCTTTTTCCATTGATACAACGTCAAAAGTTGGTTGAGCAACCACTTCAAGACCTGCTTCTTTTACTGCTGCTTCATAAGCTGCTGGAAGAAGATCGTTCAAAGCATCTTGATAAAGTGATTCTTCACCAAAACGTTGGTTGAAGATTGGACGTGGAAGGTGACCTTTACGGAATCCTGGTACGTTCAAGTTTTTCTTAACAGATTCAAACACGCGATCTAAAGCTGGTTTAATTTGTTCTTGACTAATGGTGAAAGTCAATACACCGCGGTTTGTTTCTTTGTTTTCAAATGATACAGACATTCTGTCTCTCCTTAAAATAATATAGTCATTCCTAATAATTTTACCATAAAACTTCGAAAATGCAAGTTTTTGGGCATCCTGGTTTTGTGGAAACTGCTTCTTTTTTAGCAATTTTATAGTGGTTTCTGCAGACCAATAGATTTCAAATCCCTTTCCTCTCTCAAAATTGGTCCCGAAACAAAAAAACTAGTCCATGTCTTGAACTAGTTTCCTTCTTATTAAGATTTTCGAAGCGGATCTTCTTGGTAAGAAGCACGCGCCCCTCCGATTAACTTCGGACGACTAGCTAGAGCCGTCACATGAGCGCCCCCCAGTTCTTTCAAGACAGGACGAACAGGTACTTGCACATGCTTGACATGCATCCCGATAGAGGTATCTCCAATATCTAATCCTGCCTGAGCTGTGATAAATTCAACTTCGACTGGGTCTTTCATATAACTGAAAGCTGCCAACTGACCGGCACCACCCGCATGGAGGCTCGGTAGTACATTAACGATTTCTAAGTCTTTCTTTTCTGCTAGTTCACGTTCGACCACCAGAGCTCGGTTAAGGTGCTCACATCCTTGAACCGCTAAATAAATCCCTTTGGGAGTTAGGGTATCTAGGATGGTTTTCACAATGGCTTGCCCAATCTCTAAACTTGAGTTCTTACCGATACTTGCTCCAGCGACCTCGCTGGTTGACAGGCCTAACACAAGGATTTGCCCCTGACGCAGATGAGCCTTGGATAAAAGATCCAGCAAGATTTCCTGGGTTTCTCTTTTTAATTGCTCCAACTCCATCTTCTAATTCCCCTTCTTTGGTAAGAAATGATAAAGAGCATATCCTAGAGCCATACCAACGAAGTTTTGAACCAAATTATGAGGAATCTCCGCTAAGGCTGGCCCCCAGTTGTTTCCTAAAAAGAGCGCTGAAGCTAGTGCATAGCCACCTACCATGATGACAGTAGCAAGTAACAGACCGATATAGCGGGCTTTTCCTTTAAAGCCAGCAAAGTAGCCTTGAGCTCCGTGGAAAAGAAGACTAAAGAACATCCATTGAGGATAACCGGAGACGAGGTCTAAGAGAAAGGCACCAAGACCACCAACTACTGCTCCTTCTTTGCGCCCCAAATAAAAGGCGGTGAAGTATACACCTAGATCCAGCAAGGTCACCATCCCGGTAGGAGTTGGCAACTTGGTATAATAGCCTAGCACTACCGTCAAGGCAGATAAAATGGCTAAGCGGGCGATTACTTGGGTACGTTTATTGGTCATATTGAACTACTCCGTATTGATCTGATTTTTGAATGGCTTGGTAGACGAAAACTTTTGAAGCCTCGACAGCTTCTAAAGGTCCCTTCCCTTGGACTAACTGGCTTGCAATACTAGATGCAAAAGTACAACCAGCTCCTGTATTATTCTTTTCTAGGACGGCTTCTTCGAAGACCGTAAAGTCCTTTCCGTCATAAAAGACATCGATGGCTTTTTCTTGGTTGAGGCGATTGCCCCCTTTGACCACGACATTGGCTGCTCCCAATTCATGGAGTTTACGAGCAGCCTCCTTCATATCATCGAGCGATTGAATTTTGCTTTGGGTCAAGATCTCAGCCTCTGGTAAGTTTGGTGTGATGATGGTCACAGAAGGGAAGAATCTGATTAATTCATCTCGAAGGGCTGATACCTCCACATCATGGGTTTCCTTGCAGACCAAGACAGGGTCTAAGACGACAGGGATATCCGCATGGTCCTTGACGTAGTCCAAGGCCAGATCTGCTACTTCAACATTTGGCAAGAGGCCGAGCTTAATAGCAGAAAAAGGAACATCCTTGAGAGAGTTGAGCTGTTGGGCAAAGGTCGTCGGATCCACCGGAATGACTTCAAAACCATGCTCGGTCATGGCTGTCAAACAAGTCACCGCTACAAAACCATGCTGCTTGTTGGTCGTATAGGTCGCAAGGTCCGCATGAAGGCCTCCCCCACTAAAAATATCATTTCCTGAAATAGCTAGAATCAATTCAATACTCATAACGGATCTCCTTTAAGTATAAGCCATTTGGCGCTGCTGTTGGACCTGCTAGATTGCGGTCCTTTTTTTCTAAAATCAAGTCAATTTGCTCAACCGGCATTCGTCCATTGCCAATCTTTAGCAAGGTCCCCACCATATTGCGGATCTGTTTGTAAAGAAAACCATTGCCCGAAAAGGTAAAGAGAAGGCGATGATTTGCCGCATCCTCGATCAAGCGAGCCTCTGTAATCGTCCGAACCTTGTCTTCCACACTGGTACCCGAAGCTGTGAAGCCAGTGAAATCGTGGGTCCCCTCAAATTTTTGGATGGCTTCTTGCATCTTGGCCACATCCAAGGGGTAAGGATAGGGAGTTGCATAGTGGCGCATCATGGGATTTTTGGGGCGGCCATAATCCACGATGAATTCGTAGGTCTTGCTATGCTTCTGGTAGCGCGAATGGAAGTCATCAGGTACTTGCTCCACCCGGATAAAGTCAATATCCTCTGGAGTTTGGGTATCGAGGGCAAAGCGGAGCTTTTCCTCATCCCGCGACTGGGGGAGATCAAAATGGATGACCTGGCCAAGGGCATGGACACCTGCATCCGTCCGTCCCGCTCCGTGAATGGTCACAGGATTTCCTTGATTCAGACGCATCAAGGTCTTCTCGATTTCTTCTTGCACACTACGCGCATGCGGTTGTCGTTGGAAACCCGCAAATAGAGTTCCATCGTAAGAAATAGTTGCTTTGTATCGTGTCATGTTTTTATTTTATCAAGTTCATCCAAGCGGAACAAGGCAGAAAAGCGACAACTGTCCGGGTACAGTTTTTAGGACAAAAAAAGAACCAAGTCTTTCCTTTTCCATCTCTGGAAAACTAGAAAAACTTAGTTCAATCGGGGGGCTGATTAGTCTTCTTCCCTTCCTTTGAGACTCATACCTGTCGCTCCTAAGATGGCTCCAAGTAAGGCTAAACCTAAGATAGACTCTTGGCCAGTTTCAGGAAGCTGTTGGCTAGAAGGTGCTTGATCTTGCACCGGTGCTAGCTTAGCCTCTTCTACTGGTTTTTGTTTTGAAGCGACTGGAGCTGGTTGAGGGTTCACAAGCGGCTTCACTTCAGGAGCTACTGGTCTGACTTGATGATGACCTCCTTGATCGACTTGAGGTAGGTCTGCTTGAGGACTCGGACTATCCTGTGAACCTGGAGTCGGAGTGACCACTTCTGCCTCCTTGCTTCCCACTTCCACAATCTCAGAAACAGCTTCTTTCGAAACTTCTGTTCCTATCACTTGGCGGCTCTCATCAAGAGCAGATACTGCAACAAATTCACGATGTTGGCCTTTGACACCTGTCTGAACCACTTTTCGTTCGCCCTTAGCTAAGTCTGGATTCGTACGTTCGACAACTTCAAAGTCCACTTCTTTTTCAACGATTTCCAAGCTTGGTTTGTCTTCTACCAAGGCTCTGACATCATTTTCTGCTTGGCTTCCCACTTGGGTGATTGGTTTCAACTGGCTGAGAGCTTGAGTTAATTGTTCAACCTGTTCTACCACTTTTTCTTGGTGGGCACGACTAATCGTCCAATTTAACTGGTCTAGCACCGTTGCAAGAGCTGAACGAGATTCCTCTGTATAGATGGAAAGATCTGTTGGAACACTGGCAAGAGCCGAACGAAGGGCCGTATAGTCAGCTTTGAAATAGTCCTTATTGTGGTTGGCAAAGGCAGTCATAAGTTCAAAGATTTCTTCTTCCTTGTACTCAGCGCTTGGTCTATCTGCCCAGATAGCTACCATACTACCAACAGTAGGAAGATCAACCTCAGGATATTTAGTTGAAGCTAGCTGGTTGAATGGAGTTTTTTCAGTATTTTCGATAGCTTTCTTGAGGAAGCCACCACCATCTTCAGGTTTTTGACCGAGGATATAGTACCAATCTCCGTTAGTGTTAAGGAACTTATACCCCTTGCTTGCTAGATATTGAGGAGATGCGAGGTTATAGCCCCACCATCCTTTAGACCAGTAAGAAATTAAGACATCCTTGTCAAAGGCAACATCATCTTCGTCTCCATAGTAGAAACCATCGTTAAAGGCCATTGGTTGCAAGCCTTTTTCGCGGGCCATGGCTGCGAGACTGTTGGCATAGTCCGCAAATTTACCATAGAGCTCATACCATTTGAGGTAGTACCAACCTTGGGCATTGGTAGCATCATTGGCGTATTCGTCTGTTCCGTAGTTAAAGATCTTAGACTTACCTTTAAAATAGTCCATGTACTTGCCAATTAGGGCCTTAGTAAAGTTGACTGCTTCTTCGTTGGTCAGGTCCATAGTTGTCTTAGAAACCGTATCAAAGGTCGCTTGCGGATGTTCGATACCTAGTTTTTGCATCGCTACCAAGATGGCATCCATGTGGCCTGGACTATTGACTGCTGGGATCAAACCAATGCCTTTTGAGGTAGCATAAGCTAGCAACTCATCCATTTCTGCTTGGGTCAAGGCTTGACCATTTGGATCGTCATAATAGGCCTTGGTTCCTTCAAGGATAGCAGCCTTCACATCGTCGCTAGTGTAGGTTTTGCCATTTGCCTCCAGGCTCATATCATCGAGGACAAAGCGCATACCATCATTTCCGACAAGAAGGTGCAAGTCAGAGTACCCTAGCTCACTGGCCTTGTCCACGATTCGTTTCAACTGATCCAGTGAGAAGTATTTGCGCCCTGCGTCAATGGAAATCACTTTGCTCTTAGCTAGTTTTTCAGCAGCTTCCTTGTCCGCCAACTCTTTGGCATAGCTTTCTGTATGGACCAAAGCCTCTTGAGCGGCTTTGAGAGAAGCAATCAGTTCTTTCGCTTCTGCTCGAGTCGTGTCTGCTCCTACCCCTTCCAAAGCTTTTTTAGCTTCTGTAAAGGCTACTAGAGACTCTGGTGTATAGTGATCCAAATCAGTTGGAGCTTCTGCAAGAGCTTTTTCAACCACTTCAGGATCCGCTACAAAGTAGTCCGCATTCTTGTCCGCAAAAGCGTGCATGAGCTTAAAGAGAAGGTCTTTTTTGTAGGTTGCGGATGGCGTATCTGCCCAGGCAGCTACCATTCCACCGATGAAGGGAACCTTAGCCCCATCATTTTTCTGAACGGAATCGATCGCTGATTTAGAAATTCCTTCGAGACCTTGATCAAGATTGTACCAACCCGATCCAGCCTTGTCACGACCGAGGACATAGTACCAAGCATCATTGGTATTCAGAATTTGATGGCCTAGTTCAGACAAAAGCTTGGATGAAGCAACATCATAGCCATTCCAACCACCTGTCCAGTAGGATACAATGATATCCTTATCAAAAGTTCCATAGGAAGTATCGCCATTGTAGTAGATTCCATCGTTGAAGGCCATTGGCTTCATCTTATGTTTTTTCACAATAGCCGCTAGATCATTGGCATATTGGATAAATTTTTCGTATCCTTTGTCTGGATAGCCTTCATCTGGCCAATGCTTGCTGGCTTGAAGGACTTGCCAACCATGGGCATCTGTTGCATCATTGGCATATTCGTCCAAACCAATGTTAAAGATTTCTGCCTTGCCACTGAAATAAGCCGCATACTTGTCCACCAAGGCTTTGGTGAAATCTAGGGCTTTTTGGTTGTCTAAATCAACGGTCCGTTCTGATTTTTTCGTACCAAAGTAATTGAAGTGAGGGTTTTCGATCCCCAATTGCTCCATAGCTGTCAGAATGGCATCCATGTGACCTGGGCTATTGATCGTTGGAATCACGCCTATATTCTTGGATTTGGCATAAGCCAAAATGTCATCCATTTGAGCTTGAGTCAAGGCTGTCCCATTTGGATCATCATAATAAGCCTTGGTTCCTTTTTCGACTGCTTCCTTCACTGCCTGGCTCGAGTAGGACGTATCTCCTACTTGCAAGGACATATCATCAAGGACAAAGCGCAAACCATCATTTCCAACTAAGAGATGTAAATCGGTATAGCCCGTCTTACTAGCTTCATCAATGATTTCCTTGATTTGATCAGGTGAGAAGTATTTGCGACCAGCATCGATAGAGATGACCTTTTTCTTGGCCAATTTTTCTTCTTGCTCTGGATCTTTAGCTGGTGTTTCAGTCGTTGCTGTTACCGGTTGAGCTGCCACATCAGCTTCTGTGACAGAGATTGCTTCTTCACGAATCAAGCGATCAAGATCGGATGCGCGTAATTCTCGATCAGGTAGGGTCGGTTGACTTTGATCGACGATCGGAGCAGGAACAATTGGTTTTTCTACTGCCGGCTGAGTAGCTTCCTCAGTAGCAGGGAGAGGCAAGTCTCCTTCACTTGACTGCGTCGGTAGAGCCGTTGCAGGGCTTTCTGTAACGCTCGGCGTATCTGCTGCTACGACTTGACCACTGGCAAAAAAGCCAACCAATACCGAAGCAACTCCTACAGCATACTTGCGAATAGCATAACGTGGTTGATGTGATTTCATCAGGACCTCCTAAAATTTGTTGTGTGTAAACGCTTACTTTCAGTCTATCTAGAAAGTAGGCCCTCGTCAAGGCTTCTTTGCAAGGTTCTTTAATTAAGAGAAGAAGCTATAAAATTTTATCCCTATATTTCATTAAACTAGAGGACACAAGAAAAAGAGCTTGACTGTTAAAACCAAACTCTTTATTTTTATTCTCAAAAAACAACCGCTCTGAGTGCCTGATTTTTATTTCTTGGCGCAGTGGTTGAATGCTCAAAACACTGTTTTGAGTGGCGGATAGGGATTGCGAAGTAAGGCCCTTCCTAAGCAACTGGACGGGGGTACTAAAAAGGTCCGGTGGACCTTTTTTGCCCGAGCCTTAAATCCAAAAAAGCGAGGAAGAAATCGAGACTGCGTCTACTGATTTCTGTCTCTCGGCGCAGTGGTTGATTGGAACTACTCCTACCTACGGTACTCGTACTTCCTAATCAACTGTGCGGGAGCAGGACTACGAAATCAAACTCTTCGAGTTACTGATTTCTGTCTCTCGGCGCAGTGGTTGATTGGAACTACTCCTACCTACGGTACTCGTACTTCCTAATCAACTGTGCGGGGGCAGGACTACGAAATCGAGACTGCGTCTACCGATTTCTGTCCTGCTCCCTATATTGCCCAATCTCCGTTGCGGAATACTGGGACGCGGGTGCCGTCTTCTCGGATGCCGTCGATATCCATTTGGCTTGAGCCGATCATAAAGTCGACGTGGACGTCTGAGCGGTTAAGTCCTGCTGCTTCGAGTTCTTCTTCTGTAAACTCTGCACCACCTTCTACACTGGTTGCATAGGCTGCCCCAATGGCCAAGTGGTTAGAGGCATTTTCGTCAAAGAGAGTGTTAAAGAAGGTAATCCCTGATTGGGAAATTGGGCTTGGGTCTGGTACGAGGGCACACTCACCCAAGGCACGCGCTCCCTTGTTTTTGAAGACCAAATCTTTCATGACTTGATCGCCTTTTTCAGCTGTAATATCTACAATTTCCCCATTTTCAAAGGTCACTTTGATCCCTTCGATGATATTCCCATTGTAGCTAAGCGGTTTTGTAGAAGTGACATAACCTTCTGCGCGACGGAAGTCAGGAGCTGTGAAGACCTCTTCTGTCGGCATATTTGGCAAGAATCCTTCGCCTTGGGCATTAATAGCTCCGGCTGATTCCCAAACGTGGTTTTTCGGTAAACCAAGGGTCAAATCTGTTCCAGGCGCTGTGTAATGAAGGGCTGAGAATTGCTCTTTGTTAAGTGTATCTGCTTTGCTCTTGAGAATAGCAGCATGCTCTTCCCAAGCCTTGACTGGATCTTCTTCGTAAACCCGGCAGGTCTTGAAGATTTGATCCCACAGGAGATCCACTGCTTCTTCATCGCTAGCCGCATTTGGGAAGACCTTCTTCGCCCATTCTAACCCTGCTGCAGCAGCAACTGTCCAGCTGACCTTATTAGACTGAGTGGCGATGCGCATGGGTTTCATGGCCATGCCCAAAGCCTTAGCAGAGGCAGAAAGCTTCTCTGCATCGACACCATTTAAAGCACCTGGGTCAGACGAGCGAACACCCAAGCGACTGGCCTTATGTTCCAAGAGGTAGTTCATCTCTGCAATCTTGTAGTCAGGTATATTGTCCAAGCGATCCATCGGTGCATGGAGGAATTTTTCCCGGTTAGTGAAGTCGTCGGCCCATTGGACAATGACTTCGTGTGCCCCTAAAGCATAAGCTTCCTTCACAATCAAGTGGGCTAATTCTCTTTGCTCCACATCGATGTTCAAGGCCAAGGTATGGCCAGGTTGCACGTTAACTCCGTTCGCAACCAACAATTTAGCGTACTTTTCTAAGTTTTCTTTAAAATTTGGTAAAACCATTTTCAATCCTTTTCTATATTAATCCTTTAAAAGTGACAAGAGGCTTGCTACCACGACAGTGGAGCAGACCAAGCCAGTGACTTTTAAAATTGTATCGGTATCTAGCTCTAATTGATAGCTAAATGTTTTTTGAGCAGGTTTGTCTTCTGCAAAAATTTTCACCCTCATCGTTCCATTCCTTTCTTAGTCATCCTCCTCACCTAGATAGAGACGTCGTGCCTCTGGGCTGTTGGTAAGAATATCGATATAGGTTTCATAATCATCGGGCAGGGGCTTTCCTAAAGAGATATCTAGCTCTGGATTCACATTTTTCCCATGAAGAAAGCAGAGATAGAGACGTTCATTGAGCGTCGGAAAGACTTCGATCGACATGAGCTCAGCCTGACCTACCCGCTCCCAATCCTGCTCTTGGATATCTGGTAGGATATAGGCTTGGAAGAGTCCCATTAGAGGATTATCCTCTGGTAGGCCACTTTCCTTATCCGCCTGAACCAAAGAAAGCCGTTGGCCAAAACCAGCTACTTGGCGCTCCCGTCCCTTCACCGAAACCGTAATCGGATGCCCTTCCATATGGCTATAAATCCATTCTTTAGGTAGCCGATAATCTAAGAGTGGCTCAAGATCTTTGACAATCGTTACAGGACTATAGCGTAGAAACTGACGAGTGACTGCTTTACAAAAGAGAATATTCTCCTCTTTCAAGGTCACTCCCTTCCAACTATTTTCCTCCTTAAAATGGTTAAAAAATACCAGATAGGGCTCTCGGACCATTTGTGCTAAGACATAGACGCTATTCCTTAGGCGAATGGAAATGACTTTCCCTGACTTCCAGGGTGTTGCTCTTTTTTTCTTTTCTATCATTAGCTAACCTCAAAGCGAGCGAGGATCCTTGAATCCATTAGAACAAATCACTATGACTTCCTGTCCTCAGCAAGTTTAAAATCAATTCATCCTTGTCCACTTTATACACCAAAAGCCAATCCGGCTGGATATGACACTCCCGAACACCTTGGAAATGCTTGGAATCAGTCAATTGATGGTCACGATATCTGACAGGAAGTTCTTTTTCTTGAATCAGAAAATGCAAGACTTCTTCAAACAAATCTGCTTTCAATCCACGCCTCATTGCCACCTTAAAATCTTTTTTAAACTGTTTATGATAGCGAATCTTAAGCACGCAAGTCCTCCATCAAGTCTGAGACAGATTCAAAAGACCGACTCATATTCCGATTTTGCTCTACATCCGTGACGACTTGAAGCAATTTCCTGTTTTCATCTATCTTTACATCAAACGGTAGACCCTGATATTGAATAGCCTGACGGAGGAAAATGTTGATGGCTGTAGTCATATCCATCCCTAAATGGTTAAAAACCTGTTGAGCCTGTTCCTTAACCTCACTATCCAAACGAATACTCATACTCGTCTTAGACATATTCTCACCTTCTTTCTATTGATTATTGTAACAAAAAAGAAGGCTATTGTAAATCTATTAGATATACAATAGCGTTTTAACATTGATGATTAAGGCAATTCTTATGACTTACTTTCTATAAATTTTTTGACCATAGGTAAAATTTCTTTTTCTAATCCTTTTATCTGATCCGATTCCCATTTAGTTTTTTCTGTTATGCTAGCCATTATTTGTAATTTTAGACTCTGACGATCAAAAATTCCTTCCCACTGTTTATATTTTGCACTCGGAACTAAATTTCCAAATTTCGAATTTTGACTATCAGTAATAATACAAAGGTTACCAAATGAGTGTAAGAATTGATCATCCATTTTCTCAACTCTTTCATCACTATTTGGATGTTGTGGAAACCAATGCTCTACAGAACGACGATATGCAAATTTGAACTGATCAAATTTAATACCTTCATACTTTCTTCCTAATTCTCCACGATTTTTCCATAAAACGTAATCAATAAAATTGAATGCATAAACAGGGATGTCACCATATTTCTTGATAATACCTTCCTTGGTAAACAATTTTCCATCAGCATATCTTACAGCCATTATTTCAAGAAAATCTTTAAAATAAGAACCAAATTCTGGCTGATTTAACTTTTCAATATGGTTAAAGAGGAATTGCAAGATTTCATATAACCAACGACTGTCACGATTGGCCGTGAAGGTCACAGCAAACATTGATTGCAAAAGAATGATGTTTTTGTTAATTTCCGAATCTGAAAATGTATTTTTAGTAAAGCGTTCCTCAACTATGTAATGCTCTTTTGCTTTTCCATTTGGTTGGTATTCATAATAAGTACCCTTCTGCAAAAACCACTCATCCTTATTTCTGCTTGAAGAATCCATATTTGAATTTCTAACTATGAAATTATCAAAAATATGTTTCATTTTAAGAAGGAATTCACTGAATTCAATAACCCAAGTTTTATTTTTATTTTTTATATCAAATAGAGTTAAGAGTTTCTTATCATCTAACTGAACCTCACTGGTATCCTTACCTTCCCAAATTGCCAATACATGGAGTAAGAAGGTCGGAAAATCAATAACTTGGGTATAGTCACCAAAATCTTTTTCTACTTCTGTAATTTTTTCATTTACCTTTATTCCTATTATATCTGATAACTTTCTTCTTTCATTTTGATAAAAATCAATATCATCATAAATATTATGAAATGAGTAATTTGAAAAGTGCCACCCAAAAATACGTTCACGTTCTTGAAAACTATCTGCCCTCTTCTGCCTCATCTTAAATTGACTTGCTACCGGCTTATCAAACTCTGCGCAAGCATCCCAGATTCTCGCAAATTTTTGTGACGTATCTTGATCTTCTCCAAACTTAGCCATCATTTGTGCCTTAAGAATCTCATGAGCCTCTAGTTGTTCTCCACGAGAATTGAAACGTTCGAAATAAAGATTTAAATCTAAATCTTCAGGAAGTATACTCCGAAAAATGATGACATTCTCAAAAAGATAATCAACGAAAGACTGAGGATTAAGCTGGCGCTCCTCTAGCACTTTTTTCAATGCATCTTTAGCATGCCCGTAACCTCTAGTTAATTCATTTTCATCGTCCTCAGAGATTTTTTGCTTAGTAAATAGTTTTTGAATATTCTCATTTGATTTCTTCCGAGCTGGGAAGATAAGATTAACAGATTTCAATCTATCAAAACCAAACTCATGCTTCAAAGCTAAGGCAATCAAATTAAGGGCCGTTGTTCGCTGCTGCCCATCTATAATTTTGAAAAGGTCATTCTCTTTATTAACGACTAATGTTCCAATATAGTAATAGTAATTGTCTCTGTTTTCTTGAAAAGCATCTGCTACATCATTCAGTAACTGCTCAATTTCATCATAAGTCCAAGCAAAATTTCTCTGATAAAGAGGAATAGCATAGGTATCTTCATTTAACAAACGATTAACTGATAAGCTTATATGTGTTTCTACCATTTACCTTTTTCCTCTTCTATAATCTTGTCCACAGTATAATTTTCAAATAACTCTCTATCTATCTTGACCATGAAATCATTCGGAGTGACAGCATGAGATAAAAGTTGAAATAGTTTTTGAGCCTCTTTTTGTCTAAACTTTCCACCAGCAGCATAGTTTCCTACCGTTGCATCATATATAGCTTTAGACTTAACTCTAGGGTAGTAAGACCAAATAAACAGGGTCTCTACTATCTCCTTTGATAGCTCATCTTTTCCAAATCTATCTGCAAAAAGCGAACAAATATTTAGAAACAGATTGTAGCATTTGAGATAGCGTCCCTTTGAGCTATTGTAAATGTTCAACATGCCTTCTGGGTAATCTACATTTTTTTCTCCCTCTTCAGGCTCATCAAAAAATCCTAACTCTTCATTTAAAAAATCTTTATGTTCTTTAATAGTTTCATGAGCAGATTCAATATACTCAAAAAATTTACTTCCATCAATGATTGGCATAGTAATTGAAAGAGGAAATTTTTCAATATGACGATACAATTCTAGGTACGGAAAGTTCTGATTCAAATCAACGCCTTTAAAGTCGTCAATATAATCCTCTGTAAATCGTAGATAAGAGCCATAACGCTTGTTTGTTAATCCTGTTTCTCCCCTAGACCAACGTCTCATACGAAAAAGATGCTTATCAAATAACTCTTTGAGACTTAACTCTTTATCCTCTACAAATTGCTCCCACTTTTCAACAATTCTTTCATCTTCAGAATCTTGCTTACGAAGATGATAGGCTTTGAGCAAATCATGAGGTTCTAGAGATTTTCCACGATTATTCTGAGAATCAAATAGCTGAAAGGCCTCTGATAATCGTTCCTGCGGCATAGTAATCACGGAGACAGAACAATTTTCCAATAAAAAATTACAAATATCTTTTGCCTGATTCTCACCAACCAATTGAGTCAAATTTTCCCACTCATTATAATTTTCACTCGCATGATAACAAGATAGCTCTCCAAATTCAGCACTTAGTAGTTGCTTAGCACCCTTATAATTCTCTAAATCATCTAATAAATGAAGAAACAAAGAAATTGAAATTAACCGTTGCTGTCCATCGACAATATCTAAGTGCCCATCATTCTCATGCAAGATAACAGAGCCAACCTGATATTCCTTTTTCCCCATAGCATCTCGTAAATCATAAAAAAGATTACGGATATGCTTTCTATTCCATTTATATGGTCTTTGATAAGAAGGAATCCGCAAATCTCCTTTTTTCAATAGTTCTCCAACCTTTTTAGAAGTAAATTGAATCTCCATTTCATCCGCCTTTATTGTATTTTTAAAAAAACTACAAATTCATATGAATCTGTAGTTAAGGGTAGCTAATTCTTTTGAATAACACTTGTATTAGGAATATTTTTTGAATACTGCTCTGCTGCTTCCTTTGTCCAAAATCCTTGTGCAATCATATTACCAAACTGATCAATAACAATCCATTCAGTCATATCTCCATCTCCTTTCAACTTTTTATTAACTATATATTAACTATTTATTATTATAGATAGTATAGCATGTACAAACTGTAAAATCAATATTATCCATCTAGAACATAGTATTATTTTTCTCAATTTAAGATCAACTATAATAAACTTTCTCTATTTGAGAATAAAAGTATATAAAATAGGAGTAAAACAGTACGATTTTTAGCAAATTTCGTTCCGTCCTACTCCTGAAAAGATAATATAACATTCTTCCAAACTTAGAAAACGAACAATTAAATCAATTCATTACTGCGTCATGTAATTATGACTTTTGTTCATCTAAGATTGATAACTTTTGAATAAAAATCATTTATCCATCAGAACAAATCATCAAAGAGACTGAGCTGGTTGTCTTCTGGCATATTGCCAAGAATTCCCATCTCGTCCATCTTTTCCACCAAGGTTGAGGAGACGCCACCACGTTTGCGCAACTCTGTTTTAGAAAGGAATTCTCCTTCTTTGCGAGCTCGTACAATCTGCTTGGCTACGTTTTCTCCCAATCCATCCATGGCAACAAATGGTGGAATAAGGGTGTCTCCATCGATGATGAATTCCGTCGCATCACTGCGATAGAGGTCTAGCTTACCAAACTTGAAGCCACGCTCCCACATCTCATTGACAATTTCAAGGGTCGTGTAGAGGTCAATCTCCACATTGGAAGCTTCGTTGTTCTTGCGTTTTTCAGCAATCTCCTTCATCCGCGCTTTCACGGCTTCTAGTCCTGCGCCCATGGTCTTGATATCAAAGGCCTTGGCACGGATTGAGAAGTAAGCACAGTAATAGTAGAGAGGATGATGAACCTTAAAGTAAGCCACCCGCAAGGCCATCATAACGTAGGCTGCCGCATGGGCTTTGGGGAACATGTACTTGATTTTCCCACAAGATTCGATGTACCATTCTGGGACATTGTTAGCCTTCATGGCCTCGATATAGCCATTGCGCTCTTCTTCAGGAATCTTGAGCCACATGCCTTTCCGCACCCGCTCCATGATGGTAAAGGCCATTTTTGGATCTAGGCCAGCGTGCATGAGGTAAACCATGATGTCATCTCGACATCCGATAACGGTTGATAGGTCAGCAATACCCGCCTTGATCAAGTCTTGGGCATTTCCCAACCATACGTCGGTACCGTGAGACAGACCAGAAAGCTGAAGCAACTCGGCAAAGGTGGTCGGATGAGTCTCATCGACCATGCCCCGAACAAAGTTGGTCCCAAACTCTGGGATCCCCAGCATACCAGTCGAGGTACCGATTTGCTCCGGTGTGACTCCTAAGATATCGGTTCCTGAGAAGAGGGCCATGACACCTGGATCATCCATAGGAATATCGTTTGGATCAATGCCTGATAAGTCCTGGAGCTTGCGAATCATAGTCGGATCATCGTGTCCCAGGACATCGAGTTTAAGTACGTTCTCGTCGATATCGTGGAAGTTAAAGTGAGTGGTCTGCCATTCGGCTGTCACATCATCTGCTGGGTACTGCACAGGGGTGAAGTCATAGACATCCATATAGTTAGGGATAACAACGATTCCCCCTGGGTGCTGACCGGTCGTCCGTTTAACCCCAGCTGCTCCCTGGGCTAGCCGTTCCACCTCTGCATCCCGGTAATACTTGCCGTAGTCCCGCTCATAGCCTTTAACAAACCCATAGGCGGTCTTGGCTGCAACTGTACCTACTGTTCCTGCCCGGAAGGCATATTCTTCTCCAAAAATATCACGGACATCCAAGTGGGCACTCGGCTGATCTTCCCCTGAGAAGTTCAAATCGATATCGGGTACCTTGTCCCCATCAAAACCAAGAAAGGTCTCGAAAGGAATGTCTTGGCCGTTTTTGCTGAGTTGGTGACCACAGTTTGGACAGTCCTTATTGGGCATATCAAATCCTGAACCATAAGAACCATCCGTGATAAACTCACTGTATTTACACTCCCCGCAGACATAGTGAGGAGAGAGCGGATTAACCTCGGTAATCCCGATCATGGTCGCAACGAAACTGGAGCCGACAGATCCCCGGGAACCAACCAAGTAGCCCCGTTCATTGGAACGGTGCACCAAGAGTTGGGAAGCCAGATAGATCACGGCGAAGCCATTCCCCAGGATAGAGGTTAATTCTTTTTCAATCCGTAAATCAACAATATCAGGTAGCGGATTGCCATAGATTTCAAAGGCCTTCTGATAGGTCAATTCGGCAACCGTTTCTTCGGCCTTGTCGATAAATGGGGTATAGAGGTCCCCCTTAACCACTTCGACAGGTTCAAAGATTTCTGCCAGAGCATTGGTGTTTTCAATGACCAGTTTTCGTGCTAAGTCTTCCCCTAGAAAAGCAAATTCATCCAGCATTTCATTGGTTGTACGGAAATGGGCTTTTGGTAGGGGTGCAGGTTGGGCGTTTTCTCCATGACCGATGGTCCGGTTAATCATGGCCCCTTGCCCAAGACTGCGGACAATGATTTCTCGATAAATCTCATCCTCGGGCTCAAGGTAGTGGACATTTCCTGTCGCGAGGACTGGCTTGCCAAGGCGATCTCCCACCTCAATCAAGCTCTTGATGATAGTCTGGAGCTCGTCCATGTCTTTGACCTGCTCTTTAGCAATGAGGGGCACATAGATGGCTGGAGGCATGACCTCGATAAAGTCATAATACTTGGCCACTTCCACTGCCGCATCAACTCCTTGAGAGACGACCGCGTCAAAGACTTCTCCTTCAGAACAAGCCGATCCCAGGATCAAGCCTTCCCGGTGAGCATCTAAAACCGTTCGCGGAATCCGAGGAACTCCCTCAAAATATTGGGTATTGGAAAGGGAGACCAATTTGAACATGTTTTTCAAGCCCGTCTGGTTCTTGACATAGATGGTTGCGTGTTTGACCCGAGCCTTTTTGTAGGAATCCGGACTAATCAAATCCAAATTCAGCTTGGCAAGATTGGTCACGCCATGCTTTTCTGCTACATCCTTGATAAAGATAAAGAGTAAGCGACCCGTCGCTTCCGCATCATAGTTGGCCATGTGGTGGTGTTCCAAGGCAACCCCAAACCGCTTGGTCAAGGGGCCCAAACCATGACGCTTGTACTCTGGATAAAGGTTCCGAGCAAACTCTAACGTATCAATTACTGGCTGAGTGATTTTGGGAAGGCCATGACGCTTATAGTTGGCATTCATGAAGCCCACGTCAAAAGTGGCATTGTGGGCAACCAAAACCGCATCCTTGCAGAATTCCTGGAACTCCTCCAAGACCTGTTTCAAAGGTTTAGCATTGCGAACATGGTCATCGGTAATGCCTGTCAGATCCGTTGTAAAGGCGGAAATGGGGTGCCCTGGATTGATAAACTCATCAAATTCAGCAATGATATTACCCTTGTGCATTTTAGAAGCGGCAACCTGAATCAAATCATTGTAAATTGCTGAGAGTCCTGTCGTTTCCACGTCAAAAACCACATAGGTCGCTTCATGAAGGTCTAGATCGACTTCATTGTAGGTAATCGGTACACGGTCTTCAACGATATTGGCTTCCATCCCATAGATGAGTTGGATACCAGCTTTTTTAGCTGCCTTGTAACCATGAGGGAAGGACTGCACATTGCCATGATCGGTAATAGCAACTGCCTTATGGCCCCATTTAGCTGCTTTTGCGACCAACTCCTCTACCTCAGGTAGGGCATCCATGGTCGACATATTGGTATGGGCATGGAACTCGACCCGACGCTCGCCTTCTGGCATCAGATCCTTACGCTCATAGTGGACCACTTCTTGAACATCTTGAACATTCATAGTCAAATCTCGTGTAAAGCTATTGACCTCGATATTCCCACGAACCCGTAACCAAGAGTTTTTCTTGATCATATCAAACTTCTGAGCTTCTTCTTCATTTTTAGCCCATTTCTGGAGCGAAAAACTGGAGGTATAGTCGGTCATCTTGAAATTGATCAAGACTCGACCTGTCCGAGTTACCTTTTGCTCGACATCAAAGACTACCCCTTCAAAAACGATGCGGTTCTCTTCTGTCGTGATATCAATCATAGGAGTGATCTCTGCCTTATCCAGCTTAGGCTTGGCCGCAGCCTTTTTGGCTTTGAAATCAAAGGCTGGTTTTTCCTCTGCTGGCGGTGGGGCCATTTGAGACAAGGACTCCATGGCCCGCAAAGTCTCTTCATTGGCTGCTTGGAAGATTTGATCCTTCTCAGCTTCAAAGGCCTGATGGAGTTCTTCTGTCAACTGGTCATCAGCTTCTACCCGACACTGAAAATGAGGGAATCCAAACTTGGTCAATTGACTAGCAAGATTTGGCAGATGGTTTTTCCGGTGATGCTCCGTATCCACAGATGAAGGACCACTAATGATCAGCTCTTCTCCCTGTGCACGAACCTGCAAGTGTTGATACATGCTCTTAAAGCCCTGGCTTGCACAGGGACCATCCTCAAAAGCCTCCTGGTAATAGGCTTGCAAGAGCTCCTCACTAAAAGTTGGATTCTTTACCTGAATCTCAAACACCGCTCGATTTCCTGTCTTTGAAAACTCCTCGGCCAAGCGGTTTTTGAGCTCCTGAAAAATCGTGATGGGGAGAATTTCGGCAAAAATAAAATGAAATTCCCAAACACGACTGAGCTTATGGACGATGACCTCTTGGATTTCAGCCCCTTCAAAAGTGCCTGATTCACGCATTTCCAAAGGCATCCCTAACTGATTCATTAAGATTTCAAAGCTAGTTGACATGATTTCTCCCTGACGAATTACTAGCCTTTATTTTATCATATTTCGCCTAACTTTTCGACTGTCAGAAGGTCCTTTCGTCTAGCTGGCTCAGCTTACAAAAAAGAAGGCTAGGGTGTTGAGCATCCTAGCCTTCTACTGTTGCTTATTTATTTAAAATTGAAAGGGTTTCAAGCAGGTTGTCTGCATGCACTTCAATCGTGTCTCCTGAAGCTTTGATTTTCACTTCTACGATACCGTCAGCTGCTTTCTTCCCAACAGTGATGCGGATTGGCAAACCAATCAAGTCACTATCGCTAAATTTAACACCTGCACGTTCGTTACGGTCATCCACCAAGACTTCGTAGCCAGCCTTGACCAATTGGTCTTCGATCTTGCTAGTCAATTCAAGAGAGGCTTCGTCTTTGACATTTACTGGAATCAAATGCACATCAAACGGCGCCAATTCTTTAGGGAAGTTGATTCCCCAAGCGTAACGGTATTCACCTTTTGGTGTCTTGTTAACGAAGAGGCGAGCGTGTTGTTCCATGACTGCTGAAAGGAGACGACTCACACCGATACCATAGCAGCCCATGATGATTGGCACAGCACGGCCATTTTCATCCAAGACATCTGCACCCATACTTGCTGAGTAGCGAGTACCGAGTTTGAAGATGTGACCAATCTCGATTCCACGCGCAAAGTTGAGAACACCTTGTCCATCTGGAGAGATTTCACCCTCACGCACTTCACGGATATCCACATATTCGGCAGTAAAGTCACGGCCTGGATTCACACCCGTCAAGTGGTAGCCATCTTGGTTAGCACCCACAACAGCATTGCGGCTATCTTGCACTTTGCGATCTGCAATAATTTTGACAGTTTCTGGAAGATTGACTGGACCAAGAGAACCAAAGTCAGCTCCCAACAATTCTTTCACTTCTGCCTCTGTTGCAGGTTCCAAGAAATCTGCTCCAAGGTGGTTTTTTAACTTGACTTCATTGAGTTGGTCGTTGCCAACCAATAGAGCTACAACTGGCTCTTGGTCTGCAATATAAACCAAGGTCTTGATTGTTTGGTCTTCAGAGATATTCAAGAAGGCAGCTACTTCATCAATTGATTTGACACCTGGTGTTTCCACACGAGCCACTTCTTCTTCCGTCACAACACGGTTGCTTGGTTTGTAGGCGTTTGTCGCCATTTCCAAGTTAGCTGCATAGCTTGACTCACTTGAGTAGGCAATCGTATCTTCACCAGAAACCATCCATTTGAGCAATTCTGCCTTGATTTCTTCTTGCACTTCTGCAGGAATCTCATCAAATGATGCGACTGACTTGTCTAAGACCACCCAACGGTCAAGGTCTGTACGTGAAGGAGTGATGGCCATAAATTCTTGGCTATCCTTACCGCCCATAGCTCCACCGTCACCGATGATAGCTTTGAAGTCCAAACCACTACGAGTGAAGATACGCTCATAGGCTGCCTTGTAGTCATCATAGGTCACATCCAAGCTATCGTAGTTAGCGTGGAAGCTATAACCATCTTTCATGATGAACTCACGGGTCCGAAGAAGTCCATTCCGTGGACGTTTTTCATCACGGTACTTGGGTTGGATTTGGTAGAGATTCAGTGGCAACTGCTTGTAAGACTTGACCGAATCACGGACAATAGCTGTGAAAGTTTCTTCGTGAGTTGGCCCCAAGATAAAGTCTGACTTCTCACGATTTTTCAATTTGTACAAGTCTTCCCCGTAAGTTTCATAACGGCCAGATTCGCGCCAAAGGTCAGCGCTGAGAAGGGCCGGAGCCAACATCTCAACGGCACCAATCTTATCAAATTCCTGACGCATGATCTTCTTAGCTTTTTCGATTACACGGTTGGCAAGTGGTAGGTAAGAGTAGACACCTGCTGATACTTGACGAACATAACCAGCACGTAGCATCAAAGCGTGGCTGATGACCTGCGCATCACTTGGCATTTCGCGAAGTGTTGGAATAAGCATTTTACTTTGTTTCATTCAGATTCATTCCTTTTCTATTTCAAAAATAATTTCATGATATCATTCCAAGTCACAGCAATCATCAAGATAACCATGACCGCCACTCCAGCAAGGGTCAAGTAGGTTTCTACCTCCTGTTTAAGAGGTTTTCTACGAACAAGCTCGATCAGATTGATCAAGATTTTCCCACCATCCAAAGCCGGAATAGGAATCAAGTTAAAGATTCCGATATTAATAGACAGCATGGCCATCAAAGATAAGATCGCTGGAAGTCCTAGCTCCGCAGCTTGCGAACTAGCTTTGTAGATTGCTACCGGACCACCCAACTTGTTCAAACTAAAGTGGAAGATGATATCCTTCAAGGCCGTCAAAATACGAGTTGCTGTGTACCAAGTATCTGTCACACCTGAGAAAAGCTTATCTAGGAAGCCTGTCTTGACAGCATTGGTCACACCGATATAATACCGTCCCCCATCTTCTTCTGGTTGAACCGTCACTTTTTGAGTTTTCCCGTCTCGTTCATAGGTAATCGTTACTTCTGGATTTTTTCCTTGGTTACGGGTCGCCTTCTGGACAGAATCTGTCAACTCATCCCAGTTGGAGACCTTGTATTCATTGATTTGAACGATCTGGTCATTGTCTTTCAAACCAGCCTTAGCCACCACTCCTTGGGGAACGACCTGAACATGGTTGCTATAGTAGTCCACTGCACCTCCCTGCATAAAGGCAAGGAGAGAGTACACGACAATACTTAAGATAAAGTTGTTCATTGGACCAGCAAAGTTGGTCATCAGGCGTCCCCAGATACTAGCGTTTTGATACTGCACATCCAGAGGAGCAATCCGTACTTCTGTCCCATCTTCCTCAACGATGGTTGCATCATGGTGGACAGGATAAGTTTTGGTCTCTTCGATAACGATTCCTGTAATTTGAAGTTTATCCTCAAAATCAAAATCTGTGACATTCATGGGAAGAGCTGTCTGATCGATATTTTTCCCAGAAAGGTTGATCCGAACAACTGTTCCCTCAGGGTTCAAAGTTAGACTGACAGGCGTTCCTGTCTTAATCTCTGTTGTATCTTCGCCCCAGCCTGCCATTCGGACATAGCCCCCCAATGGAAGGATTCGAATAGTATAGGCTGTTCCGTCTTTGCCTACATGGGCAAAAATCTTGGGCCCCATCCCAATCGCAAACTCGCGAACAAGGATGCCTGATTTCTTTGCAAAATAGAAATGGCCGAACTCATGTACCAGGACAATGACGCCAAAAATGATAATAAAGGCAATAAATTGCATACACGCTCCTTCGTTTTATCTGATGATAGGATGATTTCTGTTTAAAACAGACCAAAGAATAGCATCAGTGGGAAAACAAAAATCAAGCTATCAAATCGATCCAAGACACCACCGTGACCAGGAATAAAACGGCCAGAGTCTTTCACTCCAAAATGGCGCTTGATGGCACTTTCGACTAGGTCACCAAACTGAGCTGCTATACTGAAAAGAATGGTAAAGAGAATCATGGTCACCCAACCGTAAGAGCCTGCAACGGTACGATCTAGCATCATAAAGATCATCGTCACAACGACAGCACAAGCAATCCCGCCTAGACTTCCTTCAACAGTCTTGTTAGGTGATACTCTTGGCAAGAGTTTTTTCTTACCGAACTGGCTCCCAATAAAGTAGGCTCCTGAATCCGTAGCCCAAACAATAAAGAGGGCCAAGAGAATCTTATCTACACCTGCTAAGCGTGCTTGAATCAAAGCATGGAAACCAAAGCCAACATAAAAACTTGAAGCAATCGGATAGACAACCTCGTCATAGGTGTAGCCTTGCGCCAAGACAGTCGTTCCCATCAATAATAAGACCAAAAGGCCATAGGCGATGAAATTGCCACCCGCTGGTAAGAAGGGAAGGTAACTCTCTAAAGGCAACGCCAACACAAGAGCTGCTAGCATGGCCAAGGCTCCTTCGATGGTTTCAGTCTGCAGACCTTTCATCTTCAACAATTCATGAACACCCAACATAGCGATAAGTCCCACTACAATCTGGAACACAAGGCCTCCCATAAGAACAACTGGGATAAAGAATGCTAGGGCGATTCCTCCAAAAATCACTCGCTTCTGTAAATCTTTTCTCATCTATTTCTCTCCTATACACCACCAAAACGTCGATGACGATGGCTGTATTCTTCTATTGCTTCATGCAAGGCCTTTTCTCCAAAGTCAGGCCACATCACATCGGTAAAGTAAAGCTCACTATAGGCTGCTTGCCAAGGTAAAAAGTTGCTCAAGCGAAGCTCGCCACTGGTCCGAATAATCAGATCAGGATCTCGCAAGTCCTTGGGTAGACTACTGGTATACAAATAATTGGCAATGGTCTCTTCTGAAATGTCACCCGGATTTAAGTGCGCATCGAGAACTTCCTGGGCGATTTGTTTGACTGCTTGGGTCAGTTCCGCCCGTCCTCCATAGTTCAAGGCAAAATTCAAAATCAAGCCTGTATTGGAGTGGGTTAACGTCTCTGCCTTTTCCAGAGCCTCTAAGGTTTCCTTCGGAAGACGAGAAACCTCGCCAATCATCTGGATCTTCACATTATTTCTATGAAGTTCTGGAACAAAACGATCGTAAAATTCAACTGGAAGATTCATGATAAAGCTCACTTCCTGTTGAGGACGTGTCCAGTTTTCCGTTGAGAAAGCATAGACCGTTAGGGCTTGCACTCCCATCTCCTTGGCTGCGATGGTTACTTCTTGCAGAGCCTCCATGCCGGCTTTGTGGCCAAAGACACGAGGTTGCATCCGTTTTTTGGCCCAACGACCGTTCCCATCCATGATGATTCCAATGTGCTTGGGCACTTCTAAGGGAACACTTAATTTTTCTTTCTTTTTAAAACGAAACATGTTTTTCTACCTATTTCACTGCTTTTATCGCTTCATTATATCATAAATCCGCTTAAATTGGCAGTCTAGCCCCTTTTCTAGGGGGCATCAAGCTAAAAATGAAAAAAGCGACCCTTTGATCGCTCTTTCTTATTATTCACCGTCGATGATAGAATCTGAGTCACCAGCGCCTTCAACTGCACCAGCTGTCACTCCTTCTGAAACTGGCAAAACTGTTTTAATAGCTGTCAATTCAAATGTGAGGTATACGCCATCCACGTCCAAGACAACGGTTTTACGTTCAGTGTCTACTTCATCAACTGTTCCATACAAACCACCGATGGTAATCACTTCATACCCTTTTTGAAGCTTGTTCAAGCTTTCCATCCGTTTTTGGTATTGTTTCTTTTGGCTACGGCTCATGAAGAACATCATTCCGACCATTAGCGCAAGCATAAATAGCAAGGTTGTACCACTTTGCATACCATTTCTCCTTTTTAAATCATATATGCTCTACTATAGCAAATTTTATAGGTATTTTCAATACGAACCCCTGATTTTCAAAAAATAAGTCGGTAGATGGAGATGGTCTACTCACTATTCGATCCAGACAGCTTTCCTAGTGATTCCTTTTTTTAGAAAAAGAAAAAACCATAAAAAATAGGTTTTTGCTAATCGATTGTGATTCCATATTTTTCATGATTTTTATCATACCATTCAATCAACAACATGGCTGTTTGGTAGGTAATGTTTTTTATTTTACTGGTTCCTTTTGTCAAGGTAGCTAGACTCATCTTGCTAATATCTGTCTCAGTCGCTACTCTATAACTTGTCACCTTTCCATCCACCATCAATTGAACGACAGCTTCAACTTTCTTATAATCTTTTGTCGAATAAATATCAATTGGATTTTTCATAAAATCATCCTATCCCCTTAAATTTAGTCTTTTATATATTATATAATTTATTTGTTCATTTATAAGAAAATCTTGCTTACAGACGCTTTCTAAGGCATTTTCATGCTGTATTTTGCACTAATTTATGAAAAAACATACCTATTTTTTATCATTTTTCACTTTCTGGGAAAAAAAACGATAAAACTATACCTCATATATTTTCTTTTGTTGACATAAAAAAGGCTAAGAATTTCTTCCTAGCCTTCTTTTTCAAACTGATTTTCTCTTGTTTATGGAGCTAGACGTCTCGGTTATTCTTCTGAGGTTCCATTCTCTTTAATAACCAATTCTCCATCTTCCATATCAGCCAACAAGTGTTTTGCGTCAAGGTTATCCAAGTGGAAGTCTGTCACCTTATCACGGATTTGTTGCTCAACCACACGACGGAGTGGACGAACACCCATGACTTCATCGTATCCTTCTTCAGTCATATATTCTTTAGCCGCATCGGTAACTGTCAAATCAATGTCTTTCTTAGCAAGCGTTTTATTCACTTCTGCTAACATCAAGTCAACAATCTTAGAAAGGTCTTCCTTGCTCAAGTGTGAGAATTCGATGACAGCATTGAAGCGGTTGAGGAATTCTGGACGGAAGAATGGTTTCAAACGATCCATGAGTTCTGGTTTGTCCGCATCTTCTGTCAAGTTAGCTTCATAACCAAAGCCAGCGTTTGAAGTAGCGATAATGACCGTATTCTTGAAGTTAACGGTGTTTCCTTGACCATCTGTCAAACGACCATCATCCAAGACTTGAAGGAGCAGGGTGATCACTTGAGGATCCGCCTTTTCAATCTCGTCAAGAAGGACGATAGAGTATGGATTACGGCGAACACGTTCTGTCAAGGTATTGTTGTTGTCGTCGTAACCGACATAACCGGCAGTTGTACCGATCAACTTAGAAACGGCTGTACGATCGCTGTATTCTGACATGTCCAAACGGATGATGGCATCTTTAGTACCAAACATATCAAGGGCCAATTGTTTAGCCAACTCAGTCTTACCGACACCAGTAGGACCTACGAAGAGGAAGCTACCGATTGGGCGGTTTCCTTCGTCAAAGCCTGCACGGTTCCGACGGATCGCTTTGGCAACGGCTTCAACAGCCTTGTCTTGACCAATAACCTTGGTTTGCAAACGGTGACCCATATCTTTCAAGCGTTCGATATCAGTTGCACCCATTTGTGATACTGGAATACCAGTCATCCGTTCGACAGACTCTGCTACGTCATTGACAGTTGCCGTCACCTTGTGATCTTCTGTATGGTTTGCAATTTGTTTTTCAAGTTCTTCGATCCGAATTTTTGCATTAAGGGCTGCTTCGTAATCTTCTTTAGCAGCTGCAACTTCTTGTTTCGCTTTTTCTTCTTCAATTTCATGTTCCACAGCATGGACATCTGTCACTGGGTGTTGTGCTGCCAAGTGAGCAGCTGTCACATCGACCAAGTCGATGGCCTTATCAGGCAAGCTACGTTGTGGAATGTATTGAACAGAATAATCAACTGCCGCTTTCAAGACTTCATCAGGCAAGACCACATTGTGGTGTTGTTGATACAATTCACGGATTCCTTGGAGGATCTTGAAGGTATCTTCAGCAGATGGAGCATTAACCTTGACTTCGTTGAAACGACGTGCAAGAGCTGCGTTTTTCAAGATGGTGTTGCGGTATTCATCTTGAGTGGTTGCCCCAATCACGGTCAATTCCCCACGTGAAAGAGCTGGTTTCAAGATATCCGCAAGACCTTTAGATCCTTGACCATCCCCTGTGCTACCTGCACCAAGGATTTGGTGGATTTCGTCAAAGAAGAGGATAATGTTTCCAGCTTCTTTAACTTCGTTGACCAAGTTTTGAATATTTTCTTCAAAGCTACCACGGTATTGTGTACCAGCTTCTAGACCAGAAATATCAATGGAGATGATTTCTTTGTTCTTGATAGCTGCTGGAACATCACCGTTCACGATAGCTTGAGCCAATCCTTCTACAACAGCCGTCTTACCAACACCTGCATCCCCGACAAGGACAGGATTGTTCTTGGTACGACGAGACAAGATTTCAGCTGTTTCTTGAATTTCTTTGTTACGTCCAATGACCGGATCCAATTTTCCTTCACGAGCTTCTTCAGTCAAGTTACGACCAAGTTTTGCAAGGATCCCATCTTGTTTCATGCCTTTACCTTGATGGTGTTGCACTTGCTCGCTTCCTTCAGTTGGAAGTTGTCCAGTTTGACGGTAAATAGCGAATTCTTCCGGTGTCACTTCACGACCGTTGATCATATAGCGACGGCTTTCAGAACGAAAACCTCCCATGTTTCCCATTAGTTGATTGAAAAGATCATCCATATTGTTAAAGTTGTTATTCATAGTTGTTACCTCTAGTTTACATAATTTTAATTTATTCTTGAAAATGAGTAGCCAATTTGGCTACTTTACGTTTTTTACATAATTTTATTTTACTTTTAAATGAATAGCCTCGAGGGCTAGGATCTTGTATTTCTTCTTTTATCAATTAGTTTTCTATATTTTGGAAATAGCATTTCACCATCTCCTTTCCACTATTGATCCTGTAAACTTTTGAGATTTTCTCAACCTCTTTTTGTTTACATAAATTATTATAAAGCAGACTGGGTTTTTTGTCAACACTTTTTTACATAATTTTTTACATTTTTTAAAAAAATTTTTCCGAAGCAAAAAAACACACCCTTACCAGGGTGTGCCTCTTATCAAATCATGTATTCGACGCTGTAGGTGGCGTCGGATAGAATCCGTGAAAGGAATTGTTTGGTTCGTTCTTCTTTTGGACTGTTGAAGAATTCATGCGGTTCATTTTCTTCGATGATGTGCCCGCCATCCATAAAGATGACGTGGTTGGCCACATCACGCGCGAAGCCCATCTCATGGGTTACGACAACCATGGTTACGCCTTCTTGAGCCAATTGCTTCATGACATCTAAGACGTCCCCGACCAATTCTGGGTCTAGCGCTGAAGTTGGCTCATCCAGCAAGATCACGTCGGGTTTCACTGCGATGGCACGCGCAATCCCGATCCGTTGCTGCTGACCACCTGACAATTGAGAAGGATAGTAATCCTTATAAGCGAGGAGGCCGACTTTTTCAAGGGCGGATTCTGCCCGTTGGATGGCTTCTTCTTTTGGAATCTTCCGAGCCACAATCAGGCCCTCTAAGATATTTTCAATCGCTGTTTTGTTGGCAAAGAGATTGTAATGCTGGAAGACAAAGGCTGTCTTTTGGCGGATTTCTAGAATTTCTTTTTTGCTGAGCTTTGAGAGATCATACTCTTTTCCACCCAAAGTCAAACGGCCTGTGTCTGCCTTTTCCAAGTGATTGAGGCAGCGAAGGAAGGTTGTTTTTCCTGATCCAGATGGACCCAAAATAACGACGACATCCCCTTGGTTGACCTTGAGATTAACATCTACCAAGACTTGGTGGTCCTTAAATTTTTTCGATACGTGTTCTACTTCTAACATCTTCTCATTTCTCCTTCTTCTATGCGAGTGTCAGGCGTTTTTCTAAGAGGTTGAATCCCCACTGAATCACCCCACAAATGACAATATAAAGAATAAAAATCACTAAATAGGATTCAAAATATTGATAGCCATAAGAGGCTTCGACCTTGGCAATGGCGGTGATATCCTTGATGGTCATGACAAAGACAAGGGAGGTTCCTTTGACCAAGTTGATGACCAGGTTACACAGATTAGGCAGGGCCGCACGCAAGGCTTGTGGAAAAACAATGCGGATATAGGCTTGGCGGTTGGTCAAGCCAATGGCTTGCGCTGCTTCTAGCTGGCCCTTATCCACCGTCAGAATGGCTGACCGTAAAATTTCAGCCAGACTTCCTGTCGTCATCAAGCTAAAGATGATAAAGGCATAGTAAATGGGATTGATCTCAAAGACATTAAAGTGACTGCCTATGCTCTTAAAAAAGCTATTTAAGAGACTGGGAAAGAGACTATAAAAGAAGAGAATCAAGAGAATTGGAGGTGTCGCGCGGATAAAGGCTAAGTAAACCACTGAGAAACTGCGAACCCCTTTGACCTTATAGATCTGGCCGAGTGCCAAAAAGAGGGCTGGAAAAAAACTCAAGAGAATCGATACGACCATGATCAGAAGGGTCACTGGAACACCACCCAAGGTGGCTAGAAACGTTTTACTAATAAAATTGAAATCCATAAGCTACCTTTCTGTTACACTGAGTCGTTTTTCAAGCAATTGAGCGGAGAAGGAAATCACAAGGGCAATAGCCCAGTAGATCACTGCTACGGCTGTATAGGTCTCGAGGGAATAATTTCCAAGATTGCGACTGATCAAGTTGTTTCCTGCTCCCATGATATCGATAAAGCCAATGGTATAAGCCAATGCCGCATCGCGCATGAGGTTCAAGATGGCAGTCGTCATATTTGGAAGAGCCACGCGAAAGGCTTGTGGAAGGACAATCCGCCAAATAGTCTGAGCTGGTGTCAAACCAATACTCAAGCCCGCTTCCATCTGACCTTTTGGAATGGCCAAATAGGCTGCCTTAAAGACCTCGGAGATCATTGCCGCAAAGAGAAGAAACATGGCAATCAGGACAAAGACAAACTTGGACCAGTGGTCAATGTCAATGCCCAACCACCAGTTCAAAAATTGGGGCAGTCCATAAAAGACCAAAAAGAGCAAGACAATCGGAGGGGTACAACGCAAGGTAAAGACATAGCCTTTGGCCAGACCTGCTCCTACCTTATCTTCTGATACTTGTGCCCAGGTCAAAACCAAGCCAAATGCCGAACCTAGAAGCGTCGTTAACACCATCAAAGCTAGGGTCGCTGGTAGGGCTTGGACCAAGGTTGGGAGAAAAGTCCAGACCTTGGAAATGTCGTATGAGACCATCTTTCTTTTCCTTTCTGTATCCGTATAGAAATAAGGAAGCTGGGGCTATGCGCACCCAGTTTCATCTTATTTTTCTTTATCTACATAACTGAAGACATCTTCACCGAAATATTTTTTCGACAATTTAGCAAGTGTGCCATCTTTTTCTAATTCTTTGATAGCCTTGCTGTATGCTTCCGCAAATTTTTCGTTTTTCTTATCCTTATGGATCAATGGGTAAGTTGGAATTCCTTTGTAGGCAAACCAGCTCAGTTTGTCCGCATATTGGTGGTAAGAACCATCTTTATCTGTGACAGCTTTTTCAAAGGAAAGTTTGATGTCAAAGAAGGCATCGTAACGTCCTTCAAGAACCCAAGCATAGGCATCTGCGACTTTGAAAGATTCCGCAGCTGTTAATTCGATTGGTTGGTCTTTATGCTTGTCATTGTATTCTTTAATAACATTCCACTGCGCATTTTGTGGTGAAATTGGAACCAATTTTCCTTTTTCTTTAGCGAAGTCATCGATATTCTTGTATTTATTCGCATCTTCTTTCCGAACGGTAAATCCGATGATACTTGCTCCAATTGGTTCTTTTGGAATGATAAATTTCTTGGCACGTTCTTCGGTATACCAAGCTCCTTTGGTTCCGATATCGTATTTACCAGATTCTAGACCGATCAAGAGATCGTCATCACTTGTTCCAGTGTACTCAAACTTGTAGTCTGGTAGTTTTTCATCAATGGCTTTGAGAACGGCTACTTCATAGCCATCTGATTCCCCTTTTTCATCAACGAAATCATACGGCACGTAGTTTTGCGTGTGGGCCACTTTCAAGGTTGTTACTTTATTAGATCCTGTTGATCCTTTACTTTCGTTTGCGTGGTTCAAGCTTCGACCAATAATCGTTGCACCTGCAAGGGCAAGAACAGCCACCCCACCGATAATCCATGTTTTTTTACTCATATTCTCTTTTCTCGCTTTCTATTTTCCTTATTCTGCTGCAGCTTCACGAATCCATTCGATTCGTTCTTCATCAATGTCACTTGGGATAGTACAATCCGCACCGATGACCAAGCCTGTGGTTCCTGTCTCTGCGATGATGCGTTTGGTTTCTGCTTGGATGGCAGCCTTGTCTCCTGTGTAGAGAAGACCAGTTTTGCCATTTTCAAAACCACCGAGAACCGTGCGTCCACCGAAGATTTCGCGTCCTTCTGCTAGGCTAATCCCTTCGGGTCCGACTGCCCAGTTAATGACTGGGGCTGGATAGTCTGTGAAGAGATGGATATCATTGCGAGCTCCTTCGTAGCCACAGATATGAAGAATATTTACGCCACCGGCTTCCTTAGCTGTCTCTAAGACATGGAGTTCACTAGGCGCGATGACTTGTTTGTAAACTTCCTGACTGACACGCGCATCTTGGATGCTTTGAACACTGAGGTAGATCCCGTCTGCTCCAGCTTCTTTAATGATTCGTTGGCTCAAACTTGCAATATCTTGGCCAATGGTATCCAATACTTTTTTAAGAGTGGCTGCATCTTGATCGATAAAGTTGGCGATCAAGTCATCTCCACCTGACACTTCTCCGACCAACCATTTGAAGTAGGTCACTGGAGCAAAGATGTTGTAGATGGCTACAATGTCCTCTTCAAAACCAGCGCGAATTTTTTTGACCAATTCTACCTGCTCTGTGATCCATGGATGATCTGCTCCAAGGGGTTCAATCCCTGCTAAATCCGAGATGTTTTCAAGGCCCTTGTAAATAGCTGGGTTTGGATAAGCAAAGTAGCCATCACTCATGAGTTTGACAAAGTCTGGTTTGACCTTGTGTAGGAAGTTTTTATGACCATTGAGGTTTTTTTCAATAATTTCAGGATTGGAAAAACCTTTCAACCATTCTTCTTCCCTTGTAAAGTGATGCCAAAAGCCAACTGGCACACGGTCAACTGTTTCTCCTTTAAAAGCTTTTAACACTAATTCTCTTTTTGATGACATGTTCTTACCTCGTTCTATCTTTTCTTGTTTGTTATCTTATCACTTCAATGATGCTTTGACTAATATATATTTTTTATCAAGCTCTTCATCTTTTTTTATCACTGATCTTCTAGGAGCAGGACGCCCGCTAGATCAGACGGGCGAATAAGGGAGAGACTATGGGCTGGAATTTTCTCCAGTCTTTCCACATCCGGATCCTTTTTGCTTTCCTCTTGACTGCTAGCGGCAGCAACTTTTGCGAGCCCTAGGACTAGGAATAAAGCTACCAGCATCAAACACCAAATATTGATTTTTTTCATCTCCCTCTCCTTTCTTCTTACAATACAGCTGCTTGACGTACCCAATCTAAGCGTTCCAATTGGAAATCATCTGGCACGGTACAGTCTGCCCCAAGGATCAAACCACGACTTCCGGCTTCAGCCACCAAGCGACGGGTTTCTTGCTCGATAGTTGCTCGTTCCCCTTTGTAAAGCAAACCTTTCTTGCCATTGACAAAGCCACCCAAGACGGCGCGATTGCCAAAGAGCTTGCGCCCCTCTGCTAGGCTGAGCCCTTCATGATGGGTCGCCCAGTTGATAACCTGAGCTGGGTAATCCTTGAAGAGTTTCACTTCATTGATAGCCCCTTCAAATCCACAGATATGAAGGATATTGATGCCACCCGCTTCATTAGCTGATTCTAGGACAACGATGCTACTCGGTTCAATAAACTTGCGGTATTCTTCTTGACTTACGCGCTCATCTTGAACCTGCTGAGTTGAGAAGTAAATCCCTTCCACTCCTGCTTCTTGGATCAAGCGGCAACTTAAAGTGGCGATATCTTCAGCAATGACATCAAGGACATGGGCCAAGGCTTCTGGATCTTCCTTGATAAAGTCCGAAATCACTTGGTCTCCACGGGATTGATCCGTTCGGAACCAGCGTTTCAAATAAGAAATGGGCGAGAAGATGTTGTAGAAAGAAGCGATCTCTTCGTGGAAATGGGAACGAATTTCCTTGACCACTTTAATTTGCTGTTCAATCCAAGGATGATGCTCCCCGATGGGCTGAATATCTTTCAATTCTTGGATTGATGTGATCTCTCTCGAATAAAGAGCACTCGGATAACGGAAAAAGCCATCGCTCATAATCTTGACAAAATCAGGTGAAATTTCTTCAACATAGTGTTGGTGTCCTTTGATACTCTTTTCAAGTACGGCTGGATTGTCGAGACCCAATTCTTTTTCTTCTTGGGTCACATAATGAAGCCAAAATCCTACAGGGATTCGCTCTACTGCTTCGCCTCGAATGGCACGAAGAACCAACTCTTTTTTACTCATACTGTGAAACCTCCTCAATCTCTTCTCCAAAAGGAAAACTGACTGCTGCCCTTCTGAAATTTGTAACCATGATATCACCTCGAAAAGTAGCTGACTAATATATTTTCCCTATCAAGGCCTTAAAATTTCTTTATTGAGTCGAGTAGCAAAAACGCGCAAGCCCTTGAAAATAAAGCCTTGCGCACATTCTAATCTATTATTTTATTTTTGAAGAAAGGGACCTACTTTGAAAATTACTTGACCCCGTTATAAGAAACAACTATACCCCTCCTTTTCATTCTCCTAAAATATGGTATACTAAAGAAAAAGGAGGTGCCTATGTCTTCCATTCGTTTAATTGTCAGTGATATTGACGGAACTATTCTGGACCAGCAGCATCAGGTCGATCCCGACCTCATCGAACTCATCCCCCAGCTCCAAGAAAAAAAGATTCCTTTTATCTTGGCATCGGCTCGTTCTCCTATCGGGATTGCTCCTATCGCTAGAAGATTAGGCATCCACCAGGAACCAATCGCTTGCTACAATGGAGCTCTCATCGTCAAGGGAGAAGAGATTCTATTTGAACACAGCCTGAACAAAGATGAGATCCGCACCTTCCTCCATCGTGTGGAAGAACTAGATCCCAGCATTTCGATTAATTGTTATAGTGGGTCAGTCTGGTTTAACTCCAGAGAGGATCAGTGGACCCAAGTTGAAGCTTCGATTACTGGTGAGACGCCACAGATTCAGCCACTTTCTCAGACCCTCTCTGACGATGCTCTCCATCTACACAAATTGCTCTTGATCGGCGAGACTCAGAACATTCAAGAACTCTATCAAAAGCTAGATCCACAAGAATTTCCGCAGACGGCCTTTTACCTTTCAAAGGAAAACTACCTAGAAGTCACCGCCAAGTCCGTCTCAAAAAGAGATGCTGTCCTTGAATTGGCTACTTATTACCAGGTCCCTTTGGAACAGGTCATGACCATCGGAGATCACTTCAATGACCTCCCCATGATTCGTTTGGCTGGACTTGGAGTTGCCATGGGAAATGCTCCTGAAGCCGTCCAGAAGGAAGCTCAAGTTGTCACCACCAGCAACCAAGAACACGGCGTAGCACAAGCTATCCAAGAGTATGTCTTACCGCCATCAAACAAATGAGAGTGGGACAGAAATCGGTCATTCGTTAGAATTCGATTTCATCGTCCCACCTCCGCACAGTTGAGTAAGGCTGTAAAAGCTGATGAAATCAGCGTAGTAGAGCCCACTCAACCACTGCGTCTTGCTCGACAATCCAAAGACAATTGAGAGGCTAGGACTTTTATCCCAGCCTCTTTATAACTCTTCCTTCTCTTTTCTAACTCACTGTTTGTAACCCAGCCTCTAATAAAAAAAGAAGCTAGGACTGGATCCTAGCTTCTTTTTTTATTCTACTGTTACGGATTTAGCAAGGTTCCGTGGTTTGTCTACATCAAGTCCACGGTGGAGAGTTGCAAAGTAAGCGATTAATTGGGTTGGTACGACCATTGAAATTGGTGAGAGGTAAGGGTGTACGGTCGTAAGAACGATATCGTCTGTATCTTTGGCAACATTTTCTTCTGCGATGGTAAGGACCTTAGCACCACGGGCAGCAACTTCTTGGATATTTCCACGAGTGTGGTTAGCAAGGACTGGGTCTGACAAGAGGGCCAAAACAGGTGTTCCATCCTCGATCAAAGCAATGGTTCCGTGCTTGAGTTCTCCTGCCGCAAAGCCTTCACATTGGATGTAAGAAATCTCTTTGAGTTTGAGACTAGCTTCCATGGCTACATAGTAATCTTGACCACGTCCGATGTAAAAGGCGTTGCGTGTTGTTTCAAGAAGCTCACGAACCTTACTCTCAATCAATTCTTTTTCTGAAAGAGTTGACTCGATAGACTGAGCGACGATAGACAACTCATGAACCAGATCAAAGGCTTGCGCTTTTTCGTTGCCATTTGCTTCACCAACTGCTTTTGCAAGGAAGGCAAGGGCTGCGATTTGTGCTGTATAGGCCTTGGTTGATGCTACGGCAATTTCAGGACCTGCATGAAGCAACATAGTATGGTTGGCTTCACGTGAAAGGGTTGATCCTGGCACGTTTGTCACTGTCAAGCTTGGAATTCCCATTTCATTGGCCTTAACCAAAACCTGACGGCTATCAGCTGTTTCACCAGATTGGCTGATAAAGATGAAGAGGGGTTTCTTGCTAAGTAGTGGCATACCATATCCCCACTCAGAAGAGATGCCAAGTTCAACTGGTGTATCCGTCAATTCTTCCAACATCTTCTTAGAAGCAAATCCTGCATGGTAAGAAGTTCCAGCAGCAAGAATGTAGATGCGGTCTGCGTCTTGAACAGCCTTGATGATGGCTGGGTCAACTACTACTTGACCAGCTTCATCTGTGTAGGCTTGGATCAACTTACGCATTACCGTTGGTTGCTCATCAATTTCCTTGAGCATATAGTAAGGATAAGTTCCCTTTCCGATATCAGACAAGTCAAGCTCAGCAGTATAGCTAGCACGCTCACAGCTGTTGCCATCGTAGTCTTGCACTTCAACGCTATCAGCTTTCACAATCACCAACTCTTGGTCATGGATTTCCATATATTGGTTGGTTTCACGAATCATGGCCATAGCATCTGAGCAGACCATGTTATAGCCTTCTCCAAGACCAATCAAAAGTGGTGATTTGTTCTTGGCCACGTAGATGACATCTGGATTTTCAGAGTCAATCAAGGCAAAGGCATAAGATCCACGGATGATGTGAAGGGCTTTTTTGAAAGCTTCAAGTACTGACAAGCCCTCTTCTTCCGCAAATTTTCCAATCAAGTGCACTGCGATTTCAGTATCCGTTTGTCCCTTGAAGTGGTGACCTGCAAGGTATTCTTCTTTGATTTCGAGATAGTTTTCAATCACACCATTGTGCACCAAGACAAAACGTCCTGTCTCAGAGCGGTGCGGGTGAGCATTGTCTTCTGTTGGTTTCCCGTGAGTGGCCCAACGAGTATGTCCGATACCAGTTGTTCCCTCCACTCCAGCTGTCTTGGCAGACAATTCTGCAATACGACCAACCGCTTTCACCAAATGGTTCTCAGCACCACCTAGGACAAAAATCCCCGCAGAATCATAACCACGGTATTCGAGCTTTTCAAGCCCTTGAATCAAAATATCCGTTGCATTTGTATTACCAACAACACCAACAATTCCACACATAGTATATACGACACAGACAAGCTGTGCTTTCTCCTTCTATAAAAATGAAAGAAAATAGGTATCCGTACTTGAGTTCCCTTATTTTCTTAGCCAATTTATAAAATTGGTCTAGTCTGATTCGATAGAAAAATTATCAGCGGAGTCAGTATACAATGCTTTTTTCTGTTTGTCAACCTTCAAAATATCAAAAATTGGTCTAGTTAAGAAAGGATTAAGGAAAACCTACCAACTTTTTTAGTGATAGGTTAGGATGATTGGCTTATTTTTAGATCGTCATTGATGCCAACTGATCTAAATGCCTATCGAGTAATTGTATAAGTTTCACTTCATTTTTTGATCTTTTTAATCATCAAATCAACTCCCAGCAAAACAACTATAACAATCGAAAGATAAGCAAGCATGAAGTGATTCGATAGATGTTCCCCACTCGCATTTTGCAAGATAATCCCATAAGATTCTTTGTAGTTCGTAATTACTGTAGACGGTGCATGATCAAAGACTTTACTAATTGCATCTTTCATTAAAATCTGTTTTAGTAGTGCATTCACTTGTGTCAAAGGGAACCAGGACATGACCTGTTGCAAGCTTTCTCCTACGGATCCAATCGAAAGATAAACACCTGAAATGAATCCGATAAAGGTTCCAACTATTGTACTCAAAGTTGTAAATGCTGAACTGGTTCGAATAAAAGCTAGGATTGGCAGAATAATAGTTGCAGACAACATCGTTCCCAATGTGACAACTCCTAAAATAGATAAGTAGTCCATCATAGAATAGTCAAGAAGAGCACTAAAACCATTAAACATACCAATTGCAAAGATACAAGAGAACATGGTCATAATAATCCCAAATAAAATCGCAAAGACCGCATACGATAGTTCAATTTTAAAGTTAGAAACTGGACTGACTTTAAAGTCCTCACTCAACTTCTTTTCTCTATCCGAAACCATCACTCCAAATGCACCAAGAGTACTGGTCATTGAAATAATGGTCGTTAAACCTGAGATTAACCAATAATTGACCATCTGGATGGTGTCCGTAGAAGCGGTATCACTATTCAAAGCCTCCTTGATGGCATCAATCTGAATTTGTCCTAAAAAGACTTGATAAACCAAGATTAAGATGATGACAGATAAGAAGGACATCAAGAAAGCTAATCGATCTCGTGTATAGACTTTCCGATTTCTAGAAATTAATTCAAGCATTCCCCTCTCCTCCTTTAGATTTTAGTAAGTTCAAATAAGCTGCTTCTAAATTTGAATATTCAACATTAAATGTTTCAATAATTGATTTTCCTTGATTTTCTGAAATAATCTCCATCATCTCTTCAACCGAGACATCCTTACATACGACTTCTGCCTCAGAGAGAACTTGACACTTATTTACAAATTTAGATACAGATAACGATTTTACTGATTGACCAGGTTTTAAAGTGACATTCAAGTTAGTGGTTGAATGCTTTTCAATAAAATTGGCAATATCTCCTGAATAATACAAATTACCTTCGATTAAAACATTTAAGATATCACAAGCAGCCATCTCTTCCAAATAATGAGTGATAAGAACGACAGTCATATTATCTTTTTTGTTCAACTGATGGATTGCTTCCCATAAATCATGACGAGACTGTGGATCTAAACCAGTTGTCGGCTCATCTAACAGCAGTAAAGACGGTTGTGGTAGTAAAGCTCGGGCAATATCTACTTTTCGTTTTTGTCCTCCTGATAAACTACCATATTTTTTCTTTTTTAGAGTAGCTACATCCAAATATGATTGCAAATCTGTAATACGCGTTTGTACTTGTGATTTTGATAAGCCGTACAAGGATCCACGAGATACTAAGTTTTCCTCTACCGTTAAGTTATCATCTAAACGATTACTTTGAAATACAATACCGATATGTTGATAAAAATCTTTCGTTGGCAAAGATTTTCCATCTACTTCCCAAAAAATCTCTCCTGAACTTGGCTTGAAATTCTGAATCAACAAATTAAAAAGCGTTGTTTTTCCAGCCCCATTCGGTCCAAGAAGTCCATAAAATTTACCTTCCTCAAGAACTAAATCAATTCCTTTCAAAGCCTCAAAGGAACCATAGCTTTTCTTTACATTGTGTAATCTAATTTCCATTCTCTGACACCAACATCCTTCCTGAAGCAACTTCTTCCTTCCTTTCTTCTACTCTCAGTATATCCAATTTCTATCATTTAACGTGAGGACATTCATGTCCTGTATAATCATCAATTTCACCAAAAAAAGCTGGGACAAAAGTCCTAGCCTCTCAATAGTCTTTGGATTGTCGAGCAAGACGCAGTGGTTGAGTGGGCTCTACTACGCTGATTTCATCAGCTTTTACAGCCCTACTCAACTGTGCGGAGGTGGGACGACGAAATCGAATTCTAACGAATGACCGATTTCTGTCCCACTCTCTCAATGTTCATTTTATATTTTTCAAGAACAACAGACGAAAGGATAAATACTTCTCTATACCTCAGTGTAGTTTAGACCCTTTTTCTCAAGGTCTTCTTTCCATTCTTCTTGCATGTTTCTCTTCACTAAATTCTCAGATAATAAGTCTGCCATCAAGCATACTTTTTGATAATCATTTTTTGCTTTTTCTAGGTCATCTTCTATAAATAAAGCAACTTTCCAATTTAAAGCATAAACAAAAATATTATCCTGAAAATCATTTCTCTTTGTCATAATATCATTTAAGGCTTTGACAATGTCTGGCAACCTGTCGTATATCCCATAATGGGCTAGCACGCCTGCGGCTGAGATAAGAGTATTTTGTAGCATTTCCAACTCTGATAAGGGGAAATAATCTATCGCAAGTATAATCTTCTCCACTAAGTGTATAAATTCATCTTGATCAAAGACTCCCAAAGCCAAAGAAAGCAAGCGCAATTTGATAATCTCCACATCGTTGAGACTTAACTCTTTTTTCTTCATGGCTTGCTCTAGATACTCATCTAATAAACCTTGATCAAAAGAAGGATTTTTGGATCCAATCATATCAACCGTAGCTTGGGCGACCTGGACAGACAGTTTTTCTTCCTCTGGCAGGTGATCAAAATAATTTTCGTAAATATCTTCAATAATTTCTTCATGCCGATGAAGACGATCTTGATCTCCATAATGGTATAACGTCCGTAGTTGATATTTCAGGTTCAGATATTCTGCAGGTAATTCCAAACTAGTTTGATTCGTTAACGTATCTAGGGAAACACCTAGTTGCTCAGCAATATACTTCGCTGTTGCAATCGTTGGCAAAGACTGACCCTTTTCAATTCGCTGGAGTTGGCGCGTCGTTAATAGGTCCTCAATACCACAGATTGCTTGTCTACTTAATCCCTTACTTTCACGTAGAGTTTGTACTTTTTGTCCTAGTTCTGTTTTAAAATCCATCATACAAGCTCCTTTTCTTCTGATTTCATTATAGCACATATTGAAGTTGAAGGGTTTTGAACCTTTTCCAGCACTAAATGAAAAATCGGAAATGAAGAATGCCGTCAGAAACATCTGCATCTGATGGAGTTCCACACTTCCGAAAATAAAACTAGTCAGTCATTTACTGAAATGAACGGGCCTATCGTACTTAGATAACAGAATCCTCAAAAACTTACTCTTCAAATCCATTCTGCTGGCTCAATTCACGGAACCAATGACCGGATTTTTTCAGGCGTCTTTCTTGAGTGGCTAGGTCTAATTCGACAAGGCCGTAGCGGTTTTTATAGCCATTGAGCCAAGACCAGCAGTCGATAAAGGTCCACATAAGGTAGCCCTTACAGTTGGCCCCATCTTGGATAGCTCGGTGCAATTCACGCAGGTGGTCTTTGACGAAGTCAATCCGGTAGTCATCTTGAATTTCCCCGTTTTGACGGAATTTTTCTTCCCCTTCAACTCCCATCCCATTCTCTGTTAGGAGCCATTCGATGTTCCCGTAATTTTCCTTGATATTTTGGGCAATATCGTACAAGCCCTGCTCATAGATTTCCCAGCCTCTATGTGGGTTGATCTTTCTTCCTGGCATGACATAAGGTTCGTAGAACTGCTCGACCAACATAGGAGACTCTGGGTTTGGCGCATAACGGGGCGCAGAGACCCGCATTGGCTGGTAATAGTTGACTCCTAGGAAGTCAACTGTATGTTCTTTGATCAGCTCTAAGTCATTTGGATCCACCTCTGGCAAGAGAGCACGCTCCCGCAAAATCTCTACCAACTCTGGTGGGTAAGTCCCAAGAACAGACGGATCGAGGAAGGATTTGGCTTGGAAGAGCTCAGCGATTCGTGCCGCCTTGACATCTGCTGGATGCTGACTCCGCGGATAGGCTGGCGTCAAGTTCAAGACCACTCCGATTCGATAGTTTGGATCCACCTCATGACAGACCTGAACAGCAAGGCTACTTGCCAACTGGGTGTGGTAGGCAACTTTAACTGCTGCGGCCGCATCTACCTTATGTGGGTAATGGGCATCATAAAAGTAACCAAACTCTACAGGAACAATGGGTTCATTAAAAGTGATCCACTGATCGACCAAGTCTCCATAGGTTTCAAAGCAGAAACGAGCATAGTCGCGATAGGCGTAGACCGTCTCCTTATTTTCCCAGCCATCTCCTTCTTCTTGCAAGGCAAAAGGAAGGTCAAAGTGATAAAGATTGACCATCAAGTGAATGCCTTTGGACTTGATGCGTTCAAATACTTGGCGGTAAAAAGCTACTCCTACTGGATTGACTTCTCCACGCCCTTTAGGGAAAATCCGAGACCATTGGATAGAAGTCCGAAAGGCAGTATGCCCAGTCTCGACTAGAAGCTCAATGTCTTCCTCCCAGTTTTCATAAAAGGTCGAAGTTAAGCCGGGTCCTTCTTGGAAACGAAAGCGATGAGGCTCTACCTGATACCAGTAGTCCCAGAGGTTGTCCCCCTTGCCATCTCCGGCAAAGCGCCCTTCTGTCTGAGGACCAGATGTCGAAGTCCCCCATAAAAAATCTTTTGGAAAGTTGATCATGTGTTTATCCTCTCTCATTGTCTTCCTCTCTATTATACTCCCTTTCAGCCCTCTTCCTAGAGACTATTTTCAGTCATTTTTACGCAGATTATAGAAAAAACACGCTAGCTATCAGAAGACCCGATTTCTAACGTGTTTTGTTTCCATTATAGTTGATTGACGACATAATCAAAGAGAGCCTTGTCTCCTTCACTTATCTGATAACGCAGTTCTGGATGCCACTGCACCCCGAGAAAGGCTGTCCCGTGGGATGATTGCACCGCTTCGATGATCTGATCTTCAGAGCTAAGAGCAATCACTTCTAGATGAGGAGCTAAATCTTTGATCGCTTGATGGTGGTAGGAATTGATCTGACCAACTTCCCCGAACAAGTCTCGCAAAACGGTCCCCTCGACGGTTTCGATTGAATGACTAGCTTCGCTGGCAGGATTTTCCTGCCAGTGATGATCGATATCTTGGTAAAGTGTCCCGCCCATGGCTACATTGTAGAGCTGCATGCCTCGGCAAACCGTAAAGATGGGCTTCTTAGCAGCTACTGCTTCCTTGATCAAGGCCAACTCGAAAAGGTCGCGCTCGAGCAAGTAATCATCGCTAACAATCTCCTTCTCTGCTCCATAAAACTGAGGAGAAACATGCTGACCACCTGTGATGATCAGCTTGTCAATCAAGGAAATATAGTGCTCAGCCGTTGCTGGGTCTCCAATCGGAAGGATCAGAGGGATACCCCCCGCTTCTTGAACCCCCTGGACAAAGCCTGTCGGTGTATAACTGAGGTACATTCCATCCTCTTCACGGAAAGGGCGTTGGTTGCCCGTAATCCCAATCACTGGTTTCTTCATCGCTCATTCTCCAATCTCTTCATAGCTAATATAGTTCCTTATTTTATCATACTCCGAAGGTGACTTTCAACTTTTTTCATGATTTTTCAAATAAGGAGAAGTTTTCTAGAATTTTTACGAATAGTATAGATGAAGAAAAAATTTTCTTCAAAGAAAGGATAAGATAGATGAACACAATTTCTATTCATTCTGATGACATACTATCAGATCATGAACTAGCCACTATTCAAGGTGGATTTATCCCAGCTGTAATCGCAGGGATAGCTACATGGAAAATTGCTGCAACTGCTGTCAGTAGTATCGGACTCGTTTTTGCTGCAGGAGCAGGACTAGGATATCTAGCTAATCGTCCATAGGTAAGAACGATGAAAAAAAGACGCATATTCCATATCATCACGATATCTACTTTACTTTTTTCTAGAATCTTTTTAGCAGTTCTACAAATCTTACACGACCTTCACTATCTCACACTCCCATTTGAAACTTATGGAGTGAGTGATTTACTTTCTGGGATTCTTGTTATTTGGATCCTCATCATTGCATATCGGGGAATCAGAAAGGAGAAAAGCAATGAACAATTTACAACTTTTAACAACTGAAGAATTAGAAAACACAAAGGGCGGTGTTGGCCTAGCTGAAATCGTTGCGATTTGATGAGCCTTAACGGCCTCTCCCCCAAATACCAGAAGCTGATTGTCTCCTTGCTCCAAAAACTCAAAACAGCAGGAAAAACGATTGTCATTTCCTCCCACCATTTCGAGCAAATCGCTCCCATTGTGGAACGAGTTCTGCTCTTTTCTGAAGAGCACACCATTACTGGAAGCTACGATCGAGCGGATTGGGAACATCATCCAGATATTCAACAATCGTTTTTGTCATGTTAAAAAGCCTCGGTAGGGTTCTTCCTACCGAAGCTTTTTTGATGAAAGAGATAAAGGTTAATGTCCTTTATGCTTGTCTCTTCGTTTTTGCTGTTTGCGTTCAAATTTCTCTTGTTTGAGCAATTGCTTTTGGACACTAGATTGATGTTTTGAAATCTTTTTCCTTTCCTCATACTGCAACTGCAATAGTTCTTTCGACTTGGAAGAAACTTTTTGTTTTACTTGTTTCCTCACAATTCGCTGTAATCGTTTAGGATTCTTGATTTTTACATGTTGCTTAACTGTAGTTTCTGGACTAAAAGATAATTGAGTAAACTGAGTCTGTAAAATCTCTAGAATTTCATCATCTTTTGGCTCCTTACCAAATGTCACACGACAAACTTGATAAGTTTCTCGATACACTTGTTCGAACAAACCATGCCAAAATCCATCTTCAAAATAAACTGTCAATCCAATTGAAATTGTTTCCACGACAGCACCTCCTTAAATTTATCCCTAAGAATGGACAACCAAGGAGGAAGGTTACTGATAGGCTTGCCTACGTCTGGACTACCAACCAGAACTGTGTTTTTATCTTAGTTGGAACTATTATAGCATATTTATAATCTATTTTTATTTCTTCTTCAAATGCCTATCAAAAAAATGAATCGTAGCTAGCCAAGAATCCTTACTCTCTCTCATCAATAAACGCCAATCTTTTCGATAACGGTGATTTGGTTGATAAGCCACTGTCAACATGTGACCTGTTTCATGATATTTTTTAAATGTAATGTGGTGTCCTTTATAATCTGAGACAATATCATCAATTGCTGACGAGGCATCCCATATTTCATCAACAGTACTTCCGAGCAATAAGATTGGTGAATGCATTTGAACGATATCTATCTTAGCAGAACGATCTTTAGGGATAGGTTTTCTAAAAAGTTTGCTAAACAGATAATCTCTCAGTCGAAACTTTTGATAGGTAAGTTCCTTTTGCAAATACGTCCAAGAAGAAGTATGGGAGTTCCATTTCCCTTTTATCCCTTCATACACCACATCAGAGGGTGAATTTAGTACCAAACATTGAACGTCATTAAAAATGCTCTCCTCAGCTAAAACTAACTCTGCTCCCTTAGAACGTCCATAGATTCCAATTCTTTCACTATCTACTTGATGATGCTGACGTAGATAATCCTTTGCTTCCACAAGGCACTCTAAAGGAATACGTTCCAAATGTTTTGGCAACCCCTCTAAACCAAAGTAGGCAACTGCTAGGCAAATATAACCTCTAGAAGATAGAAGCTGAGCTATATTCTGTGCCTTTTCAATCCTTCCTTCACTACCGCTCACAATAATCAATGCTGGTGCTTTTATTGCCTTTTTATCATAAAATAGTCTCCCTTGAAAATGTTTCCTGTAAATATCTTGATGACTAATTTGCGAACTCATGTAATGTCTTGTGAAAGTTCTCTCTGCGACGACAGTATTACCTTGTATAATTTTGATTTCCACAAAAAAGTGATCTAATAAGGGAATTTTAGAAAGAGAGTTTGGAAGTTTCTTTTTCCTATTGGTTAAGGGCTTGGCATTAAAGAATAACCCCATTGTTGCAATATCTTCATAAGAGCCAGAACAAGATGGAGTTTGTGAAATATCAATAATACCATTCTTATCTGATACAAAAGTCGCTGTTGATTTCCATAAAACATTATGAGCTAAAAGCATAGGAGCATTGATACAATAATAATCAGATAAATACATTTCGACTCGATAGGTTTCACTTGGTTTTAAGCCATCGATGACAATATTAAAAGATTCGTCTGCTAAATCAGACTCTGAGATCAGTTCAATTTGTATATTCATATCTTCCTCTTTTTGTTAATATAATTAACAATATAGTTTTAAAATTACCGTGATTTTTACCACGGCAATTCTTGCCATACCTGTTCAACATCATCCATCAGTTTAATAACCATTTGAAGATCCTCCTCACTATAGTTTCTTAAAACTGAAAAAATGGCCTTTTCAATATGTTCTTGCTGCTCTTTATGGATATTAAAAACTTCAACACCTTTTTTGGATAATATCAGATATTTATTTTTTTCATTATCCGGTGCAAATTCAAAAGTAACGAGGTCTTTCTTGGTTAAACGTCTAACACTCTGAGTAATGGCACTCCTAGATACTTCAAGTAACTCAGATAATTTCACTAGATTCACAGGCTGATTGCGACCTATTAGATCGATCAAATGGACTTCATTAATAGTGATTGATTTATCAATACTGTTCCTATGCTGAGCTTTTTTCAACTGTTCAAAAGCTAAAGCAAAGCTGTTAAAACGATTATTAAACTTATACAGTTCTTTCTTATTCATAGCGCCTCTCTTTTGTTAATGATATTAACAAAAATACTATTTATTGTCAAGCTGAGCCTAAAAAATCCTCCAGAGCTGAACTCTGAAGGATTCATTTTTTATTTCACAACAATGTTGACAAGCTTGTTCGGTACACTAATCACTTTTACGATTTCTTTGCCATCAATCTCTGCTTTGACTTTTTCGTCAGAGAGAGCAACTTCTTGCAATTCTTCGCGTGAAAGGTCTTTTGCAACCATGAGTTTAGCACGGACTTTACCTTTGATTTGAACGACGATTTCGATTTCGTCTTCAATCAATTTGCTTTCGTCCCATGTTGGCCAAGCCACGTAAGAGATAGACTCACCGGTTGCTGCGACTGTTTGCCAGAGTTCTTCTGCCAAGTGAGGCGCAAATGGGGCAATCAATTGGATAAAGCCTTTGGCGTAGTCTACATAGAGTTTGTCTTCCTTGTTGGCCGCATTGACAAAGACCATGAGTTGAGCAATGGCTGTGTTGAATTTCATCGACTCGATTTGCTCAGTGACAGCCTTAACAGTTTCGTTGTAAACCTTGTCTAGAGCGCCATTGTTTTCCGCAACGGTTTCTTTACTTGTGATCAAACGGTACACACGATCGAGGAATTTACGGCTTCCTTCCAATCCTTCTTCAGACCAAGCGATGGAAGCATCAAGTGGTCCCATGAACATTTCATAGACACGAAGGGTATCCGCACCGTATTGTTCCACCACATCGTCTGGATTGACAACGTTCTTGAGGGATTTAGACATCTTAGCTGGTGCTTGCTCCAACTCTTCCCCTGTTTCCACATGGAAGAAGGAACCGTCACGTTTTTCAACCTTGTCAGTTGCCACAAGAGCGCCACGGTGGTCACGGTAGCTTGTTCCCAAAATCATTCCTTGGTTAAAGAGTTTTTGGAATGGCTCTTTGGTTGGAACAACACCGATATCATAGAGGAATTTATGCCAGAAACGAGCGTAAAGCAAGTGGAGCACGGCGTGTTCTGCCCCACCCACGTAGATATCGACTGGCAACCATTGTTTGAGGAGATCCTCGTCAGCCAATTTCTCAGTGTTGTGTGGATCGATATAGCGGAGGTAGTACCAGCTTGAACCTGCCCATTGTGGCATCGTATTGGTCTCACGACGACCTTTGACACCATCCTCACGAGTCACTTCAAGCCAGTCTGTCAAGTTAGCCAATGGGCTTTCACCAGTACCTGAAGGGCGGATGTCCTTGGTTACTGGCAAGACAAGTGGGAGTTCACTTTCTGGAACAGCTGTTGAAGTTCCATCTTCCCAATGAATGATTGGGATTGGTTCACCCCAATAACGTTGACGGCTAAAGAGCCAGTCGCGGAGACGGTAAGTCACCTTCTCTTGACCAAAGCCTTTTTCTTCCAACCAAGCCACAATCTTGGCAATCGCTTCTTCTTTGTTGAGTCCGTTCAAGAAGTCAGAGTTGACGTGAAGGCCATCCTCTGTGTAAGCAGCTTCTGCTACGTTTCCACCTTCCAAGACTTCTACGATTGGAAGGCCGAATTGTTTAGCAAATTCCCAGTCACGTTGGTCATGAGCAGGTACAGCCATAACAGCACCAGTTCCATAGCTAGACAGAACGTAGTCGGCAATCCAGATTGGAATTTCCTTGCCATTGACAGGGTTTATGGCATAAGCACCAGTCCAAACCCCTGTTTTTTCCTTGGCAAGGTCTGTACGAGCCAAGTCTGACTTGAGGCTTGCTTGGTGTTTGTAGTCAGCTACAGCCTCTGCTTGTTCTGGACTTGTGATGGCATCTACTAACTCATGCTCAGGAGCTAAGACAGTGAAAGTCGCACCGAAAAGGGTATCTGGACGAGTCGTAAAGACGGTGAATTCCTTGTCTGTTCCTTTCACCTTGAAAGTGACATTGGCACCAGTTGATCTCCCAATCCAGTTGCGTTGCATGTCCTTGATAGACTCTGGCCAATCCAGGTCATCCAAGTCATTGAGCAAGCGTTCCGCATAGGCAGTGATTTTGAGCATCCATTGGCGCATTGGTTTGCGGACAACTGGATAGCCACCACGCTCAGAGGTTCCGTCAGGGAGGACTTCTTCGTTGGCGATAGCTGTTCCTAGTTCCTCAACCCAGTTTACTGGCACTTCCGCTTCATAAGCCAAGCCTTTTTCATAAAGCTTGGTGAAAATCCATTGCGTCCATTTGTAGTAGTTCGGATCCGTTGTGTTGACTTCACGGTCCCAGTCGTAAGAGAAGCCAAGGGCATTGATTTGGCGTTTGAAGTTGGCAATGTTTTCCGCTGTAAATTCCGCTGGGTCATTCCCTGTATCCATGGCGTATTGCTCTGCAGGCAAACCAAAAGCATCCCAGCCCATTGGGTGAAGGACGTTGTATCCTTGGGCACGTTTGAAACGGCTAAGGATATCTGTCGCTGTGTAGCCTTCTGGGTGCCCTACGTGAAGACCCGCTCCAGATGGGTAAGGAAACATGTCAAGCGCATAAAACTTAGGTTTTGAGGCGTCAGTTCCTGTCTTAAAGGTATGATGATCAGCCCAGTGTTTCTGCCACTTAGGCTCGATTTCTTTATGATTGTAAAAACTCATGCTGTCTCTCCAATTTTCGTGATGCTCCTATTATACCATTTTTAGGGGATTTTTAAAGGTTCTATCCACCAAAAAGAGGCTGGGACAAAAGTCCTAGCCTCTCAATCGTCTTTGGATTGTCGAGCAAGACGCAGTGGTTGAGTGGGCTCTACTACGCTGATTTCATCAGCTTTTACAGCCCTACTCAACTGTGCGGAGGCGGGACGACGAAATCGAATGCTAACCAATGACCGATTTCTGTCCCACTCTCTTCCCTGTTCAGTATACAATCACTCTTAAAGTTCCTAGTCTTCTACGTGACTTTCTAGTTCTTTTTGAGCTTTCTTATTGGATTCTTCTTTTTCTTTCTTCCATTGTTCACGCGCTTCATCGTACTCCTTGGTTGTCAAGACTTTGTCTTGCAATTCCAGATACTTGTAGTTGAAGGTTTGACCCTTGTGTCCTGTCCAAGCAAAGGCAGCTGTGTATGGAACTGTCTTTCGAACACCTGGAGATGCACCATCTGAGTGAATTGGAATCAAGAGGGCGCTATCTGTCAACCAAGCCTGAGCCTTGGCATATTTTGCATAGCGATCGTTGACATCTTTGGTTTCATTGTGCGCGTCTTCGATCAATTGATCGTATTCGTCAAAACCAGCTTCTTTAGCAGCTGCGTTATTAGTACCCGCATCAAATCCGAAGTAAGAATTTGCATTTTCACCATTCTTAGAGCTTGTGATATCTAGGTAAGAAGATGGATCCGTATAGTCTGGTCCCCAACCCAAGTTGTTGTTCAAATCCCAGTCTTGTTGGGAGGCATTTTCAGCAAAGTAGGTCACTCGATTAAGATCGTCCTCAGATACCATGTTCAAGTCGATGACGACATTTTCTGCTCCTAGGGTAGATTCAATCGACTGTTTAAAGGATTGAGCTTGCTTGACTCCTTCTGTATAGGTTGATGAAACAGGGAGGTCCAAATGAATCGGGAACTCTACCCCTTGGCCTTGAAGGGCTTCTTTAGCCTTGGCAAACTCTTCCTTGGCCTTGGTTGGATTGTAAAGGGTATCTTTTCCATCTTCGACAGAAACACCTTTCCATTCATCACCATATTCTTCTAAGTTTTTCTCTACAGACTCACCGAAATCTTTGCCATCAATTTGAACAAAGTTTGGAGGAGTGAAGGTGTTGCGGATGACCTTGTCTGCAGATGCTTCCCCATTGGCTTGCGCTACATAGGCCTTGCGGTTGAAGGCAAACATAATGGCTTGACGGAAGTCTTTATTCAAGATTGCTTTCTTGGTTGAGCTCTTTTGAGCATCTGTCGTCTTCGTCGTAATCTCATAAGCTTGACGGTCAATGTTGAAAGACAAGTTATAAGTAGAGGATCCTTGGTCACTGAAGACAATGTCATCTTTGTGTTTCTTCTCTACACTCTTATAGTTAGAGCCATTTGGGAAGACACGGGCAAAGGTATAGTCTCCGTTATCAAATCCACGGATCAAAGATTCTGAATCTTGTCCATCATAATAGGTCAGCTTAACCTTAGAAATTTTTACATTATCCGCATCCCAATAGGTTGGGTTCTTTTCAAGCGTCACAACAGATTTAGAGGTGATAGCTTTGATCAAATAAGGACCACAATAAAGAATACTAGAAGGGTTCGTACCTTGACCGTAGTCATCTCCCTTAGAATCTAAGAATTCTTTATTGACTGGCATCAAAATGCCCATGGTGGTTTTTGAATTCCAGAAACTTTCTGGTTGGTTCAAGGTGTATTGAACAGTATAGTCATCGACAGCTTTGATACCAACTGTTGAGAAGTCTTTGGTTTTCCCTGAGACATAATCATCCAACCCTTTGATAGATTGTTGGACGAGATAGAGGGCCGAAGATTTCTTGTCCGCTGCGTGCTGAAGCCCCGTTACAAAGTCTTGGGCCTTAACTTCTCCGAATTCTTCCCCTTCAGCGGTCACCCATTTAACCCCTTTACGAAGTTTATAGGTATAGGTCAGACCATCTTTTGAAACAGTCCAATCCTTAGCAAGAGATGGGATTAAGTTGCCATATTTGTCAACTTCTAACAAACCATCCACAGCATTACCTGTAAATTCTGAAGTCGACCGTTTATTAGAAAGTGAATAATCCAAAGTATCCGGATCTTGAGTATAGACATAACTAAAGACCTGGTTGTCCGAACTTGAAGATTTCCCTCCTTGTGAGCAGGCTACCAGTGCGCTTACAGACAAAAGCAGAGCGCCGGTGGCTAAGAGTAGCTTCCCTTTTTTCATATGGATCACCTCTGTATAAAATGTTATTCTTCATATTAAATTATAGCACTTTATGGAAAAATGTAAACGCTTAACTGTATAATATTTCAAAAGTTTAGGAAAATAGCGGTTTTGATTCCATACAAAAAGAGGCTGGGACAAAAGTCCTAGCCACTCAATTATTTTTGGATTGTCGAGCAAGACGCAGTGGTTGAGTGGGCTCTACTACGCTGATTTCATCAGCTTTTACAGCCCTACTCAACTGTGCGGAGGTGGGACGACGAAATCGAATTCTAATGAATTACCGATTTCTGACCCACTCTCTCTTTGATGATGGATAAAGCTCTCTGCCACTAGCTCCCCTTGCTTACATCCCACTGACCAGGAGGGATACGAGGGTAAGGAAGCTATTCCAAGAGGCATGCTGAAGGATGGTCCAGTAGATCGATTTGGTATAGCGCAGGACCGCACAAAATAGCAAGCCTGGTACTAAGTAAACGATAAAGCTTGGCAAATCCCAGCCATACTGCCAGACATGCGAGAGACTGAACAAGGAAGCAGACACCAGCATATCCAGCTTATACTTCTGATAAGGTGCCAAAGCCGTCATGACCAAATCACGAAAGACTAGTTCCTCCACAATAGGAGCCAGCAAGCAGGCATAGACATAACGTATCAACACCAAGGCCCAGCCTGACAAACCACTAGATACTTCTGCAAGGGCTATGGAATTCTTAGTGGGCGGAAATACCGTAGCAGAAAACATATCCCATAAAAAGTGAGCAAGAAAAACAAGCACAAAAACCGCCAAATAGGACGCTTTAAAGGTAAATTTCCCATACAAGTCCCAGCGACGACTCTTTACCAAGAGCATCACGGCTACTCCCCCAATCAATCCGATCAACAAGAGGAGCAAACTATAATAAGAAGCATCCGATAGATGGCTCACTAAATCCGTTGGAAGCCCCACGTTAAAAAGCGCAAAATTGATACAGAGAATCCCAAGTGTCGCCAGTTGAAACGGTCTGTCTGTCTTTCTCATTGCATTCACCTTTCTATCTTACTTTCTTTTTCTACTAAATATTGGGGCAATTTGCATCAGCCAGCTAAAGCTGCCACCCGAAGGAGACATTCCTTGATTTCCCCACCCCGGGTAAATTCCAGAGGTCCCCCAACCACCGCCACCATACGTTAGTTCAGGGCTTCTGATTGGAGTAATCACCCCTCCTACTGTTTGTTCGAGTTCATTTGTCGTTAATTCTGTTTCTGCATAGATTTTCATTTTTTCTCCTATTCTTTCTATCTAGATTTCAAAACACCATGTCAAGATTGCTATCATGTCTTAAATACGAGCGAGCGGTGGCCGCTTCACAAAGCCAGGACGTCCAATCTCAATCTTATCTGACTGACCTGGAATCACATTTGGGCGAGAACCCCCACCTCCTACAATTTGTTCCAATTCTTTTTGACTACATTCTGTCATTTCATTTCCTCCAATTTGTATTTGTAACGCTACCTCCTGAGTCTATCAAAGATTGGAACATTTTCCTTTTCTTTTTTCTATACGGTTGCATTTTTCAGCTATGTGGGAGGGAAGGCACTATCAGAATGGCAGAATCCTTAATAAGCACCTCAAAGTCTCTAACTCATAAATATGAGATTCTAAACAGTTAATTCATTTGGATCCTAGCAAAAATGACACAGAAATCCTTGAAAAAGAGAGCTTATTTCATGATATAATACTGATAAATATTAATTCTAGGAGTAAGGTATGACTATTGAAGATAAAGATGCTGAATTAAAATTGAAAATCGGTAAAAATATTCGGGGAGCTCGTCTGAACCAACATATGACTCAAGCAGATGTTTGTGGAGATGAATCAGAATTAACTATTCGTCAACTTGCTCGTATTGAAAACGGCCAAGTATTAGTGTCTCTTTCTAAATTAATGTTTTTATCTCAGAGATTAAATTATCCAATAGAGGACATCATAGATGTAGACAAAATAGAAATACCCAAGCGGTATCTGGAATTAAAAAATAAAATAATCCGATACCATACCTACGGTGATGAAGAACGTATTGGTTTGTTGGAAGACATGTTTGATGAAATTTATGAGCATTTTTATGACCATCTACCAGAAGAAGAACAATTACTGGTTGAAGTTTTACAAGTTCAACTAGATGTTTTTACTAGTCGAAATATTACCTATGGGTTGAGTTTGCTCGAAGAATATTTCCAGCAAATTTTGAAAAAGAAACAATACAGTTACAATGATCTCCTAATTATCAATTTGTATTTTCTTTGTTGTGCTACTGGTCTAGAAGATAAAACTTATTTTGAAGAATTATCTAAAAAAGTTTTATTATATATTGATTATAGTGATAATGATCGTATCTATATACTTGAAAGAATATTGATAGGAATTTTAATACAAGTAAAAACAGAGGATTACTTAATTTATACCAAAGTTTTACGCGAGATAACTGAAAGTACAAATAACTTCCAACACAAACCTGCTATTTATGCTTTTGAGGCTAAATATTATTTGAAAGTGGAAGAAAGTTATGAAAAAGCAGAGCAATCTTATAATAAAGCTATTGAGTTTGCTAAGATGCTGAACGATCCGGTTCTAGTGAATAACTTGACCAAAGAAAAAGAACGAGATTTAGGTGGGAAGGAATCAACTGTATAAGCAAAGAGAAGTTTACGAACTTCTTTTTTTATTGCTCTTGCTAACCTTGTTAGTAAACCGACTTGACTCTTGCAAATCCCCAGCCGATGGCTAACCTGACCTAGATGTCATGTTCTTTTTGTTTTCTTTGAACTACAATAGAAGCATCAAAAGGAACACACAAAGAAAGGAAGAATCTGATGGTATTTACTAACACATTAAATCTATTTTGTGACGAGATGATGTATCTATGAATAAAGATTTAACATACGAGATATCTTCTCATTTTATCGAACAAAAAAGGATTACCATCACAAACCAATCAAAAACAAGACGTCTCTGTAAGGTGATGGTCAATCATATACTTTTTAAAATTCTATTATTAGCTCCTAATGAAAAAGAGACATTGGTCTATGAAAAACCGGGAGGCATTGAAATAATTGAAATGACTGATTTAACAGAAAGCGAGGAAAACGAATGACTTCAATGGTTGTTGCAAGAAATATCGTGAAAACATTTGGCAGTAAGACTGCCTTAAATTCTATTAACTTTGAGATTAGAGAGGGAGAGATTTTCGGATTTCTGGGACCATCTGGATCTGGGAAAACGACGATGATCAATATTCTTACTGGGCAACTACTACCAGACAGTGGAAATACTCAATTGTTAGGAAAAGATTCTCAGGATCTACATCCGACAGATTTAGAAAAAATTGGGATTGTTAGTGACCAAAGTGGCTTCTATGAAAAACTATCCTTAGAAAAAAATCTCCTTCTATATGCAAAGCTTTATGGTATTAATTTGAATAGAGTAGATGAGTTACTTGATCAGGTAGGGCTGTTAGCTAGCAAAAAGATATTAGCAGAACAATTATCTACTGGAATGAAGCAACGGATGTTGCTAGCTCGCGCTTTAATCAATCAACCTAAAATTCTATTTTTGGATGAACCAACAAGTGGTTTGGACCCAACAACTTCAAAATCCATTCATGAGTTGTTAGTTCACTTAAAAGAAAGTGGGACCACAATCTTTCTAACCACTCATGATATGAACGAAGCTACTTTATTATGTGATCATTTGGCCTTGTTAAATAAAGGAAAACTCATTGAACAAGGTAGCCCAGCAGATATCATTCAAAAATATAACACAAATAAACGGATAAAAGTTATTTATAAAAATCACCAAGAAAGAATCTTTGATTTTTCAGAATTATCGACATTAGCTACAAATGATCTTATTTCTATCCACTCATGTGAGCCAACTTTGGAAGAAATCTTTATAAGATTAACGGGGGAAAAATTAAATGTTTAATCGAATGAAAGCATTGCTATGGTTAAGAAACCAAACCATTATCGCAAATAAAAACTTACTGGTACAAGTGTTGATGCCCTATGGCTTGCTCATTATTTATAAGAATTTTATGAATTTAGGGAAGGACAAAGGCCTTGACTTAATGTTCCTCTGCTTATCCACAGCAATTGCCATGTCTGTTGGCAGTACTGTTTCCACTATTATTGCTGAAGAGAAAGAAAAGAAGAATCTTAAAACGCTTTTACTAAGTGGTGTACGACCATACGAATATCTCATCTCAGTTTTAATACACCCAGTTGTCATTACTGTTTTGAATATGGTTTTATTTCCTATTATTGCAGGTGCAGATCTTTCTAAAATTTACCTTGAATATACTTTAGTCGTTATTTTGACAGCTATGGCTGTTATTCTCATTAACCTATGCATCGGAGCTTTTTCTTCGACACAATCAAAAGCGCAAATCAATGGCTTACCTGTTATGTTGATTATTGCAATGGGACCAAACTTGTCTCAAATGAATCCTGATATCGCTGATTTTATTAAATATACTTTTCTTGGAGCTTATACTGAATTATTCACAAAAGCAGAGTTTAGTTTAACGAGTTGTTCTTTTCAAATATTAATCGCTTGGATAATCTGTTTGTTCATTCTTACATCCTTGTCACTCAAGCTTCATAAACATTCAAAACCGCGAAATAAGTTACCCAAAGAGCGGGCTGTGAATACTGAATGTGTGTAAACAAAAAGATAATTCCTATTTCATATACACCTTCTAAAATGATGGTCGGATTCAACTAGTATATAATTTGAAACAGCTAAACTTGATTTATCTCCCGAACTCTTAAAGAGTCGGACCCCAGAAAACGACCAACCATCAAAAAAACCATCGCCAACAGACGATGGTTTCTGTATTTCTTTGATTAGCCTAAGGAGTTGACATAAGCATCCACTGCTACAATGGCTTGAGCAATATCAGATGCTTGTACCTTGAATGGCATTTGATGGATGGTTTCTCCTTCAATGGTGGCTTGTTGGCCAACCTTGAGAAGATCTTCGTAGCTTGCATTTTCAAGATGCATTTCTTTCAGAGTCGTTGGCATACCGATTTGTTGATAGAAACGAATGTATTTGTTCAATTCTTCTTTTGGACGGTTTTCCAAGAACAATTGAACTAGCGTTCCGTAGGCTACTTTTTCACCGTGTGTCAAATGGTGGATGTCTCCAGTAAGGGCTGTAAAGCCATTATGGATGGCATGAGCCGCTGCCAAGCCACCACTTTCAAATCCAATCCCGCTGAGAAGGGTATTGGCTTCAATGATGTTTTCAAGAGCAGGCGTTACCACTTTGGCTTCACAAGCAGCCATGGCTTGAAGTCCGTCTGCAAATAAGATTTCTTCACAACGTTGCGCAATCGCGACACCAGCTAAAGTTTGGTGTTTGCCTAGCATGGTTTTTCCGTTAGCTTGCATCACTGCACGCGCTTCAACCCAAGTCGCTAATCCATCTGCGATACCAGAAGCGAGCAAACGTTTTGGTGCTTGAGAGATGACTTTGCTATCCACCAAGACCAATTCTGGGTTTTTAGAATAGAATATATAGCGAGCAAAAGCACCTTCATCCGTATAGATAACTGACAAGGCTGAAACCGGAGCATCTGTAGAGGCAATGGTCGGAGCAATGACAACTGGTGATTTTAGAAGATCGGCAATGGCTTTTGCACTATCGATGGTCTTTCCTCCACCAAGTCCGATGACTAAGTCACAGCCATTTTCTTCTGCCAGACTGACCACACGATTGATTTCATTATCAGAAGCTTCACCATTGAAGAATACTGGCAAGACTGTAAAGCCATACCGAAGGAGATACTTTTCAAAACGTTCCCCTACGATATCATAGACCACTGAATCACAGAGTAAAACAGGATGACTCCCCAGTTCTAAAATAGGTTTTGCATTTTCAAATAAAGCATTTTCCCCTTGAATGTAACGAGATGGGCTTGCAAAATTTCTCATACACTCCTCCTTTATCAAATTGTATTCTTATGATGAACGGCTGACCAATCTGCTTCGAAGTCATCTACTGCTTTTGCAATAGAAGGCATTCCAAAAGCTGCTTCAAATACATCTGCCCCTGCCGTAATTGCTTGTGTTCCTTCTTTAAATGCTCGATTAACTTGAGCCACATTTTTAAAGGAAGCTGCTAGAATTTTGCTTGATGAATGATCACGCTCTATGGCACTCGCTAACTGAGAAATAACCTGAGCTGAATCAATGTTTAAGTTTTCCATACGATTGTAATAAGGTGCTAAATAGTCGGCTCCTGCCTCAATCGCTAACAGCCCTTGAAAAACAGTATAGATTGCTGTTGCAGTAATTTTGTAACCCTCTGCTTTTAACACTTTAATTGCAGCAAGTCCTTCAGGTGTTACTGGGACTTTAATATAGGTGTTTTCATCGCATTGTTCGCGAATTTTAGCCGCATCTTTCAAAATTCCTTCATAATCTTTTGCAACAACTTGAACATGGATGGAAGGAGAGCCCCCAATGATTTCTCGCACCTTATGGATACGATCAAAAAAATCAATGTCCCCTTCTTTTTTTGCAATTGTTGGGTTCGAAGTTACCCCAGCAAGGGGTAACACTCGTGCCCATTTTTTTATCTCATCTAAATTTAAAGTATCAAGCATAAATTCCATATACATACCTCTTTACTATAGAGTATGCTCTGTCCGTCCAATAATATCATCTTGTGTAGCTCTTGATAGTACATTGAAGAAAGCTGAGTAGCCTGCAACACGTACAATTAAGTCACGGTGTTTTTCCGGATGTTTTTGAGCATCTAACAACGTTTCTCTAGAAACCACATTGTATTGAATATGGTATCCGTGTAGACGATTAAAGAACGTACGGAGTAAAGCAATAAGTTTTAATTTATCTTCTTCTTTGGCTAAAGTTTGTGGGTTTACTTTTTGGTTCAGTAAAACACCACCAACAATTTCATCTGTTGGCAATTTAGAAACAGATTTTAGAACAGATGTTGGGCCATGTTGGTCCATATTGTGGGATGGAGAGCATCCTTCTGCTAGTGGAGTTCCAGCATTACGACCGTCCGGAGTAGCTAATGTTCCACGACCTTGTCCTACATTGGCTGAAATAGAAGATGTACCTGAGTAACGGATACCACCGATTGGCCCACGTCCATAGCGAGTATTTGGATATTTAGCAATTTCATCCACATAAATATCGTATGCTTCTCGAACTAAGCTGTCCGCATAGTCATCATCGTTTCCATACTTCGGTGCATCATGGATAAGCATCTCTTGGATTTCTTTTCCACGTTCGCCCTCGTAATCGGTTTCCAGAGCATGCCATAGCTCTTGTGGCGTTAAGCGTCCTTCTTCGAATACCAGTTTCTTGATTGCTGCAAGTGAATCGGATAAGTTTGCAATACCCACTTGTAGACCAGAAATATAATCGTAGACAGCTCCACCTTCTTTCAAGTGTTTTCCACGTCCAATACAGTCATCTGTCAAAGCTGAACAGAGGATATCTGGCACTTCTCTTTCAAGAGATAGGTCGATCGAGTTTTCTACGATCACACTCATGCGGGTTAAGTGGCGCAAAGTTTTGTCCCAAGCAGTTTGCAATTCATCGAAGCTCTTCATGTCTTTAAAATGACCGAAGCTTGGTGCAAAACGCTTGCCAGAAGCAGGATCGATTCCGTCATTCATCGTAATGAGCAAAACTTTAGGGAAGTTCATATAACTCATACCTGTACAGCGATAGCCCCATTTACCTGGAACAGCTGTTTCTACACAACCAATTGCACTGTAATCATAAGCATCTTCTTCAAGAACACCTTTTGAAATAAAGGATGGAATAATGATCTCATCATTATTGAAAGCAGGCATACCGAATCCGAGCTTCATAACTTCAATACATTCGTTCATGAAGCGGGCATCCAAACCAGCATGGTAACGAACAGTTAAGTTTGGTTGAGGAAGGTGAGTTTGAGCAACAGACTTCAACACTAAATAAGACAATGGGTTAACGGCATCTTTCTTATCACGCGTTTGACCACCAATCGTAACGTTTTGATAAAGCGGACTACCTGCAGATGAGAAGGTATGTGCTTGACTACGTACTTTGTTAATTGTAATAGTCTTAATCCAAAGGTTGGTCAAGCGTTCAACAATACTCTCTTCAGTTTCCCGTCCACTTTCCAAATCAGCTTTAACGTATGGATACATATATTGGTCAAAACGGCCATATGAAAGTGAGTGCCCATTTGATTCAATCTGAAGAATACATTGGATAAACCAAACAGACTGAACAGCCTCTGCAAATGTACTTGCAGGCTCGTATGGAACTTTCGAGCAAATCTCTGCAATTTCAAGCAATTCCTTCTTACGTTCAGGAGTTGCTGTTTCAGCAAGTTGTTTAGCAAGTTCCACAAATCGTTGAGCATAGGTCTTAACAGCATCAACTACGATAAAGATAGAATCGTAAAAATGGTACTTATCAATGCTAGCTGGATCCGTTAGATCTAGGGCTGCTTTAGCTTGGCGAGCTCTTTCTTCAAAACCTTTCAAGCCATATTGCAATAATTTTTGATAATTGACTGCTAAGTGGGCATCTCCAGAATTCATCTTCCCTTCCATACCGAAGAATCCTGTTTCCATATAGACAGATACTTCTTCAGGTAGAAGAGCTCCAGCTCTTGCACGTAAGTTATTATTTTCCCAGAACGGTGCGATACTACGGAGCTGCTCTTTCGTTTCTTCCGTAATATAGAAGACGTCACCATCCCGCTTTTCAAAAAGATCCAATTCCTTCAGAACGAACTCTAAAGTATATTCTGGGAAGATCGGAGCATCTTTATTAGAGGATGCTTGGTTTCCAGCAATCATGGATTCATCCTCAATATAGATTGTCATATTTTCAAGAATCTCTTTCAACATATAGGCACGTTTAAGAACATTTGGTTGTTCCTTATAACGATCATATGCCTTAGTTGCAAGAACGGCACGTTCAGCGTCGATATAAGGCTTCTTGTTCAAGACATCTTCACGATACTTATTCATGCGTTCAGTGAGGCTTCCAAAATATTCTGTTTTAATGCTTGTACTTGCTACTTCTACTTGTTTCATTTTTTCAAAACCTTTCTTTTGAAATTATTTTGTTTTCTTTCGTAACTATAGTAGCATTAAATTTTACGAATTTCAATGAATTATGGATTATACCTATAAATTCTATTCTAGTCGCACATCTGTGCATTCCTAATAAACGCACTATTTTTCAGCTTGTAATTCGTTGTTATAGGCAAGATTATCTTGGAATTTGAAGAATGGGAAATATACGACAGTCGAGGTTGCAAGAACTAGCACTTGAACGAAAGCACCTTGCCAACCTCCAACCATAAATCCAGAAATAATGGCTGGTGTACTCCAAGGAAGGGTCACACCTGAGAATGGATGCATGAACCCAATAGCAATTGAAGTATAAACAATTATCGCTGCTAAAATTGGAACGATAATAAATGGAAGGAACATCACTGGGTTCATTACAATTGGGAAGCCAAATACGACGGGTTCATTAACATTGAAGATTGCAGGAAAAGCTGCAACTTTCCCAAGTGCCTTATATTGTTTTGACTTAGCAGCAAATAACATAGCAATAACCAAACCAAAGGTTATACCTGATCCAGACAAAATAAGGAAACTATCTAGGAATTGTTGGGTTACAATGTGGGCACCATTTTCAACGGATAGCTTCCCAGCTACCAACATTGATTTATTGGCATCCAGGTTAGAAAGTAGCAAGGCTGTTACTACCCCATTGACAACTGATTGTCCGTGCACACCAAACCACCACAAGAATGAAATAAAGAAGGCAATTCCAATCGCTCCGTAAAGTGATCCTGTTAGACCTTGTAAAGGAACCTGAATGACATCATAGATCATTTCAATGAAGGTACCGCCACTTGTCACTACTTTTGATAAGATATAGACAATCATTGATAGTAAGAAAATCACGAAAGCAGGAATCATCGCTTCAAATTGTTTGGCAATGGCTTGAGGTACTTGTTCTGGCATTTTAATAACAATATGTCTTTGGATAAACACAGTATAAATCGCACCAACTACCAGACCAATAATAATAGCCCCAATAATCCCTTGACCACCAAACCATACTTTTGCAATGGCATCACCAATCGGTTCTCCCTTAGCTGGTACATAAGAAGATTTTAACAAGATAAAGAATGAAGATAGGGACAAAACTCCTGCTGGCAAAGGTTCTACTCCACTGTTTTTAGCATATGAATAACCAATGGAGAAGCAAGAAATTAATCCCATGATGGCGAATGTTCCTGAATAAACCTGCATAAATGGCTCTGTCCATGTATCGCCAAATACACTAGCAATAGCCTGGTTAAGACCTTCAAATGGTAATTGCCCAATAATCAGAAACAAACTACCAACTACCGTTAATGGAAGGATCGCCAACATCCCATCTTTAAGAGCAATAATTCCTTTCATGTTTACAAAACGCATGATTGGAGCGATAATTTTCTGAGAATTAAAATTAGACATGGGAAGCCTCCTTATTTTTCTCCTAGCAATTCTAGAGCTAGATTTAGTACTTTCTTACCATCCAACATCCCATAATCTGCCATAGGGATGACAGCAATAGGAATATGGTTTGCCTCACAAATCGCTTTTGATTTATCCAAAGTATAAGCTACTTGAGGGCCCAACAATGCAACATCGATTTCTGGGGCAAAATCTGCTAATTTCGCTTGAGAATAGGCATCGATCTCAGCATCAATCCCTAATTCCTTAGCCGCCACCTTCATATTATTTACCAACATTCCTGTTGAAAATCCTGCTGCACAAAACAATCCAATTTTCATCTTCTTTTCCTCCTTATTGTTTCGCTGAAAGTTCTTTACGTAAGTCAATCATTTCTTTAATCAAGTTAATCTCTGTGATTGAAGTCATTAAGTGATCTTGTGAGTGCACAAACAGAGCTGTAATATCTGTCTTTGTCCCACCTGCTTCCTGGGCTAAAAATTGTGTTTGCAGGTTATGCGCTTCTAGCAATGCTGCATCTGCTTTTGCAATTTCGCCTTCAGAAGATGTAAAATCGCCCTCCTTAGCATATGATAAAGCTTGGTAAATATGCTGTTTAGCATCACCCGCATTTAAAATCAATCCCATAATAATTTGGTCTGCAACAATTATTTCCATGTGCACTACACTCCTTTGTCAATCTACTGAAAGCGCTTTTTCTATTGTCAATATACCATTTATATTTTTGCCGGTCAATAAAAACCGCAACATTTGATTGTTGTTTTTGATTTTTGCACATTTGTGCTTTTTGACTCAAAAAAATAAGGACCGCATTCCTGCTGTCCTATTTTTTAGTAAATTGCTGATCACCATCTAATTCTAAGACTTTTAAGATCGTTGCTTCATCTGTGACTAAATGATTGATATAGTTGGCTTTCAAAACCGATAAAATTGCTTTTGCTTTCTGATCACCGTAGGCCAAAGAGATGGTGTTTGGTACCTTTCTCAATTCCTCTAATGTGATTGATATTGTTCTTTCCTGTAATTCAGGATAAACTGGGATACCTTCTTGATCAAAGAAACGACAGCATACTTCTCCTACAGCATGTTCTGACTCCAATTTCTTAAAATCATTCGATGTCAGCATATCAAACCACTGAGGATTCTTGCTATCTGCATAGCCACCAATCCCTACAGCCGCAACATCCAAACAACGCCAACTAGCTTTCAAATCCTCAAAATACTTAGAAGATAAGATGCCTTCCGTCACCTCAGAATTTTCTTGAATGACACTCGCGTTTATAAAATGACATTCCCCATGAAATTTACTCGCCATACTGTAGATCAGCGTATTGACATGGTAGCGAGCATGAATATGACTGGGACCTCCAGCTAGGGGATAAAACTGAACACCATCCAAGCGCTTCGTTCCAACTTGTTCTACCATTAATCTGAGAGACTTGCCCCATGAAAATCCGACTGTCATTCCATCTTCAATCAAATTACGAAGCATGACCGCACTTGCTTGCGCCAGTCGCTTTTCAAGGCTTTCTCGAGGCTCATCAACTAGATTCGGTATAATCTCAATAGCTTTTAAGCCATATTTTTGTTTGATATAATTTTCTAAATGGAAGAGGCGAGTATCAAAGTTTTCGATTTCAATTTTTACTACGCCCTCTTTCTTAGCTTCTGCTAGCATTCTGCTGACAGTTGTACGGTAGATTCCAGTTTCTGCTGCGATTTGCGATTGACTTTTGTCTTCAACATAGTATAGATAGGCTAATTTAGCAAGTAACTTTTTCCGTTCATCTTTCAATTGGCTTCTCCTTCTTATACTAAGGTTAAAATCGTTTGCGAATCCTCAAGTTTTTCTTTCGCTTCTTGAGATATATTCTTATCTGTTATGACTCTCGAAACTTGTGAAAGTGCAAATCGTCTGACAGTTCCACATTTCCCAAATTTACTTGAATCTGTTAAGACAATCACTTCTTTAGAAACATCGGACATAGCTTGAACAACTTCACTTCTCATCATATCTTTCCCAGTAAAGCCAAGTTCGTCATCATATCCGTCTACCCCTACAAAAGCAAAGGGAACTCTAAACGAGCGGATTAATTCTTTCAAAAGCGGACCTACAGTCACTCTCGATTCTTTTTGAAATTCACCACCAAGTAGGATGATTTTACAAGAATCATATTCCTGAATATAATCTGCAATAAAGTAAGAATTTGTCACAATCTTGACATTCTTTTTTGTTTGGCAAATTTCTTCCGCTAGCAAAGCACATGTAGAGCCCGATTCAATCAAAACCGTGTCGTTATCCTTAATTAATTTAGCAGCTTCCCTGGCTATTCTTTTCTTGGTATCATATTGAAAGGACAATCGAACATTGATATCATCTCCACTATTTAAAACAGCATAGCCGTGTTCTCTATGCAATAATCCTTTGGATTCTAGCTTGTCCAAATCCTTTCGAATGGTCACTTTAGAGACTTGTAATTTCTCAGACAAGCTATTAACATCAATCTTTTCAAATTCCGATACTAATTTCAATATTTCATCTAAACGTTGCATTGTTTTTACCTCTTTTCTATTTTAGCAAATTTTCGAGTGAATTCAAAACAAAATAAACTTTCGTTCGTAATTGAATTAGTTTCTTAAATAATGTATAATGGACTTACTAGATTGATAGGAGAGCAAAAATATGGAACAAAATCGTGGCATAATCTTTAATATCCAACACTTTAGTATCCATGATGGCCCTGGCATCCGAACTACTGTATTTCTAAAAGGATGTCCTTTACGTTGTCCATGGTGCTCCAATCCTGAATCCCAGCGTGCAAATCCTGAAAAAATGTTGGATGCTGTTACTAAAAAGGAAACCATCACAGGAGAAGAAAAAACAGTTACAGAAATCATAGATGATGTCTTAAAAGACGTTGACTTCTACGAAGAATCTGGTGGTGGCCTTACTCTGTCTGGTGGAGAAATCTTCGCTCAATTTGAATTTGCCAAAGCAATCTTAAAAGCTGCGAAAGAAGTTGGACTTCATACTGCAATCGAAACGACAGCTTTTGTTGAACATGAGAAATTTGTCGATCTCATTCAGTATGTTGATTTTATTTATACAGATCTTAAACATTACAATACACTTAAACATAAGAAGGTTGTCGGAGTCAACAATCATCTGATTATTAAAAATATTCATTATGCCTTTGCTCAAAACAAAACAATCGTTTTACGTATTCCAGTCATTCCTAATTTCAATGACTCTTTAAACGATGCTGAAGAATTTGCTTCTCTTTTTAATTCTCTCGATATAGATGAAGTACAACTTCTCCCATTTCACCAGTTTGGAGAAAACAAATACAAGCTTTTAGGACGTCGCTATGAAATGGAAGGAATAAAAGCCCTGCATCCAGAAGATTTATATGACTACCAGCAAGTTTTTTTAGATCATGACATTCACTGTTATTTCTAATACACTCAAAAATCCCCAAAGCTAGTTTCAGTCAACTGAAACTGGCTTCGGGGATTTTTAGTTTTTTTCACGAGCGATCAAGAAAATCAATCAATTGCTTAACTGAAGTCGAGACTACCAAATAATTACACGATCCTCTGGTGCGCGCCACATGCCATCTCCTTCTTTGACATCAAAGGTTTCAAAGAATTCGTCAAAGTTTGGCAATTGAATATTGGTACGGAGTTTTCCTGGTGCGTGGACATCAACACTTGCGAGGAGTTGCATGTACTCTGTCCGAGCTTTCATGCGCCAGATGCGAGCAAAGTTGGTGAAGAATTCTTCTGCTGAGAAATCTTCCTCTTTCTTCGCTGCTTCAAGGGCTGCAGCGATACCGCCGAGGTCTGCCACGTTTTCAGAAACGGTCAATTTCCCGTTGATCTTGGCACCGTAGGAGTCTTGTCCTTCAAACTGATCGATGACTTTTTGAGTCCGAGCGGTAAAGGCTTCGTAATCTTCTGGCTTCCACCAGTCTTTCAAGCTACCGTGCTCGTCAAAGGAAGCACCATTGGTGTCAAAGGCGTGGGAGATTTCATGGGCAATGACTGCACCGATTCCGCCATAGTTAGCTGATGATGATTGGTGAAGGTCATAGAAAGGTGCTTGGAGAATCGCTGCTGGGAAGACGATTTGGTTCTGTTGCGGATCATAGTAGGCATTGACCATATTAGCTGGCATGTGCCACTCGCTCCTATCGACTGGTTGGTTCCACTTGCTCCAGACATGCTCGATGGAAATTTGAGCCAATTTTTGAGCATTTTCCACCAAGGTCTTGCTCTCGTCGATGATCTTTTTGGCATACGTTTCTGGTAATTTTTCAGGGTAGCCGATATGTGGTGTGATGACATTGAGCTTGACAATGGCTTTTTCACGAGTTTCAGGAGCGAGCCAATCCGCTTTTTCTAAGCGATCCTTGTAAACCTCAATCATGGTCGCTACTTTATGCTCTACGTCTGCTTTCGCTTCTGGTGAGAATTTTTCGCCCGCATACCAGAGTCCAAGCGCTTGGCTATAAGGCCCTTCCGCCAAGGCCAGAGCGGCTTTTTCTTTCGGACGTGCTTCTGGTGTCCCTGTAATCGTACGGCTATACTCACCAGATAAGACACGGATTTCTTCAGTCAAGAAAGACGTCCAAGAAAGAGCTGCACTGAGTTTCAACTTGGCATGAAGGGTTTCCCAGTTGGCTGCTGAGTAGAATTTTGGCGCAAATTCCTTCCAGAAGCGCTCTTCTGGAACAATGATAGTATCTGGCGTTTGCCCGATCACTTCTGTAAAGAAGGTATCGAGTGGCAATTCTGGAACCAAGGCCTTGAAATCTGCCCACTCATAAGGATGGTAGAGTTTGTTGTACTCGGATTTTTCTTCGTTTGACAAGACATATTTGGCCAATTCTGCATCGGCCGCAATCACCTTATCCAGGATATCTTTGATTTCTTCCTCTGAGAAATCAAATTTTGCCAAGAGCTTTTCAACCATTTGACGCCAAACAGCCAATAACTCTGGGCCTTTTTCATTGCCTTCTTCATAGTAGGTCGTATCAGGCAAGATCAAACCGAGTGCTTCTCCCCATAAGACATTCATTTGGGCATTCATAAAGTCTGGTGATACGCTAAATGGCAAGAGATTTGGTTTGCCAGCTAGTTCATAGGTGCCTAACTTGCTGGTATAGTCTTCAAAAGAAGACAAGGCCTTAATTTCATTGATCAAAGGCATAGCTGGAGCGACACCAGCTGCTTCCCGCGCATCAAAATCTGCCACCATTTTATGGTATTTGACAAAGTTTTGCAGAATGCTGTCTTCAGGCAGCTCTTCTCCCCGTTGCCATTTTCCGGTAATATCCAACATCAAGTTTTCGATGTCTTGGATCAAGTCCATAAAACCACCAGTTGACGGTTTATCATCAGGAATCACTGCTGTCTCAGCCCATTCCCCGTTGACGTAATCATAAAAATCATCTTGTAAACGTACCATGATCTTCTCGCTTTCATTCTTTTCTAATAACCTTATCAAAAATAGGTCTATTTTTCAATGATCACAAGAGATTTAACCTAAATTATTTTAAAAATTAACTTGACTTAATTTTTTTATTTATGTATATTAATGGTAAAGGAGCAAAATCATGATTCAAATTGAACATCTAAGTGTTGCCTACCAGCAAACACTGGCCTTGGAAGATCTTTCCCTCACCATCCAGGGGCCAACCATCCTAGGAATTCTTGGGCCCAACGGAGCTGGGAAATCAACCCTGATCAAGGCCATGCTAGGACTTCTCCCTCATTCGGGAAAGGTCCAGCTCGATCAAAAAGACCTCGGCCAAGTTCTTCAACGAGTGGCCTACGTCGAACAGAAATCCGCTATTGATTTCCACTTCCCCATCACGGTGCGGGAGTGTGTCTCACTGGGTCTCTATCCCCATCTTTCGATCTTCAAGAGAAAAAGCAAAGAGGATCTCCAAAAGGTGGAAAATGCCTTGAAACTTGTCAATCTTCTTGATCTAGCGGATCGCCAGATCGGCCAGCTTTCAGGAGGGCAATTCCAACGGGTCCTGATCGCCCGCTGCTTGGTCCAAGAAGCAGATGTCATCTTTTTGGATGAGCCCTTCGCAGGGATTGACTCTGTCAGCGAAGACATCATCATGCAGACCCTCCAGACCTTGAAAAAAGAAGGCAAGACCATTCTGATCGTCCATCACGACCTCAGCAAGGTCCCAGCTTACTTTGACCAGGTCCTCCTCCTTCACCGCAAGCTGATTGCTTTTGGGAAAACAGAGGAAACCTTTTCCAAGGAGAATCTGCATGCAGCCTACGGCCATGAACTTTTTATAGGAGGTGAAATCAGATGATTGCAGAATTTATCGATGGATTACAACAATTTCATTTCCTCCAAAACGCTCTCATTACAGCTATTGCCATCGGGATCGTCGCTGGTGCAGTCGGATGTTTCATCATTTTGCGAGGCATGTCTCTCATGGGAGATGCCATCTCACACGCGGTCCTTCCAGGTGTGGCCCTTTCCTTTATCCTGGGCATCAATTTCTTTATTGGCGCCATTACCTTCGGGCTTTTAGCTTCCATCCTCATCACCTATATCAAGAGCAACTCCATCATCAAGAGCGACACGGCGATTGGGATTACCTTTTCTTCTTTCCTCGCCTTAGGAGTCATTCTGATCGGAATCGCTAAAAGTTCCACCGACCTTTTCCACATCCTCTTTGGGAATATCTTGGCCGTGCAAGACCAGGATATGTGGATGACTATCGGTATTGGGGTGGCGGTCTTGCTGGTGATTTGCCTGCTCTTTCGACCCTTACTGCTCACATCTTTTGACCCCGTTCTGGCTCAGTCCATGGGCGTCCGGGTCAAGGTCTATCACTACCTTCTCATGGTGCTCTTGACCTTGGTTTCTGTCACTGCTATGCAGAGTGTCGGGACCATTCTCATCGTCGCCATGCTCATCACACCCGCTGCGACGGCCTATCTCTATGCCAACAGCCTCTGGTCCATGATGCTCCTTTCATCCGGATTAGGTGCTCTTGCCTCCATCCTGGGACTCTTTATTGGCTATAGCTTCAACATCGCCGTCGGGTCTTGTATCGTCCTCACTTCTGCCATCTTCTTTCTCATCAGCTTCTTTATCGCTCCTAAGCAGAGAAAGAATAAGCACGCTCTTTCACCTCATTAAAGGAGAAACACATGAAAAAAATCGCTTCTGTCCTCGCCCTCTTTGTAGCGCTCTTATTCGGCCTGTTGGCCTGCAGCAAAGGCACTTCTTCCAAGTCCTCATCCGATAAATTGAAGGTGGTTACCACCAACTCCATCCTTGCCGATATCACCAAAAATATCGCTGGGGATAAAATCGAGCTACACAGTATTGTACCTGTCGGTCAAGATCCCCACGAGTACGAACCGCTCCCAGAAGATGTCAAAAAAACTTCACAAGCAGACCTCATCTTCTACAACGGCATCAACCTCGAAACCGGCGGCAATGCTTGGTTTACCAAATTGGTCAAAAATGCCAATAAAGTAGAAAACAAGGACTATTTCGCTGCCAGCGATGGCGTAGAGGTCATCTACCTGGAAGGCCAAAACCAAGCTGGAAAAGAAGACCCTCACGCTTGGCTCAATCTCGAAAACGGGATTATCTACGCTAAAAACATTGCCAAACAATTAATCGCCAAAGATCCAAAAAATAAGGACTTCTACGAAAAAAATCTAGCAGCCTACACTGAAAAACTCAGCAAGCTAGACCAAGAAGCCAAGCAAGCATTCAATAACATCCCAGCAGACAAGAAGATGATCGTAACCAGCGAAGGTTGCTTCAAGTACTTCTCCAAAGCCTACGGCGTCCCATCTGCCTATATCTGGGAAATCAACACTGAAGAAGAAGGGACACCTGAACAAATCAAAACGCTGCTAGAGAAATTGCGTCAAACCAAAGTACCGTCCCTCTTTGTCGAATCCAGTGTCGATGAGCGTCCTATGAAAACTGTGTCTAAGGATAGCAATATCCCTATCTTTGCAAAGATCTTTACTGACTCGATTGCCAAAGAAGGCGAAGAAGGCGACAGCTACTACAGCATGATGAAATGGAATTTGGAGAAAATCGCAGAAGGTTTGAACAAATAAGGTTTCAAACTCATTAGATTCTCAAACAAATCAGTGGCTCTTCCCCCTTCATTGATGTACAATGAAAAGAAAAAAGGAGTCTTTGCTATGACAACATTTTTAGGAAACCCTGTTACCTTTACCGGATCTCAACTTCAAGTTGGCGATACTGCTCATGATTTTTCACTGACCACTCCTAACTTGGAGAAAAAATCTTTGGCTGATTTTGCTGGGAAGAAAAAAGTTCTTAGTGTGATCCCATCTATTGACACAGGTATCTGTTCTACTCAAACACGTCACTTCAACCAGGCCCTCTCTGACATGGAAGACACTGTCGTCTTGACGGTTTCCGTTGATCTTCCTTTCGCCCAAGGCAAATGGTGTGCTGCTGAAGGGATCGAAAATGCCATCATGCTCTCAGACTACTTCGACCATTCCTTCGGAAAAGCCTATGGCCTCTTGATCAATGAATGGCACTTACTCGCACGCGCTGTCTTGGTCCTAGATGCGGACAACAAGGTCACTTACGTCGAATACCTCGACAACATCAACAGTGAGCCCAATTACGACGCTGCAATCGAAGCCGTCAAAGCACTTGATTAAACGAAAAAGAGGTCTGCGACCTCTTTTTACTTTATCTATAAAATCTGTTCAGAAACTTTCCTTAAGTGAGTTTCTAAGAGTCCTTTTTCTTCAATCCAAAAGAGGACTACTATAAAATCCGATGGAGCCCATTCTTGAGTAAAAGTCGCCAGCGTAAGCGTGGGATGCCTCTGAGGAAACTCCGCACGCGCTTTGCTACTTGTTGCTTATAGCTCTTGCCTCCTTGTGCAAAGGTTCCCTTCCGACTCCAGTAGCCTTCAATACTGCGATCATTCTTCGGAGCTAGATAGCGAACACCTTGCTGATAGAGAACCTGCTTGCGAAATGGCGGATCCCAAAGTTTAACAGGATCAATATCCAAGTCCTTATGGGTCCGGCCCTTGGCTAAGCCATAGTTGAAACTGGCTCCATTGACAATGCCATTTTCAGAAATCTGATTCGGATCCACTTCATTGAGAAACTGGCCACCCTGATCCAGGATATACTCTGTATGGAAGTTGAGTAAGACCTTAAAATTCAACTGGGCCTGAGCACGAGATGGGAAGGCGAGCTGTCCGTCTTGATCCACATAGACCTTATTATGGAGACGAGCCGCTGCATAAGCATCGATTTTAATTCTTTTTGTCTCCTGCAAGTAAGCTTGTAGCGCCTCTTCATCCGTCTGTCCAGTTTTGGCATAATGCTCCCGAATCCACTGGGTCTGATAGGCAGAGAGCAGATAGCGGAACTGGTGGACCTGGCGTTTTAAGAGCTGGTCTCCCTCTTTGCTAGCCAATGGATCCTGGGCAAATGCTACTTGGACCACTCTTGAAAAAGAAGACCAAAAAGGTGAATGAGGGGGGCAATCTGGCCAGAACCGCTTCAGTAAGAAGGCGGTCTCCTCACAGGTCCCCGATAAATCCCGTGGCATGAGACAGAGGTGCATGACCCCTCTTAAGAGGGCCTGGGCACGGCTTTCCGTCAACCCTTGCAGTTCTCTCTGCCACATCTCTTGGAAAAGAGGGCTGGCAAAGACGAAGACAGAGCGGTAACAGTCTTGCCTTCTTGCTTCATCTTCGCAAGACTGCAGTCGTTCTTCTAAGTAGCTGAGACCTCTGGTCGTCCAGCCCAGTTTTTCCAATTCCAATCGCTGCATTTGCACCCTCCTTTCCACATTGCTTTTGGTTTATGCTTCTATACTATCATCTTTCACCCTCCCAGACAATTCCTATCCACTGGCCAAGCCATTTTGCGCTTTTTTTGATATACTAAAAGGAGCGAAGAAAAGAGGACCCTATGACACCAAATAAAGAAGATTACCTCAAGTGCATCTATGAAATCGGCACGCAACATGAAAAAATTAGTAACAAAGAGATTGCGGCCCGGATGCAGGTTTCGCCTCCAGCCGTGACTGAGATGGTCAAACGCATGATCTCGGAGAATCTCCTCATCAAGGACAAGACCCACGGCTATCTGCTCACCGAGCTCGGCCTCCAAACGGTTTCTGATCTCTTTCGCAAGCACCGCTTGATCGAAGTGTTCTTGCTCAAAAAACTTGGCTATACGGCCGAAGAAGTCCATGAAGAAGCTGAAGTGCTCGAGCATACTGTCTCCGACCGCTTTATAGATAAACTTGACCAAATGTTAGACACTCCCAAGACCTGCCCCCACGGAGGAACCATTCCACCTAAAGGACAACTTCTCATTGAGGCTTACCAGGACCGTTTGAGTGATGTCAGCGAACTGGGAACCTATCGTTTGCAAAGAGTCCAGGATAGCTTTGAATTGCTGAATTTTTTAGACCAGATCCAACTGACCATTGGAGATGACATTCTCTTCAAAGGCTACGACGATTACACTGGCCTCTATCAGCTCCAGATCAAAGACCAAGACATCCAGATCAATCATCTGATTGCCCAACAACTTTACATAGAAAAAAATGCCCTTTGATTAAGAGCATGTCAGATTGAAGAAATAGTTTTCCTAGAAACTTTCCTTAGGTGAGTACGGACGTCAGCGAACTTCTACGAAGTTCCATGACTTAGTTTTGAACCTAAGGTTTCAAAACTCCCGAGTGCTTGAAACAACAATGTTTCAAGCATTTTTCTCACGGCGGAAAGTTTCGGATTTACTTCGACAACTCAAAGTAATATAAGGATTTTTTTGAAAAATTATCCAGCTATCCTAAGTAAAAAGTAATTTGTCTACATTCAAACAAGCCCTTTAATCAAGGGCTTGTTTTTCTATGGATTTTTCGTATCGAGGATGATAGTCACTGGGCCATCATTAATGAGTTCGATTGCCATATCTGCAGCGAAGATCCCTCGTTTGACAGGGACTTCCTTTTCTAACAAATCATTGAAGTCATCGTAGAGCTGGCTGGCCATCTCTGGTTTAGCCGCCCCAATAAAGGCTGGACGATTGCCTTTTTTTGTCTGGGCAAAGAGGGTAAACTGCGAAACAGATAGGATTTCCCCTTGAATATCCTTGACAGATAAGTTCATCTTCCCTTCTTCATCCGAGAAAATCCGCATTTGCGTGACCTTCCGCACCGCGTACTCCAAATCCTTTTGGTCATCCTCAGGTCCCACTCCCACTAAGAGCAGAAGCCCATCCTGAATCTGACTATAGACTTGACCATCAATAGAAACCGAGGCCCTTTTGACCCGTTGAATTACTAATTTCATCTTATTATCCTATTTTAACAATCTATTGAGCATTCACTGCTACCTTCAAAGAAAATCGACATCAGACAAGGCAGTGAGACGCAGGCAGACTATCCGAAAACCAAAGGCTGTTCAGGTGCTTTTAGGGCAAGGCAGCGAGACGAAGACAGTACTGAAGTACGGCGAGGCGAGCTAACGAAGCAATAAAAGATAACTGAGCAGCCGACTAGCCGTTGGTACGCTTAACAGAGTACACCTCCGGCACACTCTTAATCTTATCCACAACCGTTGTCAACATAGACAGGTTTGGAATCCCGAAGGAAATGTGGATATTGGCAAATTTCATATCTTTGGTTGGTTGGGCATTGACAGTTGAGATCATCTTAGCCGTATTAGAGAGGACTTGAAGGACATCATTGAGAAGGCCTGCACGGTTGAGGCCGTAGATATCGATATGGGCGATGTAATCCTTGGTCGTGTTATTGTCTTCCCACTCGACGTCGATCAAGCGTTGCTCGTAGTTGTCTTGGGCCCGCAGATTCATACAGTCTTGACGGTGAATGGCAACCCCACGTCCTTTGGTAATGTAACCGACAATTGTATCTCCTGGGACGGGATTGCAACACTTAGCAATCCGGATCAAGAGACCAGAAGCCCCTTGGATGACCACGCCACCTTCATGGCGGACCTTGAGGGTGTCTTTTTTGTTTTCAACCTTGACTTCGCCGCCTTTGACCAGCTCCTCAGCTTCTGCACGCGCCTTGGCCTTTTCCTCTTCTCGACGCTCTTCCTCCGTCAAACGATTAAAGACAGAGATGGCTCCGATTTCTCCAAAACCGATGGCCGCAAACAAGGCCTCTTCGGTCTTGTAGCTGGTCTTTTGCAAGACCTTGTCCATGTGTTTCTTATCCATGAACTTGTTGGCAATCATATCATGCTCATGAAATTGGGCCATGAGCAACTCTCGTCCACGGTTGATCGAGAGTTCCTTGTCTTGGTTCTTAAAGAATTGGCGGATCTTATTGCGGGCCTTGCTGGTCTTGACGATATTGAGCCAGTCACGACTTGGTCCAAATGAATTTGGATTGGTGATGATTTCAACCTGGTCACCCGTTTTCAGCTTGGTAGTCAAAGGAACCATACGGCCATTAACTTTGGCACCAGTCGCTTTTTCCCCGATCTTGGTATGAATCTCATAGGCAAAGTCAATCGGTCCAGAATCCTTTGGAAGAGAACGAACCGCTCCATCTGGGGTAAAGACATAAATCTCTTCTGCCAGATAGTTTTCTTTGACAGTATCAACAAATTCCTTGGCATCATCCGCCTGGTCTTGGAGTTCCATCATCTCCTTGATCCAGTTCATCCCAATAGCCGATTCTTTGCTGTTGACTTGGCCCTTAATCCCTTTCTTATAAGCCCAGTGTGCCGCAACCCCGTACTCAGCAACCTCGTGCATTTCCTTAGTACGGATCTGGAACTCAATAGGACCTTTGGGTCCGTAGACAGTGGTATGAATAGACTGGTAACCATTGGCCTTGCGGTTGGCGATGTAGTCCTTGAAACGGCCTGGCATGGGCTTCCAGAGTTCGTGGATATAGCCCAGCATAGCATAGACATCGCTCGGTGATTCCAGGATACAGCGAATGGCAATCAAATCATAGATTTCATCAAAGCGCTTCTTCTTATCCTGCATCTTGCGGTAGATGGAGTAGATATGCTTAGGACGACCATAGATTTTCCCATAGAGGTGGCGTTCTGCCGCATAGGACTCGATCTTTTGGACAACTTCTTCTACCAAGGCTTCCCGCTCGCGACGCTTCTCCTTCATCATATGGGAAATTTTGTAGAACTCGACTTCGTTCAGATAACGGAAGGATAGATCTTCCAATTCCCACTTGACGCTGGAAATCCCGAGACGGTGGGCTAGTGGTGCATAGATTTCCATGGTTTCCTGGGAAATCCGTTCTTGCTTGTCCTTGCGTAAATGCTTCAAAGTCCGCATGTTGTGCAAGCGGTCTGCTAGCTTGACCAAGATGACACGGATGTCCTGAGACATGGCCATGAGCATCTTGCGGTGGTTCTCTGCTAGCTGCTCTTCATGGGACTTGTATTTGACCTTCCCGAGCTTGGTCACTCCATCAACAATCACTCGGACATCGTGTCCAAATTCGCGTTCTAAATCATCCAGGGTCGCGTCTGTATCCTCGACAACGTCGTGCAAAAAACCACAGGCAACCGTCACAGCATCCAACTTCAATTTTGCCAAAATGCCGGCAACTTGAATAGGGTGGATGATATAGGGTTCACCTGATTTACGGAATTGCCCACTATGGCAGTCGACTGCATAAAGGAGAGCTTTTTCTACAAATGCAACATCCTCTCCCGACAAGTATTTTTTGGTAAGGGCAATAACCTGGCCCCCTGTTAAAGGTTCTTCTTTCGGCATCTAGTTTTCTCCACTTTCTTGCCTTCTATTCTATCACTTTTAGCTCTATATGAAAACTAGTCCGATTGACTTTCATGCTATTTGAAGAGCTTTCCAGCACTATCAGCCAGAAATCCCGAACGTAGGTTCCCTTTTTATACAAATACTCCATTTTTTATAAAAAATTCATTAATTTGTAATATATAAAAAATAAGAAAACGAATAAATTCTGAACAAAATAAGATATAAAAGAAACGCGTGAAGGTCTACCTTCACGCGTTTTTCATTAATTCCGTGACAACACTCACTGCGCTAAGAGCGTAGAGTGGGGCTGTTTCTGCTCGTAGGATGCGAGGCCCAAGTCCAGCGAGAATCGCTCCTTTAGCTACAAAAGATTCGATTTCTGCGGGTGACAGACCTCCTTCTGGACCAAAGATAAAGAGCAGTTTAGCTCCCTTCTCGAGTCCAGTAACTGCCTGCAAGAGCGCAGCAGCTTCTCCTTCTTTAGCCGACTCTTCATAGGTCACTACGATGCGGTCAAACTGGCTCAGTTGTGCTAGAAAATCTGCCTTTTTCTCAAAAAGGGTGATGCTTGGGACAAAGTTGCGCTTGCTTTGCTCGGCTGCTCCAAGGGCGATTTTTTCTAGTTTCTCGACTTTTTTCCCTAGTTTTTTACCGTCCCATTTAGCAACTGACCAGTCTGCAGGGAAGGCCCAAATCTGACTGGCACCTAGTTCCGTCACCTTTTGAGTGATAAACTCCAACTTATCTCCCTTGGGAAAACCAGATGCGATGATCACTTGGACTGGCAGTTCCACATTGTCAGCTAATTCTTTGATTAGCTCCAACTGACGCGCCTCTACATTTAGCACGCGCGCCAAACGCTTAATACCATCATCAAAAACTAAGGTAACCTCGTCCTCTTCTTTCAAACGCATGACCTGAAACATGTGCTTGCTGGTCTCCTTGTCCTCGATAGTGATAGGTGAGCTAGCCAAACCTTTTACAAAATACTGTTGCATGCTAGCCTCCAATCACACCGGAGATATCCTTGGTCTTCTTGAAGACACAGGCATTCCACTCCCCTTGAATCATATGGGTTTCAAGGAAAAATCCAGCTGACTCAGCTGACTCACGCACCATGTCCCACTTGTCCTTGATAATACCACTCATGATGAGGTAGCCTTCATCCTTGACCAAGCGATAAGCATCCTCCGTCAGATGAATGAGGATATCCGCCAAGATATTAGCCACGATAACATCTGCCTCAATTTCCACTCCTTTAAGCAAATCGCCTGGGGCTACATGGATGTTTTCCATGCCCGGATTGAGCTCAATATTTTCCTGAGCGACGCGAACCGCCACATCATCCAAGTCATAGGCGAAAATCTCCTTGGCACCTAGAAGTGAGCTTGCAATAGAAAGGACACCTGAACCTGTTCCCACATCTAGAACCGTTTCCCCACCACGAAGAACCTGCTCCAAGGCAAAAAGACTCATCTTGGTCGTCGGGTGTGTTCCGGTCCCAAAGGCCATCCCTGGATCTAGCTTGATAATCTTCTCGCCAGCTGTCGCTTCATATTCTGTCCATGACGGAACGATGGTCAAGTCATGGGTGATACGAGCTGGTTCATAGTATTTCTTCCAATTATCTGCCCAGTCTTCCTCAGCCAAAGCAGTCGTGCCAATCTTGACCTCACCCAAATCCATAAAGTCTGTCAATTCTGCCAGGCGAGCCTGCAAGTCTGCCTCAACCACTGCCACATCAACAGTATCAGGATAGTAGGCGGTCACTACGATTTCTTCTTGCTGTTCGACCTCTGGGAAAATTTCACCAAAACGGTCGACATTTCCCACATAGTCCATGCTGTCTTCAATCGCAACACCTTGGGCACCTAGCTCAATCAAGAGATTGGAAACCAATTCCTCTCCCTCACGCTTCACTGTAACTTTTAACTCTTGCCATGTTTCCATCTGATTCTCCTTAACACTCTATCAATTCTTCTAATTCTTTTAAGGGCTTGCCGTCCTTATTTTTCCAATCCGTTCGTCCATTCGTATTCATTCCTAGTACAAAAGCAGCTGCATAAGATGGACTGGAGAACAGTTGCTTTTCTTGTAAAACACCATCTTTAATCACATTTGACTTGATTAATTCCTTACGCAATTCTTTTAGGCTTGCTGGTATTGCGGGTGAATCAACCTCATCCACTTGACTGCCTTCTAAAACAACAAAACCTTCCGAAGTCTGTTCACAGATGGCTTCAATCATTCGATTTGATTTCTTTGTTTTTCGCTTCAAATAGAGATAAGTTGAATTTTCATCAGAAACATTCTGATCCGTTTTCTTGGTCATAGGAACAAACACTCGGTACCCTAAGGTTCCTACAATCATCAAAGTATTTTCTACAACCTCATCCAACTCAGACTGCTTTTCTTCTGTTACATTCCCAGAATTGGGCTCATTCCCATTTTTTACAATGAAGCGCCCCGCGTCCTTTGCTAGTTGTGTAAATTTATTTTCCAAGTAACTAATTTCTGTAGGACCAAAGGAATTATTCTGCGTCGTCAAAATAATCACATCATTAAAATAATCTGCAGGATTATCACGAGTATGTTCCTGGACACGTAAAAGGACACCCTCACCGTTTTTGCGATTCGTAGCCTGCCCGATGTAGGTAACATCCTTTTGCTTATCCTCATCACGGCCAAATAAGAAATAAATGCCACTTTGCTTCATTTCATCACGTGATTTTAAATCCGCCAATTGAATTCGAGGAATTTTATAAATCACACCGGTCCAATTTGACAAAGTACATTTGATTTTTCCTGTCACTTCGCCATCCATGAGAAACATGTTAATATTTTTACTACGCTTCATCATTTATCCTTCTCCACATAATCTCGTACTCGTTCTTGCAATTGAGGTACAACCCGATCTGATGTCAAAAACTCTTCAATGCTGACTAATTTGTAGCTCTGGCCCTCGTCTCCAAAGATGATACTTTCGAACTGTTCCTGCGTCAACTTCCCAACTAAAAAGACAGATTTCTTGTTCTCATCTAGCATACTGGGGTAGATCCAAGACCAGATTACGTCATCTTTCGACAGTTGGATATTTAATTCTTCATAGACTTCACGCGCCACACACCCAAAGGGGGTCTCATCCTCTTCACGACCACCACCTGGCAACTCCCACATGTTGGGACAAGGGATATCGTCCTTGTCATCACGTAAGATAGTCAAGACCTTATCCCCACAAATCAAGGCAATCTTGCAACATTGGAAATCCATTCTGCTATCTAATAATTCCATGATATTTACTCTTTTCTATGATAACAATTACTCTCTAGGAAAATACAAGCTAGCTTTCTTCAATCACCTTTTGGCACTCTGCATCCCAGTACGCCCGCCATCTACCATGGTTTTTTGCAAAATAAACCGTAAACTCATCATTTACATAATCGGCAACATAGCGAAGATTAGGAGGATTTTCATCAAAACTTAATATCCAAGGATGGAAGTAAAAGGTTTTCTCCCACCTCTTCTGAGTATAGCCGAGATTCTTGGCAAACTGAGGGATAGGTTGTTGCAACTCGCTTTCCAAATAGGACTGAATGGCATTGTCAAAACTATTCAAACGAGGTAATAGTTGCTTAAACTGATCTTCCTCCTCAATTTTGAAATCACCTATGAACTCAAATTCTGTAAAGTCTATAGAAAATTCAAATAATGTGATTTTACCATCCTCAACATAGTGCCCATCTTCATCAACACAACAACGAGTTCCTGACTTCAATACTCGCTCAAAATCTAAATCCGCAAAGCGATTGCGGGGAAGGATCGACTCACGTTTTTGAGATTTTTGGGATTTTTTACTAAATAACCGCTTAAATTTCTGAAGCATCGGACAGCTCCCTTTCCTATTTCTCAGCTCACCTGAGTCTCTTCTTCCTGTATGGCTTGTTCCAACTCATCTAACCACTGCTGGTAATAAGCTTTCTCATCCCGCAGCATGCGACTCACATCCATCTTCTGTCTGGCAAGCTTGATCGCCTTGTGGGTCTGGGCCAAATCTTTCTTGACCTTAAATTGATACCAGGCTTGGACCGCCTGTATATTGGTCAATTTCATTGATAAAAAAGACTTAACTCGTCGAATGGTCGCGTACTCCTCTGCTTTTTCATGATTTCCTTCCAACAAGGCGATATGCAGTAGGGACAACTGGGCGGCCGTTTGAATCACCGGATTATCTGCCCTCTCCAGTAAAGCCTGAAACTGCTCTTTAGCTGCCTCTCGATCGCCCTCTAGGATCAAGACTTCTCCCTGAAGGGCTAAGGCACCCTCCACAAAGCCTCCTCGGGCCTCCTCAGGAACAGGTCCAACAAAGTCTTTTAGATCGTAGTCTTCTGGCGCTAGCAGGGTCTGAGCAGAATGGCGGAGTCCGAGATAGGCATAGGTTACATTTTCAGGATGGTGCATCAATTCTAAAATTTTGGCTCCATCTGTAATCCCAAGAGGGAGAACATTGGCCAAAATGAAGGAGAGATTGAGACAAATCCATGTGCCTGCAAAATACCAACTCTGTGTCAGAACGCCAAAGAGGATGGATAAGATGAGTAAGGTCAAATGAACCAATATCCCACCTGAGAGCATCAAGATCATTCGTTGATCACTTTCATCCTCTTTTAGTCCAATATACTGGGCGCCGACATTTTTCAGAACTGCCGTGTGGCTAAGACGAAACTTTCCTTCCTTTTTAGTCAGGAGGAAACTTCCCAAGCCCAAAGCGACGAGGCGATAGCCCGTCAGATAGCCACAGAAAGCATGCCCCAGTTCATGAAGAATAAAAATGAGGTACATGCTACCAAAAGTGAAGAGATAGCCCGGTACAAAAACCAGTTGAAAGCCTAAATCCGTAAAGGCAATCGTCCCCAAGGCAAAAGCCCCCATCAAGAGCAGAAAGGACAGGCCGTAAACCAGGTAAGTCCCAATTTTCTTCATAAAATCTCCAACCAACTCCTAATATCTCGGATAAGGATAAAATTCTCCCTCTTCCAAGCCAACTTTGCCTTCTTCAAAGACTTCTTGGTTCCAGACGATCTCAAAGCTCTCTGCTTCTTCGTCTGCTAAGAAATCCATGAGGTCATCCAAGGCCAGCTCGGCTGTATCCTTTAGGAAGGTCGCAAAATAAGCTAGAAACTCCCGAGACAAGCCTTTTTTCGGCTCATAAGGAATCGCCGTTAAATAGGCATCTTCTTCCACATGCGACTTGGCTGGATTGTAGAAGATGACGGCTTCTTCAAAGAAGATATCCTCGTCAGACTCCTCCCCCGACTCATCGACCAAGGCAACTCCTCCTGTGTTTTGCACTTCCAAGAGAAAAGCCACTTCTACTGCATGATTTTTCTTATCCCAATTGATCTCAAAGTCAAAGGGAAAGACCTTTTCCATTTCCTCTTCTAAAACATCCAAAAATCCATATTTAGACATCGTGTCCTCTTTCTAATTTCCCACTCTTAGAGCGGAATATGATACAATAGTTACTACAATCTTACCATAAAAACTGCCTCTTTTAAAGGAGACAAAGCTAGAAAGGAGACCCTCATGCCGGACAATCTCGCCCTGCGCATGCGCCCCAAAACCATCGACCAGGTTATCGGCCAAGAGCACCTCATCGGGGAGGGGAAAATCATCCGTCGCATGGTGGAGGCCAACCGTCTCTCGTCCATGATTCTCTATGGTCCTCCAGGGATTGGCAAGACCAGTATTGCTTCTGCCATCGCAGGCACGACCAAGTATGCCTTTCGGACCTTCAATGCAACCGTCGATAGTAAAAAACGCCTGCAAGAGATTGCAGAGGAAGCCAAATTTTCAGGTGGCCTAGTCTTGCTCTTGGATGAGATCCATCGCTTGGACAAGACCAAACAAGATTTTCTCCTGCCTTTACTCGAAAGCGGTCTGGTCATCATGATCGGTGCCACGACCGAAAATCCTTTCTTCTCCGTGACGCCGGCCATTCGCAGTCGGGTGCAGATCTTTGAGCTGGAACCCTTGACCAATGAACAGGTCAAAGAGGCAATCCAGTTGGCACTGAGCGACCCTGAGCGGGGCTTTGACTTCCCTGTTACCCTCGATGAGGAAGCCTTGGATTTCATCGCTACTTCGACCAATGGAGACCTGCGTTCTGCCTATAATTCTCTCGATTTAGCTGTCCTCTCTACCAAGGAGGGGGAGGATGGCATTCGCCACATCAGTCTCGACATCATGGAAAACAGCCTCCAACGGAGCTATATCACTATGGACAAGGACGGAGACGGTCACTACGATGTCCTCTCTGCTCTACAAAAATCCATCCGCGGATCCGATGTCGATGCTAGTCTCCACTACGCCGCACGTTTGATCGAAGCGGGAGATCTACCCAGCTTAGCCCGTCGCTTGACGGTCATTGCCTACGAAGATATCGGTCTGGCCAATCCAGATGCCCAGATTCATACAGTGACAGCCCTTCAGGCAGCGGAGCGCATCGGCTTCCCCGAAGCCCGCATCCTCATCGCTAACATCGTCATCGACCTGGCCCTTTCGCCTAAGTCCAACTCGGCCTACGTCGCCATGGACAAGGCCTTGTCTGACCTCCGGAAATCGGGCAATCTTCCTATCCCTCGCCACCTCCGTGACGGTCATTATGCTGGAAGCAAGACCTTGGGAAATGCCCAAGACTACAAATACCCTCACAATTATCCTGGAAATTGGGTCCAACAGGACTACCTACCAGACAAGCTTAAGGGGGCATCTTATTTCACTCCCAATGAAAATGGCAAATACGAGCGAGCCCTAGGGGCGACAAAAGAGAAGATTGATCAACTCAAGAAAAGGTGATATCGGTTCCAAAAAATTGAGATTTTCCCTTGAAATTTTTTTGAAATATGGTATCATATACATATAGAAACGCTGTGGTGTACGACTTCACACTTAAGTGTTGACCGACTATTTTTTGTATTATTAGGGAAACAAAGGACTTCTAACAGCATGCAGGCCGTATCACGCGGAAGCAGCTTCAGTTAGAGCAAGTTGCCCACCTGCTTAATTGCGCGGGTTCAATACAAACCGTGAAGTTTCGGCACCAATACAGCTTTTTTTTGCCTCCTTAGCTCAGTTGGTAGAGCAGTAGACTCTTAATCTATGGGTCGCAGGTTCGAGCCCTGCAGGGGGCATCTAAATCAACAGGAAAAAGCCTTGATTTAAAAGGCTTTTTTGCTTGTCTATAACTGATTTGCCCCATCATTTGCCCCACATTTTTTTATGAGCAATCTTTCCAGACATCTCTGATTTGATTAAATTCTTCAAAAATTTTCTCCTCTAAAGTGTGTCCATATACTTCTACTAACATTGAAATATCTCTATGCCCTAGAATTTTTGCAATAACTCCAAGGTCAAATCCTTTGTGCCAGAGGTAGCTTCCATAGGTATGACGTGCTCCTTTTGTCGTGATAATTGGATAAATATCTAATTCATTTAAAAGAACACTCAAAGCTTTATTGACACTTGCAATATCTGGTACCAAGTGAATATAGCCATAATGCTGAAAAATCATTTTATACCTATTCTTGATTCCTAGCTCTTTATTAGCTTTCTCTTGTTCAATTTTTAGGACTTGTAATATCTTAATACATTCTTCGTCTATCGGTACCATCCGAATAGACGTTTTGTTTTTTGGAGGGACAAATTTATGAGAAAGGGTATTAAACCTCCTATATGTTTTTAGCAGTCCTCTGTCAAAGTCAACTTCATTCCAAGTTAACGCCATTAACTCTCCAAACCTCATGCCTGTTTTTAGTAGAAAATAGACGATATAAGGAACAATTGAACGTTGGTAATCAAATTTTCTCTTTACTGCTAAAAGTAAATCCAGATAGTCCTTTTCTGTATGTAAATATTTCTCTTCTATCATCTGTTGTTCTTTGGATGAAAATAACTCGACATGTTGTGTAAAATCATCTATTAGAACTTTGTCTGCAATTGCCATTTGGATGCTCTGATGAATTCCAGTATTTAATCTACCAAGAAAATTTCTACCAACTGTTTGCCCATACTTATTCATTATTCTTTGGTATTCACTCGCACGAATTTGAGTGACTTTTTTATTTCCAAATAATCTTTCAATTGTGTTTTTACGGAGAAGATATTTTTTCTTTGTCTCTTCCGACCTACTACTCGGTAGAATTTTTAGTTCAAGCCATTCTTGATATAGATCGACAAGAGAAATATCTCTAGAAATTCTTTTCCCTAAACGAAGTTCTTGCAGAATCGGTTCAGCTTCTGACTCTGCAAGTTTTTTTGTTTTAAAACCGCTATTATGAGCAACAGTTTTTCCTTCGTTACGAATTTCATAGGTCCATAAGTTACTATCTCCTCGCTTTCGATAACGAACACTTGCCATATTACGCCACCTCTGTTCCTAGAATCTCATTTACAACACTTTTTGGAACAACCATCAAACGTTTGCGATTATAAAATGTATAGCCTCGTGATACAAGTAATTCTCTTGCCTGATGAATGATATCATTCGCTGTATGAGGGCGATAGCCCATTTCAATTAATTCTTTGTTACTAATTAAATTATTATCCATAGTTATCCTCCTTAATTATTTTCTAAATTCAGAAACTCGCCTACAAGTAGTTTTAATTCTGTATTTAATTTAGGGAGATTCTGTATTAATACTTCTTTTAATTCTTCCGCAAATTGGTTCGTTTCTTCTCTCAATAGTTTGCGGACTCTTGTTTTTTTCTTTTTGATGCTGTCAGATTTTAAATTTGGAAAAGCTAATGATAACAGTTCAGGATTGTTGAGAAAGATAATTGTAAAGGCTCTTTGATCCACTCGAATATGATCTAGCTTATAAAACCCGAAATTATCAAGTCTACTCATAATATCTTGGACCATCTCCTCACCAATCGCTTTGGTTCTGAGTTGGAACTCTAGTCTCCACCAAAACGGATTTACATCCAAATCTAGCTTCTCTTCTCGCTTGTGAGCAATGATTTCTTTATTCTTATCATATAACCTAACTTGTACATTACTACCGCTAGAACCCCAATATTTCGTCTCTAATTCGCCCCCTCGACCATAGAAGACCTTATGTGTAACACCACCTTTAATATGTTGCAAATTAACGATTTCAGGCCTGTTGAAAATGTCAAATGCCAAATCAAAACGAGACAAACGTACCGTCAATGAATTCAATCTGGCAAAGTACATTAATTGCCTCCATACTTTCATTCCATCAAATTCTTTTAAAGTGTTAGGATTGAAATCAATCCGAATCAATTGTTCACCTCCATAAGTGGATAATTGAAAAAATATAATATTGATTGAATCATACTCATTAAGATCCTTAGCTAAAGTAAAGACATCATCTCGCACGTTATCATGTATTTCAAATGCGTCAACTCTTGTACTTATTGCCTGTTTCAGATTTTTGAAAATTCGTCTTAGGGAACCAGTGTCTGTATCCCAGATAACCGTTAATCTATCAATACTGACATCTAGTCGCTGTACTAATTCTCCTACATCACATCGTTCTTGAATGCTTCTTAAATCTTGTATAGAAACCAACAAAATTGTCCCCCCTTCTTTTTGATTTTTTAGGTCTCAGAAACACCGTCAAATCAACGTTTGCTCGTTCCGTCGTTCTTTGGGCGTTGCCCTAAGTGTACCTTTTTGCTGGCTGTTAGAATAGCCAGCTTTTGCTTGGCTAGAAATTGTCTGGACGGCAGTCTTCGGGACTTCGCCTGACTTCCCGTCAGGCTCGCCCTTGTCCTTGTCCACACAATTTCTAGCTCCAAGGCTTCGAATAGTCATAAGTCATAGTCTCGTCCTCAACTTCTTCCTCACTCACCAATCCTAAACTTACGAGCTATTTTTTTGTATTATTTATAACTTATTTATAAGTTATAAATATATTTTATAAAAAATATTTTAAACAGTCAACTAAAAACTTGATTTGTAAGTTTATGGGTGATAAAATAAGTTTAAAATACAACATAGGAGTTTATCATGACCTTTATTATTCAAAATTTTGGACCCAATTTGGCACGACTACGCATAGAAAAAGGAGTAAGTCAAACTCAACTTGCGGAAGATTTAGGAATCGGTAAACAGTCCATCTCTGATTACGAAAAACAAAAAAGCTATCCTACCTTTGCAAATTTGGATAAGATAGCAGAATATTTTAATGCAACTCCAACCCAACTATTTGGAACTAGTAAAGAGATTGAGTTAGAAAAGAGTGTTCTTGAAACTAATGAATACTCTGATAAAGTAAGTGAAATCTTAAAAGCTGTCAAATACATCGAACATTTTCTAGAAACTGATGGACAGTACTTAGAGGATTTACTTTACCTAACAAGAGGCAACCAACTATACACAGAAGATGGAGAAGAGTTGTATATGGATCCAACTTCTCCGAAAAGAACATTTCATAACCAATATGAACCTGGTTTTATTGTAGCAAGAGATAAATCCCCACTAGAACTCTTAATTGAAAATAAGGAATTGTTTGATAAATAGAAAAAGCGAGGATAACCTCGCTTCAGATTGAAGTTAAAATCTTTAGAAGACACTTTTATAAGGACTTTGTCTTCAATCTGTGAAAAGGAGTGAAAACTCCTTTTCTTTTTGTAAGTCAGACTGAAACTTCCAAATTGTTTATTTATTTTATTGACATTTTCTATAAAAATAAGTATAATAGTTTTATTAGAAAACTATACTATATAGGGGGTATTGAAATGAAATTTTCTAATCGTTTACTGCTATTCCTTGCAGGAGTTGTTTTTGTCCTTTTAGGACTTTTCCTATTTACAAACCCAGTAGCTAATCTTGTTGCTTACAGCTGGTGGATTTCATTTGGTTTACTGGTTTCTTCTATAGCAGCTATTTTAGGCTATTTCTCTGCACCAAAAGAGCTTCGCTCACCTGTTTATCTTTTCCAAGGATTTGTTAGTCTTCTCTTAGCTCTTTACCTCGTTGCTTATGGCTTTGTGACCCTGCCGGTCGTCATTCCGACCATTGTAGGAATTTGGTTAATTGTAGAAGCCATTATTGCTTTCTTTAAAGGCAATCGTCTAAGATTGACTTTCCCTATTATTGGTAGCAATATCACGTGGGTAGCCTTGCTTGAATTTTTACTAGGTCTAGTGATTCTGTTCAATCCAGTGGCTACAGGTGTCTTTGTCGTTTATGTCATTGCCTTTTCAGTTTTAGTTACTGGCTTCACCTACATTATTGAGGCCTTTCGTAAATAGTCTAGTTGCTATTTCTATCGCATTCAAAAAAGCTGGGAAATCATATTCTCAGCTTTTTTGTCTCTTTAATTATCACTTTTTCGCATTCCATTAGAACTTTTAATTGAAAATAAGGAGCTATTAGATTAAATAAAAAAAGCGAGTTTTAGGCTCGCTTTTTCTATTGTATAATCTTATTCTTCAGTTCTTCCGGTTGCTTAGTTGCATTGAACTCAACTCGTTTTGTTGTTCCATCTTTCTCAGTATGATAATAACTTGAATGTTTCAACACCCATTCTTTATTACCAATCATCAAACACTCCGCCTGTAAGTTGGTACATGAGGTAAATGTGTCCAAGGTTTTTACAATTCGCGCCACATGAAATTATTTAAGCATAACCTTTTTCTCTCATTACCATTTTCTGTTATAATGAATTGTATTTCTAAAGTAGAAAGGTATTAATATGACAACTCTTATTAAGCATAAACGTGTAGAATTTTCAGAACTATTTTATGACCTAGTTTTTGTTTTTGCAATTTCAAAAGTAACTACTTTAATTGAGCATCTTCATAACGGTATTTTGACTTGGAATTCTTTCCTTGATTTTTTCATAGCTGTCTTGGTTCTCACCGATTCCTGGATGATTCAAACCCTTTATACCAATCGCTATGGAAAGAACTCTTTATTTAACATGGTAATCATGTTTATCAAAATGGGAATTTTACTCTTTATAGCCAATATGATGGGACCTGATTGGCAACAATATTTTCATTATCTCTGTTGGGCTATTGGTACATTAACCTTTACCTTATTTTTACAATATTTGGTTGAATTTTTTAGAAAATCAACCGATAATGCTAATCGGGAAAGTATCAAAGGTTTTCTATGGATAACAGGTCTAGGAAGTTTAGGAGTCTATCTAGCAGCTCTTCTTCCTATTTACGTTGGGGTCTCTATCTTATTTGCTAGTATTCTGCTAACATTTATTATGCCAATTATCTTGCTTAGTAAAGATAAGCATTACCAGGTAAATCTCCCCCATTTAATCGAGCGCATCTCCCTTCTTGTCATTATTACGTTTGGAGAGATGATTATGGGGCTAGCTAACTTCTTTACAATCGAGAATTTCTCGATTTATTCGGTTCTTTATTTCATAATTATGATTTCTCTGTTCTTGTTTTATTTTGGTCAATTCGACCATGCTATTGATCAAAAATCTAATCAAAAGGGACTATTTCTAATTTACAGTCACTATCCTATTTTCATTGGGCTTATGATGATGACTGTATCGATGAGTTTTCTTCTGAATCCTGAAGCTAATCGTCTCTTTGCAACCAGCTTCTCTTATATCGGATTTGGCCTCTTTCAAGCTGCTGTCCTAGTAAATGGGCCCTATAACAAACACTATCTTCGCTATTCGAAAAGTTACTACTGTGTCCAAGCGACACTCTATCTGGCTGCCTTGATTCTCTCTTTAATCTTTGCTTCTAATCCTATAATAGTAGTGAGTATAACAACCATTTTAGCTCTAGCTATAGCCACTCATTTTATTTATTTTTATATGACACAGAATAAAAAATATTCCAAATCTAACTGGGGGTTCTTTTAATGAGTTTATAACATAAAAAAGCTTTGGGAACCAAGGCTTTTTTTTCATTAATTTGTTTTTCCATTTTATCCTCCGATTTGAACTCGCACTGACATTTATTTATAACAACACTATTTATCTAGTATGGCATAATCATTAGGTATTATAGATTTTCAAACCAAATGTGAGTCATTCGTTTTTGCCCCACTTTTGCCACGTTTTTAAAGCCTGACAGTGAAAACACCTAAAAGTATTTCCCTAAAATCAGCTATATTTCAACACTTTTGTTTATTTTCAATATGAAAAGTTCTTACAAATTCATGTAGGGGGCATCTAAATCAACAGGAAAAAGCCTTAATTTACAAGGCTTTTTTGCTTGTCATTTTGTTTTTTGTACCAAAAAGTCTATATTCACAAAATAAGCGAGTCTCATCCAAAGACAGACTCGCTAGTTATCTAACACTCGTTTTCATCGAAAAAACCACCGCGAGGGTGGTTCTTTTTTATCAATCGTCCATCACTCCGCCTGTGAGCTGGTACATGAGGTAAATGTGCTCTAGGACTTTTACTTTATCCATGTGATCCACATCTTTAAAGCCTCCCAAAGCTAGCAAAGGAACAAAACCGAAACATTCATCGTAGGCCAATTGCCCATGTTTGGCAACAGCTTTTTTGTAGAGTGGAATATCGAAATAATCGTCTTTGAAATCTTCATCATCAACATACTCTATGAAACGATCCATACGCTTAATCATAATATCCAAATCCTGAATATTATATTGGACAATTCCCACATAGGCATTCTCTTCCCAAGTAATAATATCTCCAAATGCTGTTACGAACATAGGAAAAGCGACATCTCCTCTGAAATAACTATCTTGGAGAAGTTCAAGATAGTCGTCTGGATTAATGACTTTGAGATAACCATCTAAAAAGGTTCCCAAGCCATCCTCCTGCCAAATTTGAACCAACTCAGCAGGGACTTGGTCCTTGTATTTTTCAATAACTTCTTGGGGCATATCTGCCTCTTTTATAAAGTTTTCTAACATATTTTCCTCTTTCTTGATTTTAGATTGTGAATTTAACCACTCCAATTACTCTATAAAATGTAACTCGATTCATTTTTATCTTCTAATTATTTGTACTCTACAGTCGCTATAAATTCTGTGCTAATTGTTCGTAAAGTATTGCTATCAAACTGATAATTATATATCAAAATCAACGCATTATTGGGTTCAATATTGGGATTTATGCCTTTTTGCTTTAAATTGTTTACAATAATATTATTATAGGATGCCTCCTTTAGCATGTCAAACAAATTTGTAAAGCTGGTTTCAAAAACTTCTTTTTCAATTAAGTAATCATCAATGTCATCAATATCAATATTGTATTGATTATAAAACAATGACGGAACCACCTCCCCTTCTTCATCATATTTCAAATTTATAAACTCATCTAAATCTAACTTAGTAGCAAAGTTGCCAATCCAAATTGACACTGTGTTTTCTGTTTCCATAATTATCCTTTCTATTTTCCAAAACTCCGCAGTCCCTCTGGCAATGAAGCTATTCCACCATTTAAAATGGTTCCCAGATCATCCTCTTGCCAAATCTGTAACAACTCAGCTGGAACTTGATCCTTATATTTTTCAATCACTTCTTGGGGCATGTCTGTCACTTTGATAAAGTTTTCTAGCATGTTTTCCTCCGATTTGATTTCCTATTCACGTTTCACTCTGCCTCTAGTATACCACAAACCATATGTACCAAAGACTACTTAACAAGAAGAATAACAGTCTCATGCGTTTTTAAGTATCTAAAGGAAAGATAATAAAAATAATGTTTTTGAAGCACTCTACCAAACACCATCCCCATATTCTCCCTCCACTTGTGGTATGATGGTAGAGTATGTTTAGGTGCCAAAAGGAGAACGAATATGAAAATCGCATGGAATGAAATTAAATACCAACCCAAGAAGTTTATCCTGATTGAACTTCTCATTACCATTCTCATGTTTATGGTGGTGTTCTTGTCCGGTCTAACAAATGGACTGGGGCGTTCGGTATCTGCCCAAATCGATAACTATGGGTCCCGGTATTATATCCTTTCGACGGATTCAGAAGGGATTATCCCCTTTTCAACCATTACGGCTAAGGATTTAGATGAGATAAACAAGATAGAAGGATTGGATTATTCTGGCTTGTCGATCCAGCGGGCAACTATCTCAAAATCAGAGGATTCCAATACCCTAGATATCACCTACTTCGCGACCGACCACAATGAAGAAGAAATCCTCAATCCAATCATGGAAGATAGTGACCTCAAGATCTCCGATTTAAAGAAAAATGAAGTCATTCTGAACAGCTCTTTCAGAGAGGATGAGGGGATCCAGGTCGGTGATCAAGTGATCGATAAAACTTCTAAGCAAAAACTCAAGGTCGTGGCCTTCGCGAACAATGCCAAATACGGCTATAGCAAGATTGGTTTTATCAGCTCTGAGACCTACACAGGCATGCGGCAAAAAACAGATCCAAGCTATCAATGGCAAATCCAAACCCTTGTGACCAAGAAGAGCATCACTTCTAGTGATCTAGCCAGCAACTTAATGGTAGCGGATAAAAAGCAAGTAATCGATAAAATCCCTGGCTACAAGGCTCAAAACTTGACGCTACGGATGATTACTTGGGTGATGCTACTCGCTTCCTCTGCTATCCTTGGGGTCTTCTTCTATATCCTCACCCTGCAGAAGTTGAAACAGTTTGGCGTCCTAAAGGCCATTGGCATGTCCATGAGCCAGATTACCTATGTCCAATTATCCCAACTTACCATCATCTCCCTCATCGGAGTGCTACTGGGGCTTGGCTTGGCAACTATGATGGCACCATTTTTACCCAATAGTGTCCCTTCCTTTATGACCCTGAAAGACAACCTCACCATCTCGATTAGCTTTATCCTGACCTCTATGTTGTGTGGTGCCTTGTCCCTTGTCAAAATCAAAAAAGTAGATCCAATCGAAGTCATTGGTGGAAATGGAGAATAAGATGGCCATTATTGCATTAGAAAATATCAGAAAATCCTACGCCGATGGTAGCCAGATGCACCATGTCCTTAACCAACTTAATTTAAGCGTCGAACCCAACGAATTTGTCGCAATCTTGGGCCCTTCAGGATCTGGTAAATCCACTCTCTTAGCCATCGCTGGCTTGCTTTTGTCAGCAGACGAGGGGCGGATTCGTATCGCTGGCCAAGACTTGACCGGCCTCAACCAAGGCCAGTGGACACAAAAACGGCTGGAATTGCTCGGCTTCATCTTTCAAGATCACCAGCTCCTCTCCTATATGAAAATCGGTGACCAGTTAGAACTGGTGGCCAAATTGAAAGGAGAAAAGGACAAGAAAAAACGCCAAGAGGAAGTCAAAGCCTTGCTGGCAGATCTGGGCATCGAAGCTTGTTACCACCAATACCCTAATCAGATGTCTGGTGGACAAAAACAACGGGCAGCCATCGCGCGGGCCTTTATCGGAAATCCGCAGGTCATCTTAGCCGATGAACCAACCGCTAGCCTAGACCCTGATCGGGGGCAAGAAATCGCCCAGTTGATCCGGAAAGAAGTCAAATCCAAAAACAAGAGCGCCATCATGGTGACCCATGACCGCTCCATCCTGACCTATGTGGATACCATTTATGAATTAAAACACGGCCAATTGCTAAAGGTAGAACAGCTTGATTAAATTAAAACTAGCGAACAAGAAAAATGCTTGTTCGCTAGTTTTTTAGTCTTGAAGATCTTTGGGCAGTTCCATGCGGAAGCGTAAGCCCATAGCCGTTTTATCAAATTGGTAGGCCAGTTCTTCATGGTCCAGCAAGTGTTGAACCACGAAGAGTCCCAAGCCACCTTCCTTCTTCTGGCGGCTAGCGGTCATTGGCATCTCAGCGGTCTCTACCATTTTCTGGCTGGTATTTTCAACAGCCAAGTGCGTCCCTTCTTCTTCGAGACGGAGCTGGATCTCTCCACCGGCATCCGAATGCTTAACAGCATTACTGATGACATTTGAAAGGACCAATTTCAGAATGGCTGGGTCCATATAGACTGGTTTATCAGGGATTTGATTGTCAATCGTGAGCGAGCGGGATTGAGCCAAGACCTTGTACTGGTCGAGGATCTGCTCTAAGACCTGGTCCAGCTGGATCCACTCCTTGTCACCAGCCAATTCTTGGACAGAGGACAGGGATAGGATTTCTAGGACGATCTGGTTCATCTCATCGACGATATCGAGGGAGACCGATAGGTAACGGTCCCGATCCTTGTAGCGGCCGATTTTATCTCGCATATTTTCGAGGATAATCTTCAAGCTGGCCAGAGGGGTCTTGAGCTCATGGGAGGCCCCTCTTAGAAATTCGACCTTCATCTGCTCCAACTTCAGATTTTCCTGCTTCTGCTGCTCTAGATTGTCAATCACTTCTAAAAGATGGTGATAGAGGTCGTTAATCTGTTGCTTGAGGACGCCGATCTCATCCTGCGAGTGAATGGGGAGACTGGCTGTCCGATCCAAGCGCTTCATCCGCTTGGTCATCTGCTTGATCTCAAGGATCGGAGCAGAAATCATGCGGGCATAGAGATAGGAGGCAATCAGCGACAGAACAAAGGAGGCAAGAAGACTATAGGGAAGAAAGCCCAGACTGATGTCCCGCGCTTCCTTTTGCGAATCGACAGTCGCTAAGAATTGCAAGGTCAGGTCTTTCCCTTCTTTGGTCTGAATCTTTCGCTCTTCAATGACCAGGGAATTGTTCTGGCTATCAGGGTTCACGAGCAGGTCATCCTTGACCTCTATGGCATTTTGTTTTTGCTTGCCCTTGATAGAGACCTTGATATCATTGGTCTTGGAATAAAGGTCGATGACCGACTCAATGGTCTCTTCTGTCTGACCTTGGAAACTCTTGGCCAGGGCCTCTGATTTCTTCAAAATCGTCTGGCGCTGGGACTCGATATAGGTCGATGGAAAAATAAAGTAAACCGAAGCATGTAGAAGGATGACTAAGCTACTAAAAAGGGCAAAGGTGATCAGAAAGATCTTAGCAAAGATACTCCGTTTGGTCATGGTCTCTCCAATTTATAGCCGACATTGCGTACCGTTACGATACAGTCTAGCTCTAGTTTTTTTCGTAGTTCCTTGATATAGACATCGATCACCCGGTCAAAAGGAATCTCCTCCGTCTCCTTCCAAACGGCATCGAGGATCTGAGAGCGGGTCCGGGCCTTGCCTTCATGCTGGAGCAAGTATTCCAAGATTTCCAACTCCTTGGCATTCATGGAAATGGCTTGCCCGGCTAGGCTGGCTGTATAACTCTCAAAATCCACCCGCGTCTCTCCATAAGTGAAGACCCGTGAAGGTTGAAGCTTTTTAAAAATAGCTTCGATCCGGACCTTCAAGAGGGACAAGGAGAAGGGTTTTTCCAGGTAGCCATCTGCCAGCTCTCCAAAGGCCGTCAACTTATAGTCCTCATCATGGAAGGCCGTCAGCATGAGGACAGGGACTGAGCTAGTCTTCCGGATGGCCTTGAGGACTTCCAAGCCATTGAGGATAGGAAGCTGGATATCTAGCAAAACTATATCCGGCGCTTCTCTGTGAAAGAGGTCCAGAGCCTCCTGCCCATCGCCTGCTTCAAAGACCTCATAGCCACATTCCATGAGATAGTCGCTCATCCCTTCTCGAATCAGGACTTCATCTTCTACGATTAGTATCTTCATATACTTTCCTTTTATCTAAGAAACTTCTTCTACCTCCTATTATACCCTATTTCTATTTTAGGAAACAATCTCTTATTCGACATCCACCAAGAGTTCCTTTGGTTTCTTATGCAAGAGCCATTGAGAAGAAAGGATGGACACAAGAATCAAGAGAAGCCCACCGACCAACACAATCACCAGCAATTGGCTCGGTTGGATATCCATATGGATATCTGTCAGGGTCTTACTGAAGCTTTCTGCCTCAGCTCCTCCACCAAGGTTGGCGGCAGAGGATTCTTGGGCCATTTGTTTGGCAATGCCACTGGTTACGTTTTTGAGCACCGTATCTCCTACTGCTTTAGCAAGAAGACCTGCGACTCCATAGGAGAGGAGGAAGGCTGGGATGGAAATCATGACCAATTCTGCCACGAATTGCCCCGCAATCTGTACCTTAGAAAGTCCAAGAGCCAGTAAGATACCAACTTCTCTGCGACGGGCATTGAGCCACAAGACAAGAAGAAGAGTGAGAAGCAAGCTAGCAAAGATGAGGCTACCGATAAACAAGTAGTCTGCCACTTGGAACATGCTGCTGATGGATTTTTGCAAGGCTGGGTAGTTCGAAGAGCTCTTAACCAAGTCAAAGTAATTCCATGGGATATCCAAGGCTTTGATTTTTTCGATCAGTTTATCCAGGTCCTGATCCCCTTTTGCAAAGAAGGTCGCATCCTCATAGGTGGCTGTTTGGACGGTATTGCCATAGAGTTTGGCAGCTGTATCCAAGTCAGAAATGAGTGTATCTTCATACAATTCTTGGGCGTAAGTGAGAGGAGCTTGGTTTTTCCCTGAGAACAAGCCTTTAATGGTCACTTCGACGGTTTCATTGGCCCCTTTTTCATTGTCAGCATCGTAGAGGTTGGACTTGAGACGCACCTTATCGCCCACCTTGAGGCCATTCTTTTTCGCCAAATCTTCGTGCATGAGGATTTGGTTTTTGTCCTTATCGGTCAGATGCTCCCCTTGAACCAGCTTGTAGGCCCCAGAGACAAATTTATCTTCTTTTGAAGAGTCATTGACCCCTGTCACCATCAAGGTGTTTTTGAAGTGCTTGGCCCGCTCTGGAGATTGATTTTGCAGAGTTTCTTCTGTCTCAATAATCTCGTGGTCTAGGATATCCGCGATAGCATTGATCCGCTTGATGGAGGAGGTGATGCCCTCTACCTGGCTGATTTTTTCGATATCCTCTCCTCTGAGATTACCAGCTCCCCGAGGGGTTCCTGGATTGGTCCGTCGATTGATCTGCATCGAGAAGCTATTGGTGATGGAGCCTAGACTTTCCGATGAAGCTTTTTGGGTCGCCCCCTTCATAGAGAGTCCGATCAAGCTCAAGGTCCCCATGAGGAGAATGATGGCAAAGAGCAAGAGAGACTTGGGCCATTTACGTGTGATATAAGCAAAAGCATTTCGCAACATAGCATTCCCTCCTTACTTACTCTTCTCAACGAGGCTACGGCGACTCAATTCCAAGACCACATCGGAGGCCTCTGCCACTTCCTTGCTGTGGGTGACGACGATGACACATTTTTGGCGTTCCTTGGCCAATTTCTTCAAAATCGCAATGATATCACCTGCTGTCTGTTCGTCTAGGTTTCCTGTTGGCTCATCTGCCAAGATGACAGGCGCTTCTGAAACGAGCGCACGTGCAATGGCCACCCGTTGCTGCTGCCCTCCGGATAGTTGGAGGACATTGCGTTTGATTTGCGTTTCGTCCAGCCCCAATTCCAAGAGAATCTCTTTCCCAGCTTGTTTGTTGACCAGGCGGACATTTTCAAGTGGTGTCAAATAATCAATCAGATTGTAATTCTGAAAAACCAGGGAAACATGGTGCTTGCGGTGGTAGCTAGACCCTTTAGTCTGGATGTCCTCCCCATCAAAGAGAACCTGCCCCTTCTTGGGATTGTCCAGACCAGCTAGAAGGGAAAGAAGGGTTGATTTCCCAGTTCCTGACTGGCCAATAATACTGTAAAATGTCCCATTTTCGAACTGATAGTTCACATTTGAGAGGATATCTTCACTATAGCTTTGGTAACTATAGGCTACATTTTTGAGTTCTAACATATGTGTCATTTCTCCTTAACTCATTTTTGTTAATATTTCTTTTGGTGTCTTGCGCCAGATCAAGCTGGTAGTTGCACCGAGCGACAGAAGGATCAAGCCCAAGAGGCTAGCATAGGCGATCCCTAAGGAAAGGCCTTGAGGGATCTGATGAAGTAGGTCTAGGGTCTGCTGTTGCCCCGTCTCTCCGACAAATTGTTCTAAGAAACGATGGCTAACCATCCGCCCGATGAGAAAGGCCGGAATCACTGCTAGTAGGGATACCAGCACCACTTCCAAGAGGAACTGTCCAAAGATTCGTCCCTTGCTCTTCCCAATGGATAAGAGCACCCCGATTTCATGGATCCGCTCCCGTGTCCAGAGACTCAGTAAGAGCGATAGGGCACCTGCTCCCGTTACTAGGAGGACGATCATCATGATCCGTACCAGGCCTTCTAGGGTCTGAGAGGACTCCTTCATCTGGTCAAAGGCCTTGCGGTCTTCGACCAAGCGGAGAGACTGCCAATCCAGATCCAAGCTTTTGACTTGCTTTAATAGGGCATCGATTTTCTCAGGATCTTTGACCCCAAAGGTAACCTGGGTCACTTCTTGCTGACTGAGACCTAAGAGCTTGGTCGCATCCTCATAAGAGAGGTAGACCTGGTTTTCACTCAAATCAGAGGTCATTCCTGTGAATTTTTCCTGTTTCTTACCTGAAAAGATCCCAACGATTTCAAAGGTTTGCTCCTTGGCAGGAGTCTCTCCCATCTGAAAACTGGATAAGGTCAAGCGATCTCCGACCTTAAGCTTGTTCTTCTTAGCCAACTCTTCGTGGATCAAGATCTGCCCTCTCGCCTTATCGGATAAGTGCTTGCCTTGCACCAATTGGAAACTGCCACTTCGGAAATCCAGATGCTGATCTGTCTTCTGGGTGAAAACAGCGCCCAGAGCTTGCTTGGCTTCCTGTCCCAGATCATCCCGCTCTACCGACTGCTGTCCCGTCACCGCTTCTTTACCAAGAATGCGAACGGGACTTTCATATTGAGGAACCATGGATCCCACCCCGTCCAGTTGCCGCACCTTTTCAGCTTCCTTCAGAGCAAAGGGCTTATCCCCTTGTTTACTGGTCAGAGCAAAACTGGTCCCCGCCGACTGTTTGATGTGGTCCTCCAGTTTTCCTCCCACTTGCATCAGTGAAAAACAGAAATACAAGCAAGAGAGGATCAAGAGGAGAATCAGAAAGAGGACCAGATTCCTCGTTCTTTTTCGAGAAATATAGGCGATTGCCTGTTGTAAGAGCATGATCTTACCCTCCATTTCAAGGTCCACAGCGATACAGTGTGGACGCTTTCATCATTTGTTGCTTTCATTATAGAGGAGAAATGTGAAATGTTTATGAAATACAAAAAAACTCCCCCAGAAAAATCTGGAGGAGCTTTTAGCAAGGGAGTATGAAACATTTTTAATATGAAAAAGGTCGATAAAAATTAAGGATCAAAAAGTTTCAATTTATTCGATCAAGTTTTTGTCTTTAGACATGTATGTGGGAAGTTTTCCTCCCTTGCTCTGATGTAGAACTTTTCTACTTAATATAGTTTAACCTATCTTTGTTACAAAATAAAGGAATTTGTATTGCATTTTTGTTCCAAATATAAAACGGATGGATCACTAAAAAAGAAGATTTCTATAGATGTTTGTTCAATTGAAAAGAACGCACTGATATCACTACATTTAAAGAAAATCGACAATTCAATCACACTTTGTTTTTTTTCATCCAATCGCAGTTTTTTAACCTAGTCGTTAAAGCTTAATTTGCAGAAAAATAAATTTCAATAATTGCACTTCACAAGCAATTGCAATATATATATAAATGTATTCTGCCTGACCCAAATGAATAGAGGCGAAGCCTCAATCAAACACACAAGTTACGACAGAAAATAAAGAAGGCCGATAATGCCTTCTTTGTTTTCTTAGTAAGATGCTTAGGCAAGGCACCATGGTGCTTGCCATAAACTACAAAGCAACCTAATAAATTGAGCACGGGGTTACGACGTGAAAAGGGAGCGAGACAGAACGAATATTTTTAACATTCGTTCGTTGTCTCGCCCCTGCAAGGCTGATTAGGGCTCTCCCGAGCTTGGAAAAGCGAAGGGAGAGTCCAATCAGCTACTGCGTCAGACAGTTCATCCTATGATTGGTCGAAAATTGAAAAGATTCTACTAACTCCCTTTAAGCTAGTAAGACGTTTAGGTAGGCCGCAACATAGCGGCTACCGTCCAATGATTTGGTGCCTTAGCACCAATCATTGGTAACGTGTTACATCATCCCACCCATCATGCTTGGATCCATAGCCGGTGCTGCTGGAGCTGGTTCTGGTTTGTTGGCTACCACTGCTTCGGTCGTCAAGATAAGACTTGCTACGGAAGCCGCATTTTGAAGGGCTGAACGGCTCACCTTCACTGGGTCGATAATTCCTGCTTCAATCATGTTGACCCATTCACCTGTTGCAGCATTGAATCCAGTTCCGACTTCTGCATGTTTCAAGCGATCAATGACAATTGATCCTTCATAGCCTGCATTGTGGGCAATTTGGCGTACAGGTTCTTCCAAGGCGCGAAGCACGATGTTGCGTCCTGTCGCTTCATCCCCTTCCAATTCAAGGGTTTCAACTGCAGAAATAACGTTGGCAAGGGCCGTACCACCACCGGCAACAATTCCTTCTTCAACCGCTGCGCGGGTCGCATTGAGGGCATCTTCGATACGGAGTTTCATTTCCTTCAATTCTGTTTCGGTTGCAGCTCCGACCTTGATCACTGCAACACCACCAGACAATTTAGCCAAGCGTTCTTGCAATTTTTCACGGTCAAATTCTGAAGTGGTTGTTTCAATTTGTGATTTAATCACGGCGACACGGTTGGCAATAGCTTCAGGATTTCCTGCACCTTCTACAATGACTGTACTATCTTTGTCCACTGTCACTTTACTTGCTTGACCGAGGGCCTCGATGGTCGCATCTTTCAACTCAAGACCGAGATCTTCTGTGATAACAGTACCACCTGTCAAGATCGCGATGTCTTCTAGCATAGCTTTGCGACGGTCTCCAAATCCAGGAGCCTTAACAGCTACGACATTGAAGGTTCCACGAATCTTGTTCAAGACAAGCGTTGGGAGGGCTTCTCCATCTACATCATCCGCAATGATCAAGAGCGGACGGTTGCTTTGAAGGATACTTTCAAGCAATGGCAGGATTTCCTGGATGTTTGACACCTTCTTGTCGGTGATCAGGATATAAGGATTTTCAAGGTCTGCCACCATTTTTTCATTATCAGTGACCATGTATTGAGAGAGGTAACCACGGTCAAACTGCATTCCTTCAACGACTTCTAGCTCTGTTTCCATACCACGAGATTCTTCAATCGTGATTACCCCGTCGTTACCCACTTTTTCCATGGCTTCTGAGATGTATTCACCGACTTTTTCAGAGCGAGAAGAGACAGCTGCAACCTGAGCGATGGCTTCTTTATTAGCAACTGGAATGGCATTGTTTTTCAAGGCTTCAACAGCAGTCGCAACTGCTGCTTCAATCCCACGACGGATACCGATTGGATTCGCACCCGCTGTAACGTTCTTGATCCCTTCACGGACGATGGCTTGGGTCAAGACAGTCGCAGTGGTTGTTCCGTCTCCAGCGATATCATTGGTCTTCGAAGCAACTTCTGATACCAATTTGGCACCCATATTTTCGAAATGGTCTTCTAATTCGATTTCTTTAGCGATGGTCACCCCATCATTGGTGATCAATGGTGACCCAAATGATTTTTCAAGCACCACATTGCGCCCTTTAGGTCCCAAGGTCACCTTAACGGTATCTGCTAGGATATCCACCCCACGGACCATGGCTGCACGAGCATCTGATGAAAATTTAATTTCTTTTGACATACATCTTTCTCCTTTCTGATTCTTTAAGCTTCAACAATGGCAAGAATACTTGCAGTCCCAACAATCGTGTACTTCTCATCGCCGTCTTTCACTTCAACGCCTGCATGATTTTCCACCAAGACCGTATCACCGACTTTGACACTTGGTGCTACCAACTCGCCACTGAGGGTCCGAACTCCCTCACCTACAGCGATAACTTCTGCTGTTTTGGTTTCAGCTTGACTTGCTCCTGCGATGACAAAGCCACCGACTGTTTGTTCTTTTTCTTCTACTTTCAAGACCACGCGGTCTCCTAATGGTTTTAACATGTCATTCCTCCGTTCTTGTATTTTAGCACTCTTCAATAACGAGTGCTAACTCATGTTTCTATTGTATCACTTGGTCAAAAATAGTCAAGAAAAAAACACCTCAATCTCTTCGAAGTGTTTTCGATTTCTAGCCAACCAATTTTAGTTTTTGTTGGTAAGCTTGGATGACTTTTTGTAAGTTGGCTCGACCATGATACATCCCATACCCCACTAGCAACATCCCTGCTATTCCAATCAGGGCGATCAAGCTACCTAAGATCAAAAATAAGAGGGAAGTCTTGTGAAAGAAATAAATCAGCAGTCCACCAATACTGGCCATGAGAAAGAGCACACTAAACCAGCGACCCAAGTTTTCCAACATATGGCGTTGGTAGCGAATTTCCGTCTCATACCCTTTTATTAATTCTTGTCTGGTGTGCATAGATGCCTCCTTCAATAAAAATTGAGAATGAAGTATTCGTAAAGGAGGTCACGTACTTCATTCTCAATGCTCCGGTTGCAATAAACTGTTTCCAGTTTTCTCTTAGTATTTGAGACCTGGATCAAAGATTCCAAGAGCTACCCCAGCTAAGGCGATGATGACTAAGAGAAGCATGACCTTGTTTGGTGAGACTTTCTTCTTCGCCATGAGCCACCAGCAAAGCGTGATAAAGGCAGCAGTCAAGAGACCTGGATAGACGCCATCAATCTTTTCTTGGATTTTAAGGAAGGCTTCTCCGTCAGCATTTTTGAATTCGAGGGCTGTTGTAACAGAGACCCAAGTCGCTGCTACGGCACCGATGACCATACCACCGACCACACTAATCGCTTTACGAAGGGCTTGTCCTTTTGGTCCTACAAGGAATTCAACAGCCTTGTCCCCTAAGTGATACCCTTTGAAGAAGGCGAAACGCATGCCTAAGTAGACCAAGAGGTTCCAAACGACGATATAGAAGAGAGCTCCTGCAATGTTTCCGCCTTTAGAAAGACCAAGGGCAATCCCGAGAAGTACAGGGATTAAGGTCCCAACAACCAAGGAGTCCCCAATCCCAGCGATTGGGCCCATCAAACCAGCACGCATCCCGTTGATGGTTTCGCCATCTACTGCTTCTCCATTGGCACGCGCTTCTTCCAAACCAGCTGTAATCCCTACAACCAGTGATCCTAGTTGGGGTTCGGTATTAAAGAAGGCTGTATAGGTTTGCATAGCTTCTTTTTGTTCTTCTTTAGAATCATACATTTCTTCCACGATTGGAAGCATAGAAGTCAAATACCCAAAGGTTTGCATGTGTTCTTGAGAGAAACAGGTCAAGTGACCATAATACCAATGATGGAATGCTTTGGTTAGCGTTTTCTTTGAAATTTTCTTTTTATCAGCCATCTTAGATATCCTCCTCATCATCGTCAAAGTCATTTACTCCAGCAGAGACGACTTTCATTGTTTTAATCACTTCAAGTTCATAGTAGATCACCGCAAAGATTAATGAAACTACCGCACTCGCTACCAAGTTCAAGCCAAGAGATTTTGCCAAAGTAAATCCAACAAAGAATGGAATGAAGTCTCTCACTTCTGTAACGATTTGCTTCAAGAGGATGGCAATACCGACACATGGAAGAAGGGCACCGACCGTAAAGAGGGCTTTCATCCAGTAACCATCCATCGGAAGGTATTGTTTCATCAAATCTACCATGTTTTCACCGAATTTGGTGATAATCATTGTTGGAAGGAAAGAGAAGAGGAAATGAGAGATCCAAGGGTAAACCCAGTCAACTGCGTAGAGTTTTTTGAAGTTTCCTTCTTCAACGGCTTTCCAACCGATGTGTTGCCAAAGCAAATTCATTGTCGCAGTACCGTAGAAAAGAACGGTACCGATAGTCCCAACGGCTGCACCGATTGGGGCTGCTGCTGCTGCAATTGCTGCCTCACCAGTAATATTGTTAGCATGAACAAATAAGATAGAAAGAGGAATTCCAATATAAGAAATAGCCCGCACATCGGCAGATACAGTTCCACCAGGAGTAACCAAGGCGATGTATACGACCTGAAGGGCAACCCCGACCATGATACCGGTTGTCACATCTCCAAGGATCAACCCTGAAATCAAACCTCCGACCAGGGGACGACCAAGTGTATAGTTCCCGATACTGGAACCACCCATACCAGGCATTGAAGACAAGCTGGCGAAAATACCAAGCAAGATTGCTTGAATCCATGAAATTGTCATAACAAACGCTCCTTTTGTTTGTAAATATAGTTTAGTGACGAAGAGCTAGAATGTGCTCCCCTTTCTAGAATCCGAATTTTGATTTAAAATCATCCCAGTAACCAATCGACACATCTGGTAACAACTGGAATTTTACCTTGTAACCAGCAGCCTGAATAGCTTCAATAGCTTCTGCTTCTTCCTGGGTGATGGATTGGTTGTTCCCCAATTTCACAGCACCCGGACGGTCATTTGCAGGACCGACAATGATTTCTTTGACATCCCCTGGAACAAATCCTTGGTCGACCAAAATTTCTTTCATATCGATGGGGTTCTTGGTAATCAAGAAATAGCGAGTTTCTGATTCCGTTACTTTTGCAGATTTTTCCTTGAAAGCTTCCTTGGTCCAAACAAAGGTTTTCTTATCTGAAGCCCCTTTATAGGCTTGGATCAAGACCTTATTGGAAGCTGCTGCGTCGTTGACGGCGATTAAGCCATCACAAGGCTTTTCTTTAGCCCATCGAGTTACTGTTTGACCGTGGATCATACGGTCATCAATGCGTACAAATGATACTACCATTTTCTAACCTCCCTAAATTAAATATCATCGTCTTCTTCATCATCACCCTCTACTGAAGCAAGGGCAAATTCTTGTAAGGCAGTGGAAGCTTCGGATAAAATCACTTGGACTAAGTCTGCCCCCTCCATCATGTCCTTCATCACAACTGCTGTCAGCGCCATGGTCAAGTTCATTCCACCTAAGATCAAGGCTCTAGACAGCTTTCCTTGCTCCTCTAGCACCGTTGCAGCTGTTGTCAAAGGACTTCCACCTACAATGTCCGCTAGAACTAAGACAGAGTCCTCATCTGCCAAAGGTGCTAGAGCCTGACGAAAATCATGAGCAAAATCATCTACCGATTTGCCTTCTTTCAGTCCGACCGCAATCACCTGATCTATCTTATCCCCAGCAAACATTGCCAGTGAACTTTTCAGACCTTCTGCCAGTCCACCATGACTGACTAATACCAGATACTTCATCCTTTCGCCTCCTTTATGATGACCTTATTGTATTGCTTTTGAAAGCGTTTTACTATTGTCATTTGTCACAAAGAAAAGTTGACATCTGTCAATAAAAAAATGACATCTGTCACTTGACAGATGCCTAGTTCTTCTTAACGAAACTTCTCACGAAGCATTTCCTCAATAATCTTTTGAATTTGAGGCAATTGATTATCAATATCTTTTGCTTTAAGGGCATTATGAATGAGATAGTCCAATCGATCCCAGATATCAGTTGGCAGGTTCCCAGGAGTGCTTAGGACAGCTTTTTTCATAATTCGGTCCAGGGTCCGATTCGTCAGGGAGTCGGACCCAAAGTCATCCGCTTTAAGGAGGTCACGACTTTCCGAACTATTGACCACCGAAGGGAGGACAGAGGTTCCCTGCGACTGCCGAAAGAGTTCCTGCTGGACCTGCTGGTCCTGGGTCAAAAATTCCATGAATTCCTTGGCCTCCTTGCTAGCACTAGCCCGAGAAGACAGAGCAAATAAGGACGTATCCACTAAGGTTGATGGAGTAGAACCAGAAGCCCCGGGCATAGGGATACAGGTCCAAGTGAAATTCGAATACTTGGCAACATGATAAGGATAAGGTTTATAAGTTCGATACTGGGCCAAGGTCATTGGATAGAAAGCGACCTTGCCTTCATCAAAATTTTTTGAAGTGACATTGAAGTTCCCATGAAGAGCTTCGAGTTTTTCAACAAAATAGAGCGAACGCTTCATTTCTTTACTCGTCAGACTAATGTTATCCTGGCGGAACAGCTGTCCCCCGTAGGCTGCCAAGGCCTCTCGCCAAGTATAATCTGTACTTCCAAACTGATCTAGCTCCCCATCTCCATCCGTATCCTTCGTCACTTTTTGACAAATAGCATAAAATTCCTCCAAGGTCCACCCCTCTTTCGGAATAGCAATCCCTTCCTTTTCCAATAAATCCTTATTGACACACATCAAAACAGGATTGCTCTCAAATGGGAGGGCATATTGACGATTCTTGTACTTGCCGGCTTCTAGAGCAACTGGATAAAAATGAGAAGGATCGACCTGTTTTTCCATCAAGGGGGTCAAATCTTCCACCGCCCCACGCGCCGCTAACACTGGCAACTCTGTACTGGATACCATATATAGATCTGGCTCCTGTCCATGGAGGATCTGATTGGCTAACCAGTTCGCATACTTATTCTTCGGAATCCCGCTTTCATAGACAATCTTTACCCCTGGATGCGTTTTTTCAAAACGAGCAATCGCTTGGTCCAAGACTTTTTCTTCTGTTTGGGTGGGTACATCCCAGCTAGATCCTGCGTAGACCCCCAAACGGACAATCCTTGGCTGACGCTGCCACCAAATCCCTCCAGCAAGCAGAAGAAGCAAGAAGATCCCTAGAAAAAATCTGGTACCTCGTATCTTACGTTTTTTCTTCATCGGCCATCACTTTCTGTTCCAAAATCCTTAGTGGTCACACCTTTTTGAACAGACCAAATAGCTAGCTGGGTCCGATCCCGCAGGTTCAACTTAGACAAAATGGTTGACAGGTAATTCCGAATCGTTCCCTCAGACAGGAACAGTTTGGCTGCGATTTCCTTATTAGACTCCCCAAAACCAACCTGCTGGATGATCCGCCATTCAGTCAGGGATAAGTCGCTCACATATTCTTCAGAAACGGAGATTGTGTAATTGCTCTGAGCCATCTGAGAAAAAATCTGAAAAACCTTACTAGCAATATTAGGGTTTATCATGGCTCCCCCATGATAAACAATTTGAATGGCTTGGTAGAGCTCCTCTGTTGAAGCCCCTTTAAGCAAATACCCTGAAGCTCCATATTTCAAAGCACGAAAGATGAAATCATCATCGTCAAAGGTGGTCAGAATGATGATTTTAACCTCAGGGAAGCGTTCCTTGACTTCTTTTGTCGCCATCACGCCATCCATCTTGGGCATACGAATATCCATCAATACGACATCTGGTCGATCTTGAGGGATTCGCTCTAGCACCTCGTGACCGTCCGCCACTGCAGAAGTCACCTGAATATCTTGATGGGCAGACAAAATAATTTGGAGCGACTCGCGAATCAGTGCTTGGTCATCCGCAATCATTACTTTGATCATAAGATCTTTCCTCCTTTTTCTTTAGGCAATTCAATTCGTGTATAAAATCCATTTCGATTGGCAAATTCTATCCTTCCTCCCAAGATAGAGACCCGCTCTCGCATTTGTTTCAAGCCATAGCCGACCTGTAGTTGGTCAAAGCCGACCCCATTATCTTGGAGAATCATGACATAGGCATCTTCCACCAAAAATGAAATCTGCATGTAGGTCGCATGACCGTGGCGGACAGAATTGGTCATGGACTCCTGAATCACTCGAAAGACGGTGTCCTCCACCATGACATCCAGATCTACATCATCCCAGTCATAGGTTAGCTCGACTTGTAAGTTGGAAATAGCTTGGTATTCGTGAACCAATTTCAAAACCGCATCCCTCAAGGTATGGTCCTCCAAGGCACCTGGCCGAAGCTTGTTCAAAGAGCCCCGGACGTCCTTGATTCCATCTCGTACCACCGTAGAGACCGATTGAAGCTGGGTCTTGGCACGACCAGGGTCAATATCAATCAAAACCCCAACTGCATCAATCCCTGCAGAAATACCCGTCAAGGCATGGCCCAGAGTATCATGAATTTCCCGTGCTATTCGCTTGCGCTCCCGATCCTCCGCAATCTTTTCCGAAAGGGCCATGTAGCTATTTAATTCCGTATTAACCTGCGAAACCATTTCTAACTCTTTTTCAATCCGATGGTGCTCTGCCACTACCGATAAAATGTAAAAGAGAAGAGAAATAATAAAGACAACCATATTTAAAGAAGCTAGCGCATTTTTAGCGAATAGGATGAGCATCCGAATCGATGAAGGATAGAAGGCAATATAGGCATCTAGCGAAGGCAATTGCACAACTAGAGAAAGAATGTCATAATTGGTCACAAGGAGGACTATAAAACTCAGAAGGATAAAGGCAAACCAGTAGCGCCTATCTTTGGAACTACTAAACTCTTTGGAACCGTAAAAGATATCAGCAAATACCAAGAGGATGATCCCATTGTAGGAGAAGCTGAGGGCCATCATGACACCTAGCATCAGCAGTATTTCTAGAATATTCCATTTGTCAAAAACTGACCACTCCTGTGTCCCTTGACGCATCCGATAAAAGGTAATGAGAAGAATCCCTCCAAAGAGAAGAATGGAGATCCAAAAATTCTGAGCTGGTGAACTCGGTATTGCTCTTAATTGCTCCAATAATTGATACCCTTGCCCCTTGGCAATGATGTAATTGGTCGCATGTAGGTAGAGCGAACTGCTAAATAAAATGGCGATGAAATTAATGATTTTTAAGAAAATCAAACTATAACGAATGCCGCGGAGCTTGGTCATTACTGCCACCCGTTGACATCGTATCGGTCAACATTATCCTTATCAATCATCTCTACTGGGATCTTATATTGCTCCTTGTAGGATTTACCTGTCCTCATGCACTCAATCACTTGCATCACCTGTCTTCCCATTTTAAGAGGAGATTGAGCAACTGTCCCTTCAATATCATCCGTCGTCGAAAGCAAAACCTTCATATCCGGAGAGCCATCGATTCCATAAATAGAAATCGGCATAGCTAATTGATTTTCCTTAATCGCTGCTAAAGCTCCGATGGCTGCCCGATCATTTAAGGCCACGACAGCATCAAATGCAAGACCGTCCTGAATGACCTGGGAAACAGCTGGCAGGGCCAATTCCGTTTGCCCACGAGTCTCTTCTCTCCCAACAATCTGATAGGCAGGTTCCGACTGAATCGTATCTAAGAACCCTTGAATCCGTTGCTCTGCCGATATCGTCCCCTTATGCTCTAAGAGGAGGATTTTCGCCTCTTTTTTCTGCTTCATCAAGCGCTGGGCTACCAAGACCCCTGCTTGGTAATTATCCGACACCACACTGGCATCTACCGTGAAATGGCTGAGCTGACTGTCCACTGCAATGATTTTAATCCCTGCCTGCTGGGCTCTCTTTAAGGAAGCAATGATTTTAGGGCTATCTCCTTTTACAGGATTAATCACAATCACATTGACCTTTTGTTGACGAAAATAATCAATCTGTTGACTTTGTTTTTCTTCGTCTAACTCTGGATTACGAACTAGAAGCAAGTCCCCTTTTTCGTCAGCCACTCGTTCAATTTCTGCATTAAGTGTTTGATAGAATTCATTGTTCATGGTCATGTAGGTCACGCCAATCCGCATCTGACCACGCACAGGCTTTAGTTGACTAGCATTCAAGTAGATGACCCCTACCACAAAAACCAGGCTCAAAAATATCGTATAGATCATCGCTCGATCGCGTTTCTTTTGATCAGTTCCCTCTTCCAACCCCATCTCTTCTCCTCTTAAAAACGAATTATTTTACAACATCAAACCTTTTCGTTCGCATTTAATACCTTTTATTATAGCATTTTTTACCAAGAGCTTGAAGGTCTTACGGAAATGAATGCGTTTTACTCCTCTTTCTAGACGATAACTTTTCCCTGCAACTTCAGCGAGAAGTTTTCGAAAAAGAAAAAACGACACAGCTTAGCAACTGCACCGTTTTCGTCTTTTAAAATGGAAGTTCTTCCTCTTCGAGGATGAGATCCGCTAGATCCCCTCCCGCTCCATTAGCCCGCATCGCTCGTTGAGCGCGACTTTCTAAGAGCTGGAAGCCTTGACAGAGCACTTCTGTCACATATTGTGTCGCCCCATTTTTCTCATAACGTCTGGTTCGAAGCTCGCCATCTACTGAGAGCAAGCTCCCCTTGTTGGCATAGGAGACAAGGGTCTCTGCTAATTTCCCCCAGACCACTAGGGTGATAAAGTCCGCCTCCCGCTCGCCATTTTGATCCTTGTAACGCCGATTAACAGCCAGAGTTGCGCGGGCAACGGACTTGTCTGTATTGGTCTTATGAAGCTCTGGGTCTGCCACAAGGCGCCCGATTAAAATTACTTTATTGTACATATTTTTTCCTCCTACTTATATAATTCGTAGTTTTTTAGCCATTTGAGGAAAAAATAAAAAAGAGAGTGGGACAGAAATCGGTCATTCGTTAGAATTCGATTTCGTCGTCCCACCTCCGCACAGTTGAGTAGGGCTGTAAAAGCTGATGAAATCAGCGTAGTAGAGCCCACTCAACCACTGCGTTTTGCTCGACAATCCAAAGACAATTGAGAAGTTAGGACTTTTGTCCCACTCTCTTATCCTTGCCAGTGACGGGTGGGGTCAAATGGAGTTCCCACCTCTTCTGTATCTTGCAATTCAATAATCCCGCGTTTTTGTGGAGCATTTGGTAAGTGCAATTCGCGTGGGCTACACATCATCCCAAAGCTCTTTTCTCCACGAAGGGCCCCTGGGAAAATCAAGCTTCCATCTGGCATCATCGCACCTGGTAGAGCCACGATTGTCTTGAGACCTTCACGCGCATTTGGCGCACCTGCTACGATCTGAACCGTCTTGTCTGGTCCGACAGCCACCTGGCAGATGTTGAGGTGGTCACTATCTGGATGAGCAACCATTTCAACGATTTGCCCCACGACAAACTTAGGCTCCTTGTCATTGACCAAGACTTCTGCAAATCCTTCCGCTTGCAATTCTTGATTGAGACGTGCAACTTGCTCATCACTCAAGAAAATTTGCCCCTTGCCATCAAGTGCAAAGAAAGTCGAAGCCTCAAAAATATTCCAGGCCACTGTTTCTTGCTTGTCTTCACAGTAGACACGGGCTACTTTGCCTTTGCGCTCTGCTGCTAATTTGGCATCCCCACTGTTTTTCAAGGTAAGCATTAAGACATCGCCGACTTGTTCTTTATTATAGGTTACAATCATTTTTTCTCTTTCTCCTACTTCAATCCTGCTAAAAATTCTGAAATCTGAGCCTTGGTTTTACGGTCGCGATTGACGAAACGACCCAGTTCCCGATCCTTGTCTAGGACCACTAGACTCGGAATGCCATAGATATCCCAAAGCTTAGCCAGGTCTAGATACTGGTCTCGGTCAACCAAAACGAAGGTAAATTCAGGGTTTTCCGCTTCAATCTCTGGCAAAAAGGGCTGGATATACCGGCAATCGCCACACCAATCCGCTGAAAAGAAGAAAACCTTCTTTCCTTCTTGCTCGACGTAGCTGGCTAATTCCTCTAAAGACTGTGGTATGATCATAGTTTTTCCTCTTCATACTGAAGAAGGCCTTCTTCATAGACAAAGCGATAGTGGCGCTCATCCTCAAATACGAGCCCTCCTACCAGACGTTCTTCGCTTGATTCATAGAGTTCCACATAAAGGGTCGCAATCTTTCCCATATTCTCCATCTGCTCACGGACTTCTGCGACTAACTCTTCTTGCGTCCGCAGACGTTTTTGATCTTTGGCAATTTTATAGGCCCCAAGGGCAAGAGCACTTGCACTAGCTGCTGCAAGGCTGGATAAAATGATTTTTTTAGCTTTCATACCTCATATTGTAACACAAAATACAAGCTGGGACAACGAAAGGAGAATACTGCTACCAACAATTACGATCTGCTCTCATCCCCTTCAACTGCCACTACCATCTCGACTAAAAAAGTGATAAAATAACAATCAGAAAGAAGGTAACTTATGACTGATTTATTTTCTAAAATCAAAGAAGTAACAGAACTTCCTGCCATCTCTGGCCACGAAGCGCCTGTTCGCGATTATCTACGCAAACAGATCACTCCACATGTGGATGAAGTGGTCACAGACGGCTTGGGAAGCATCTTTGGGGTACGTCACTCAGAAGCGGCTCACGCTCCTCGCATCATGGTCGCAGGCCATATGGATGAAGTTGGCTTTATGGTCAGTGAGATCAAGGCAGACGGCACCTTCCGCGTGGTTGAAATCGGTGGTTGGAACCCTATGGTGGTCAGCAGCCAACGTTTCACCCTTTTGACACGCGATGGCCATTCCTATCCTGTCATTTCTGGATCTGTTCCCCCACATTTGACGCGTGGCGCAAATGGTCCTGCTCTTCCAGCTATTGGGGATATTGTATTTGATGGTGGCTTTGCCAATAAAGAAGAAGCCGAGAGCTTTGGGATCCGTCCGGGCGACACCTTGGTCCCTGAAAGCACTGCAATCTTAACAGCCAATCAGAAAAACATCATTTCCAAAGCTTGGGACAACCGTTATGGGGTCTTGATGGTCAGCGAATTGGCACAAGCCCTCTCTGGACAAGCCCTAGCAAACGAACTATATGTCGGAGCGACTGTCCAAGAAGAAGTCGGACTGCGTGGTGCAGGGACTTCTGTGACCAAGTTTGATCCAGAAATCTTCCTGGCTGTTGACTGTTCTCCAGCTGCAGATGTCTACGGAGGGCAAGGAGCTATCGGCGAGGGTACCCTCCTTCGTTTCTTTGACCCAGGTCACCTCATGTTGCCAAATATGAAGGACTTCCTCCTAACCACTGCTGAAGAAGCGGGTATCAAGTACCAATACTACTGTGGAAAAGGCGGAACGGATGCTGGAGTGGCCCACTTACGAAGTGGTGGAGTGCCATCTACAACCATCGGAGTCTGCGCGCGCTACATCCACTCTCACCAAACCCTCTACGCTATGGATGACTTCCTTCAAGCCCAAGCCTTCCTTCAAGCCTTGGTTCAAAAATTGGATCGTTCAACGGTTGATTTAATTAAGAATTATTAATATTTTTCTCAAAATAATTGTTTAAAATCCCCATCTTGGGGTTTTTTTGATATAATACTGAATAAATATTGCAACGGGTGTTCTTTTGCACTCCCCTTTCCTTATATGAAAGGCGGAGTACCGCTAAAGATCACCCTCGCTTCTTTATTGGAGGTTTAAATGAAGAAACAAGCTTTTAGTTCCGAAAAGTATTTGAATTTGCAACGTGATCACATCCTCGAGCGCATCAACCAATTTGATGGCAAGCTCTACCTAGAGTTTGGGGGAAAAATGTTGGAAGATTTCCATGCTGCACGTGTCCTTCCTGGTTATGAACCAGATAACAAAATTAAGCTTCTCCAAGAACTTCGTGACCAAGTGGAGATTGTTATCGCTATTAATGCCAATAACATTGAGCATTCAAAGGCGCGTGGTGACCTAGGTATCTCTTATGACCAAGAGGTCTTTCGCTTGATCGATAAATTCAACGAATTGGGCATCTATGTTGGTTCTGTCGTCATCACTCAGTATGCTGGTCAACCAGCCGCAGATGTTTTTCGTAAACAGTTGGAAAAGAATGGCATCGCCTCTTACCTCCACTACCCAATCAAGGGCTACCCAACGGATATGGATCACATCATTTCTCCTGAGGGAATGGGGAAAAACGACTATATTCAGACTAGCCGCAATCTCGTTGTCGTGACAGCTCCTGGTCCTGGTTCTGGTAAATTGGCTACTTGTATGTCCAATATGTACCATGACCAACTGAATGGCATCAAATCTGGTTATGCTAAGTTTGAGACTTTCCCAGTTTGGAACTTGCCTTTGCACCACCCAGTGAATTTGGCCTATGAAGCAGCGACAGCAGACCTAGACGATGTCAATATGATTGACCCATTCCACCTCCAAACCTATGGCGAAACAACGGTCAACTACAACCGAGATATCGAAATCTTCCCTGTCTTGAAGCGGATGTTGGAACGCATCCTCGGAGAATCTCCTTACGCTTCCCCAACGGATATGGGAGTGAACATGGTCGGCTTTGCCATTGTGGACAACGACGCAGCGATTGAAGCCTCTAAGCAAGAAATTATCCGCCGTTACTACCAAACCATTCTGGATGTGAAAGCGGAGCGTGTTGGCAGTGGGGCTATTAAGAAAATTGAACTCTTAATGAACGACTTAGGTATTTCACCAAAAGATCGCCAAGTCACCATCCTTGCCCGCCAAAAAGAAGAAGAAACTGGTGATCCTGCCTTGGCCCTCGAATTACCAAACGGAGAAATCGTGACAGGTAAGACCTCTGACTTATTTGGTCCAACGGCAGCTGTTCTCATCAACGCCATCAAGAAATTGGCCAATATTGATAAAGAAACCAAGTTGATTGAGCCAGAATATGTGAAACCAATCCAAGGCTTGAAGATCAACCACTTGGGCAGCCGCAACCCTCGCCTCCATTCAAATGAAATCCTCATCGCCCTAGCCATTACAGCCATGAACCATCCAGAGGCTAATCTTGCCATGCAAGAATTAGGTCGATTGAAAGGGAGCGAAGCTCATTCAACAGTGATGTTGACAGACGAAGATAAGAACGTTCTTCGCAAACTGGGTATCCATGTAACCATGGATCCAGTTTACCAATACGATCGCTTGTACCGCAAATAAAGAAAACCAAGGCTAGACCTTTGGTCCTAGCTCCATATACCAAAAATCCCTTGAGTGCCCGAAACAGTTGGCATCCAAGGGATTTTTCGTATGTTAGCTGGATGGGGAATTACTTTTCCTTAAAAAGATAGAGCCCCACAACCAGCATCAGGACAAGGAGGATTGGATACACTTCTTTTGGAAGTAAGTCCGTTTCCAAACTCAACCAAAGAAAAAGAACAGCTAAGACAATCGCGATCAACCATTTTACAAGATAAGATTTCATCAGTCCCTCCACTCCTAGTCTAGTTAAGCTCAGTATAGTCCTGCTCAATCAACTTGTCAAGGTGAAAAAAGGTAGCTGACCCTTGGATCAGCTACCTCTGATTGAATACAAAGTAATCTTAGAAACTTTCCTTAGGTGAGTACGGACGTCAGCGAACTTCGAAGAAGTTCCATGACTTAGTTTTGGATCTAAGGTTCCAAAACTCCCGAGTGCTAGAAACAATATTGTTTCTAGCACTTTTTTCACCGCGGAAAGTTCCTGTACATGTTTGAATAAACCTAATAATATGGAGCATTTGCTTCTTTTCAACATCACTTAGGTTGTTTTATATCAAGAAACAGTTTATGTATCTTTTGTTTCTTTCACAGCCTCCCACAGTTGTCGGATCTGTCTTCTTTGGACAGGATCCACAAAGTAAGGAGCAATTTCATTTAAGGATTCTAGGACAAATGCCCGTTCTGCCACATACGGATGAGGGAGAATCAAATCTGGACTATAGAGGATCAAATCCTCCATATAAAGGAGATCTAAATCGATGACACGAGGTCCCCATTTGATCTCACGGACCCGACCCATTTCTAGTTCGATTCCTAGCAAGGTCTCAATCAAGTCTTGGGGCGTAAACCAAGTTTCGACCTCTACGACTTGGTTGAGGAAGCTATCCTGCTCAACCCCTCCCCAAGGTGCTGTCTCAATCTGAGAAGAGGTTTGGAGAATCGTGAGCCCCTTTTCTTCTAATTTGGATACAGCTGTTGCCAACTGGTGTCCCTTATCGCCCATATTGGTTCCCAGACCAATAAAGGTCCGTCTTTTTTCTCGTTCAATCGTGACCGAACAGGTATCCAAAGGTAGAGGGACTGGAGCCCAAGGTTTTTTCAACTCAAGTCGAACCTTTCTGACAAAGTCATAGGTCGCAAAAATCTTCTCCACTAGCTGAAAAGCCACTGTCTCAATCAAATCGATCTTCTCAGCTTGAACCCAGTCTGTCAGTTGCTCAGCTAAGATTCCATAATGGATCGAAGCCGTCAAATCACCCGTCCGAGCAGACTTTGTCATCTCGTAATCGACACAAACATCCAGGACAAAACGCTGCCCCAATTCCTTTTCAGCGGAAAAAACACCATGATAGGCATAAATTTCCAAATCTTTGATCCGTAATTGATCCACGATAGTCACCTCAGTTCATCTAGGGGTTAGTGTCCCATCAGTTTATAGGCTTCGTTTTTCAGGTCTTTATCTGTCTCTAACAAGCCACGCGCCGCTGTCGTCACAGTGGCCGTTCCTGGTTTCCGCACTCCACGCATGTTCATACACATGTGCTCTGCCTCCACCCAAACAAGGGCTCCCTGTGCTCCTAGATACTCCATCAAGGCATCCGCGATTTCCATCGTCAAGCGCTCCTGGATTTGAGGTTTTTTGGCATACACTTCCACTGTCCGAGCTAGCTTAGAAAGGCCTGCTACGCGCCCATTGGGGATATAGGCAATGTGGACCTTGCCATAGAAGGGCAAGAAATGGTGTTCACACATAGAGTGGAAGAAGATATCCTTTTCCACCACCATATTGTTGTCCACAATCTCAAAAGATTTTGATAGGTGGACTTCTGCAGTTTGGTTAAGCCCTGCAAAAATCTCTTGGTACATCTTGGCAATGCGTTCTGGAGTTTCTTGCAAGCCCTCACGGTTTCCGTCTTCACCGACTGCGTCGATAATCATCTTCACGGCTTCTTGAATTTTCTTTGTATCCATGTCATCTCCTACTGATTTCTTCAATTAGAAAGGCTCTTACTTGAGCCAAAAAGTACAAGGATCCCGTCACTAAGAGGAGATCAGATTGTTGCGATTCTTTTTCTATATAATTCGTTAAAAATAGCTTCCACTCTTGATAAGGCAGGCCTTTTTGATGAGCTATTTTCTGCATTTCTTTTGCGGAATAGGCCCGTGGGTCTTCAAAGGTCGTCAAGGTCAACGAACTCTTTTCCAGTCCACTCCACAGTTCCAGCATCTCCTCGATCGCCTTGGTCTGGATACAGGTAAACAAGACTTGCTTGTCCAGTTGTCCATAACGTTCTTTCATGGTGGTTACAAGAGGAGCTACTGCATGCGGATTATGGGCGCCATCTAGAATGATGAGAGGCTGACTAGAAATGATCTCTAGGCGACCTGGCCACTGGACTCCCTTCCAAGCTTGGAGGATTTCTTCTTGGCTCAAGAGGGAGAGTCCTTTTTCTTGACAGAAGGTATCGCAGAGAGCTAAGGCCAGACCAGCATTGTCTACTTGATGAAGTCCCAATAACCCTGTCTTCAGTTGCAGTTCTTCCCGATACTGGCTCCGATAATGAAAAACTTCTCCATCAGCCAAAGATTCTTGGTAGCCAACTAAAAAGTCCTGTCCTAGCAACTCTACTGGTGCAGATAGGCGGCGGGCCTGCTGCACAATGACTTCTTGGGCTTCCAGTTCCATCCGGCCTAGCAAGACCGGAATCTTTTCCTTGATGATCCCTGCCTTCTCCCGTGCAATCGAGGCTAAATCCGGTCCTAAGAGTGCCACATGGTCCAGGCCAATCGTCGTGATGGCTGTCAAAATAGGCTGGCAAACATTGGTACTATCGAGACGACCGCCCATCCCCACTTCCATCACGACCACATCTGGCTTCTCTGCCGCAAAATAATCAAAGGCCATGACCGTCATCAACTCGAACTCGGTCAAGCCACGTAAGGTCTGATCAGAACTGTTTTTTGCAAGTAACTCCTGATAGAGGGACAGATAAGTCTCCACATCTCGGTCCGAAATGGGAATCCCATCGATACTGATTTGCTCATTAAAGGAAACTAGATAGGGGGAAGTGAAAACACCAACCCGCAACTCTTTAGCTTCTAGTAAAGACCGCAAATGAGCTAGGGTTGATCCTTTCCCATTGGTCCCAGCTAGATGGATTACAGGACAGGCGAGGTGAGGATTCCCCCTCAAGGCTAGCAGGGCTTCCATTCGTTCCAAGCCGAAATGGGGCTCGGAAGAACGATACCTAGCTAACCAACTGAGATCTACTGTCATATCTCTTCTCTTTTCTTTAGCGATATTGTTTTAAATGAAGGTCCGGCGCTTGATCAGCTTGGTAGATCGCACTACCAATAGCTACTGCCATCTTATGAAGAGGTATATCATGCACGCGAACGATTTCTACCCCTTGGCTGGCAGCCATACTCGTTAAATGGCTTGAGGCCAAATCCCGATTGTAAAATCCTTCTTTTGTTTCAGGGTCGGTCTCAAATCCCTCTTCTTCTAGAATATTGACCACAAAGCGCTTACGAGAGACTCCTAAAAAGATCGGATAGCCCTTGGCATGAATGGTTTTTAGGTTCTGCAAGAGTTGGAGGTTTTCCCGCTTGGTCAAGCCAAAACCGATCCCAGGATCTAAGAAGAGTTGATCCTGACTCAATCCTGCTTCCTCTGCCCTCTCAAGACTCTTGTCAAAGAAGGCCCACATACAGTCTTGGATAGGAAGACCTTCAAACTGCGCTAGCTCCTCCGATGAAAAGGCCGGCTCAAAACCAAAGGACGGAAAAATCACAGAACTTGGATGATGAGGACGAGCCATGACTGGATTAAACATAACAACGGCTCCAGCACGAGCTTCTGCAATCACCCTCGCCATTTGCGGATCCCCAAGCAGGCCTGTAATATCATTGACCAAGTCTGCTCCAGCTTCTAGAGCTACACGAGCAACCTCTGACTTCCAAGTATCAACCGATATCAAGATATCACTCTCTGCTCGAATCGCTTCAATCACTGGTACGACCCGCTGGATCTCTTCTTGGATCTCTACGAAGTGACTCCCTGGACGTGTGGACTCTCCACCAATATCCAGCATCCTTGCCCCTTCTGCAATTAGCTTGCGAGCCTGTTCCAGAGCTCTTTCTACCGTTTGGTAACGCCCCCCATCTGAAAAGGAGTCGGGGGTGACATTGAGGATGCCACATAGAAGGGTCCGATCCTTGCCTAGTTGTCTCCATTCACTCTTTGACATATCTTCCTTCATCTTTCTAAGAAAAGCCAACCAAGCATAGAAAAGAGGTTAGAATGATTCCAACCTCTGAGTTTGTCTCTATCTGCGCCTAGATGCTTCTTTGGTAGCTGACCAAAGCTTCTGAATAAAACCCATTGGTCCTATCATTCTACCATATTTTAAGCAGGAAGAAAAGAAACCAGAACAGTTATCAGAAAGGCAAAAGCATTCAAGGTAAAGTGCAATAAAATAGAATATTCTACTCGTTTGTAGCGGTAGGCGACCCAAGTCAAGATGAGGGACATGCCACCATAGATGACCCAGGAACCAAGATTACTTGGTGTGTGTAAATAGGCAAAAACAACAGCCCCAACCAAATAGCCAATTTTTTCGTATCCCTTAAAGATTAAGCGGGGAATCACAGCCCGACAGATAATTTCTTCTCCTAAAGGTGCCACTACGACAATGAGCAACCCCATTGCCAGCTGAGGGGCCACTGAAGAAATCCCCTGAATTGTTTCCTGATTGGCTGTAGTGGTCTCTCCTATATTCCGAAGCACTGTAGCCCCCACAATATTATTTGCAAGTAGAAGCAAAAAGAAAAGGAAATTTCGTCCAATATCTCTGCCTGTAATCCGTGAAAAATCTAGTGGATCGAGTGGACTCCATTTCATAAACCACCAAAGCAAATAGACGAGAATCATGGTAACCCCAAGGACCAGGCTATTAATTGTCCAATTTGACCAAGCATTTTCAATCCCCAAAATCAAAGCGACCATCGGTAGTTGAGTTGCAAACAATAGCGGTATTCCGATTAGTAACCATAAACCATTCGAAACCCATTTTTTCTCCATCCAATTTTCCATTATTTTACCTCGATTATCAAACTATTTTTCTAGTATAGCATAGATGGCCAACTGGAGCAAGCCCAAGTAGAAATCGCAAAACAGAAAAAAGAGGCGCTTCGAATCAGCCTCTTCTCTCTTCTTTCTTTAGAATAAAAGTCTTATCCCTTGTTTTTAAAACGTTCTACATCACGTGCAATGACTAATTCTTCATCTGTTGGGATTACCAAGACTCTCACTTTGGCATCTGGTGTTGAAATATCCCCTTCTGCACCAAAGACATTCTTTTCTGGATCCACATCACAGCCGAACCAAGTCATCCCGTTAATGACTTGTCCACGGATCGTTTTAGAGTTTTCTCCGATACCAGCTGTAAAGATGATGGCGTCTGCTCCATTCAAGACAGCAAAGTATTGCCCGATGTATTTCTTAATACGATCAACAAAAATATCGTTTGCCAAAAGCGCCTTATCATTCCCATTGCGCATGGCTTCGTGAATATCACGCATATCACTAGAAAGTTCAGACACTCCTAGAAGACCAGATTCACGGTTCAAGATACGACTGATATCTTCTGGATTTTTGAAATCTTCTGTGTTCTCCATTAAGTACGGAATAATGGCAGGGTCAATATCCCCTGTACGTGTTCCCATCATGATTCCACCAAGTGGTGTGAAGCCCATAGAAGTATCTACTGAAATTCCTTTGTCTACCGCTGTAATAGAAGCCCCATTCCCAATGTGACAGGTGATTAATTTCAACTCTTCGATTGGTTTTCCAAGAAGCTTAGCCGCTTCGTGGGCTACATACTCATGGCTAGTCCCGTGAGCTCCATACTTACGAACCTTGTTTTCAGTGTAATATTTAGTTGGAAGAGGATAACGATAGGCTTTTTCAGGCATTGTTGTATGGAAAGAAGTGTCAAATACCACCACGCTAGTGATGTCTGGCAACAACTCTTTAAAGGCGCGAATTCCAGCAGCGTTTGCAGGGTTATGCAAAGGCGCTAATAAAGAAAGTTCTTCTACCTTTTGAAGCACTTCTTCATCTACAAGAGCAGACTCTTTGAAGTACTCACCACCTGCAACGACACGGTGTCCTACTCCAGTGATTTCATCATAGGAAGCAATAATATTAAAACGAATCAAATCATCTAGAAGGATTTTAACCGCTTGTGTGTGGTTCTCAATGTCTAAAACTTGTTTTTCTGCTCGACCATCAAATTTTACTGTGGAAATGGAATCTTTGAGTCCAATTCTCTCGATGAGACCTTTTGCCAAAACTGTTTCTTCTGGCATTTGGTATAATTGCCATTTCAAACTTGAACTACCTGCATTAATTGCAATTGTTTTCGTCATTTTTTTACCTCTTTAAGCGTTTTCACCCCTATTATAGCAAAATTTTGTTTAAATTTCACTTTCTTTATTCCAGTTTTGAAAACTTTCACGGAATTTCATGACGTCTTCCTGATTTTGCAAATCGGTTAAGGGATAGACAAATGGTTGGACCACTGCTTCTTCTTGCTTGCGCAAAACAAAGATGGTTTTTGCTAGATTAGCTGATCGAAAGAGGTTCTCTGGCAAGGTAACCATGGCCAAGACCTGAGCATGATCCTGCATCCATTTTTTCAAGAGAGGGCTCTGCTCGCTCGTCAACAGATCATTCGGAGCTAGAAAAATAGCGATACCACCCGGCTTTAAGTATTTTAACGATTGTTCGATTAATAAATGATGGGCATAGGTGTGGCCCTGAGGGGAAGCGACCTGATAACGACTTGCAATGGCATCATCTGGATAATAACCGACAGGTAAATCACTGATAATCACATCACTCTCTTTCAAAACCTGTGGACGAACCGCATCACCTTGGGCGAACTTCACATCCGCCTTCATCACTTCTGCCATACTGGCCGCAAGATCAATCAACAGATCATCGATTTCCAAGCCCAAATAATCTAGCGAGCGCTGGCAGTTGTTCATTAAGGTTTGGGCTAAGTTTCCTGTTCCGCTTCCAATTTCTAGCACATCTACTTTATCAGAACTAGCCAACTGATCCACTAGAAAGACCAGAAGAAATCCAATCCCATCTGGGGTAAATTGGTGATTGGCTTGTAGGGGCTCTGTTTGGGCCGCCTTCATCAAAAGATATTGGAAGGAGCGACGCCACTCTTCTTTGTTCAAATTCAAGTCCTTCAGCCGCTGGTTGTTTTCCTTCACTAGAGTCAACTCAGTCTGCCCATCCAGATAGATTGCATTCTGCTCCACTAGAGCATCATAAAAGTTGGTCTGCAAATCATTTTGGATGGTTTGGGTATTTTCTAATAGATAGCCATAGGCTTTCTCAATTTTTTCGAAATTCATACTTTCCTCCATCTCTTAATCATATCAAATTTTAAGAGTTTTCGCTATGCTTTTCGAAGACTTCCACACTCGATTCCTCCGTTGTAGTTGGGAGGTTTGTGACCAAATCAGGAGCTCGCTTCTCCTTTTCCTTCTTATCGGTTTTTTTCTTCTCACTAGGGGAAAGGGCAAAGGTGAAATGGTAGATCGTGCCATCCTGTAAGTGACTGCTGACGTTGGCAAAACCAGATCTTTCTTCTAGGTCGACTCGCCCAGTTGAGAAAATCATTGTATTCTCTTTCCGATCCCAAGTATCAACAGCCAATTGGGCTTGCGCATAGGCTTGGATACGTTTCTGACTAGCAAGGAGGATTCGTCTCTCTGCTACTTGTCTATTCAGATAAAACTGAAGCAAGAGACTGAAAACTGCTGACATAAAAAGGGCATAAAGGAGAATTCCTGCCTTAATCTGCTTCTTTTTTATCCTTATCCACCACACGGTAGACCACCTCCCTTTCTAATCCTTCTGCAAAGCGAAGTTGAATAGACACCAAATCTCCTCTTTTTTCAATCAAGGCGGATTCGACTCCGTCTATCATCGGTTGATAGCCACGGCCAGTCGCATCTGTCTTTCGGAGATCTCCCCCTTTAGCCAATCCAATGGCTATAGGTTTCTGATCCTGAACAAGATAGAGTTTATTGTCTCTGACCCCTTCAAATTGGCTGCGAGATAATTCAATGTCCAGTTGATCCTGAAAAAGCAACCACTCTTCTTGCTTGATTTGACTTTGGTACTGGAGTTCTTGACGCAAGAGGCTTGTCAATCCTTGAAACACCAATAAACCACCGCTAATGACAAGGAGGGCAACCAAGGCCTCCAGTAAAGTAAAGGCTGGAAGTTTATTTCTTTTCAACAGCAATCACAACCTTTCCTTCCTGGTAGACCTTTAAGGACTTAGCCGATTTCTCCACTTGAACACTGACCTGATTGATGGTTAATTGATTCTGCCTTGTCTGGATGGCCATTTTTGCGACTCGCAAAACTTCTGCTTGTCTCAACTCTTCTAAGCGTTGTTGCCGTGACTGCCCCAGTTCTCCCAGCACAAGGGTCGTGAGGACGCCAAACATCGCTAGGGCGATTAGTCCTTCTAACAAGAGACTAGCGGGGAGTTGTCGATTTCTTAATTTTTCCATTCCCAATTGCCAACTGATAGGTCACCACCTCTTTCTCTGTCTGAAATTGAATCTTGGTCAAGCTTGAATTGCCTCCTGCTGGATCAAATGTCAGTTGCTTCTCTTTAATCAGTTCCACCCCTTTTGGAAGTGGCAATTCTTGATGCGGGCTATGAACCCCACCTTGGTCGATGGAAAGAAGGGTTCTCTCCTCTCTTGCAATGCTCATCTTTTGTGTCTCTTGATAGACCCGTTCAAATTCTGAGAAAAACAATGTTTCTTCCACCTGCCCAAAGCCTTGATGAACTGATCCAGCTAGCAGCCAGCATAGAAGGCTGACGATACCTAGAGTTAGTAAGCTCTCTAGAAGGGTAAAAGCCTTAATCTCCAACCGCACGGTGATCACCTGCATTCTTCACATAGTGAGCACGGTAGGCTTCTGCTTGTTTTTGAGTGATTTGTCCTTCTGCGACAAGCTTAGAAAGACTGGCTTTTTCATTCTGATGATTGAGTTCATAGAGCTCAGCCTGACTCTCCACAACTTTGACAACTGCTCGGTTTCCTGTATCCGTTACCGAATCTTTCTGCTTGGTCAAGTTCGGAACAAAGAGCAAGAGAAGAACGCTGATAATGAGCAAAACAACTAGCATTTCAATCAGCGTAAAAGCTTTTACTTTGAGTGTACGCAATGATTTCATAAAGGAACCTCCAAATTTTCATAAATAGGCAGCAACATGGCTGCATAGAGCAAAACAATCATAAGGGCGACAAAGACAAAGACCAGTGGTTGGACGACATTCATAGCCTTGTTCAAACGATGGAAAAAGCCTGCCCAGGTCTTGTCTGCGTAGATCTCCAGCTCACTACCGAGCTTGGACTTGGCCTCTCCATATTCAATCATGAGGGCCAACTCTCGCTTAAAGAAAGGATAGGTCTGAATATGTTCAGAAAAAGAAGTCCCCCGAGCCAATGCTACTTCCAAATCCTGTCCAATCTCACGAAACAGACGGGAACGTTGCCCCTGCATCATAGGAAAGATTTGATTCAGCTCCAACCCTTGGGCAATCATACTCCCCCATTCTCGAGCATAAAAAGCCGTCAGATAATCCTGTAAGAAGGGGCGAAGAAAAGGAAGGGTAGCCAAAAACGAAACAAGGGCCAGACGCTTGGCTCGACGACCTAGGAAGAGGAGAATCAAAACTCCAATTGCTAGTAACACACTTCCTAACAAAACATACTGTGGAAAGACACTGATCAATCGTGTCGCACCATTTTGACTCTCCAACTGAGGCAAGAGATAGTTTTTCAGACCCAGCATAATGAACATCAAAAATCCCAACAATAGTACTGGATAGGTGGCCACCTCAACTAGTTTCTTTCGAACCTGGGTCAGATTTTCCAGGTAGCTACGGATTTTTTCTAAACTTAAGGTGACATTTCCATGCTGCTCTGCCAGTGCTAATTGAGTCGTTACTTGATCGGAAAAGCCTAGATCAGAAAGAATGGCTGACAGGGGCTTGCCGTTGGCAAGTCCAACTTGCATTCTTTCAACAAAATCTGCCTCTACCAAATGGCTCCGACGTAGGAAGTCGATGACCTCTGATAGATGAAAGCCACTACTGTAGAGATTGTGAAAGAGCTCAATGACATGCTCTTGCTTGGCAATCGATAATTTTTTCGGCCTGCGCCTGATCCAACTCAATATGTCCCGCTTCATAAAGTGCATCAATTTGCTGGTTCCACTTTTGACTGGAATGGTTTTGGTAATCTTGGATGACAAAGTCAGTGACACCTCCTCCCTTTATCAAACGCTGGTAACAGATCCCTTGAAGGACAATCCGTAACTCCTCCTCACTCACCCCCAACTCCAATAGGCGTTCGTACACCCCAGGGATGCTCTTGGCATGGATGGTGGAAAAGACTGTCACACCTGTCAGACTAGCCCGAATAACTGCACGAGCTGTCTCCGTGTCGCGTATTTCTCCGATGAGGAGAAGATCCGGACGATGGCGCAGAGAAAGTTTAATCAAGCTATCATAGGTCATGCCAATCGCTTCATTGAGTTGCAATTGCAACATTTCTTCTTGCTTAATTTCTACCGGATCTTCAATCGACATGACTTGTTGCCCCGAAAATTTTTTCTTGGCTAGGGCATGCATCAGTGTCGTCTTCCCCGATCCGACTGGACCCGCAAATAAGTAGAGCCCCCGCTTACTCACCTTCTCTTCTAGCTCTTGCAGTTGGTCAAACCAGAAACGGAGCTCCCGGTCCTCATTGTGGAGCAGGCGAATGACCAAACTTTCATATCCCCTATAGTCCCCCACTGTGGACAAGCGTAAGGACAGGACCTTATCTCCTAGAGAATAGTCACAGGAGCCTAACTGACTCCTCCGCCTCTCCCCCACGTTCATCCCTGCCATAAATTTAAAATGGCTGATGATCGCTACCATTTGTTCTTGCGAATAAGTCTCAATAAACCGTCGCTCATCCCCAACCCTTAGAAAGAGCTGATAGTCTGACGCTCGAGGAACAAAATAAATATCCTGAGCTTCGGCACTCGAGGCCATTCGAATAATGGATTGTGCAATTTCTTGAACCATATTTCCTCCTTTCACTATATAATTCGCAAATAAATAGCCAACTAGCACCGGATTTGGAAAAAAAGTAAAAAAAAGAAACTCAACTACATATTGAATTTCTCTTACTATAACTGATTTGTCTCGTTGTCTAGCTTACAAGAGCGATGAGCCGTGTGAGCATTCTCCTTTTCGTAGCCTGGACGGCGCTTGCTTCTCGGAATCTGCTGGTCATTCTCTAATAGGGCAACCGAATGGTACTGCTGCACATATTCCGCACATTCTTCACACCAGCGGCGATCCTCAGGATCCCAAAAAATTGTCATTAAATCACTTCTACTTTTAAATAATGGAGATTGCTCTCTTAAAAGTAACCATTGGCGTTTGTAAAATTTGAGGGCTTCATAATAGTCATCAAATCTTTGACTAGCGACAATGTCCTTCTCCCAATCTTCTAAAAACCACCAGGGTTCGAAATCCCCATACATTTCAATCACTTGATACATGTTTCTCTCCGTCCTTTGTATCCAATATTATATATAAAATCCTTTGATAACAAAAGAATTCTGCTCATGAAAGGAAAAAGTGGTAAATTTCCCGAACGTTTTCACGATTTTCTTTCAAAATCTCCCCTTATGGAGGAGAGACAGGCTATTTTTTGATAAGAAAAAGAGAGTGGGACAGAAATCGGTAATTCGTTAGAATTCGATTTCGTCGTCCCACCTCCGCACAGTTGAGTAGGGCTGTAAAAGTTGATGAAAGCAGCGTAGTAGAGCCCACTCAACCACTGCGTCTTGCTCGACAATCCAAAGAAAATTGAGAGGCTAGGACTTTTGTCCCAGCCTCCTTTTCAAACAATAATCGATTAGAACAATTGAAGGGCAATCATGGTTGTCATGGTTGCATCGTAATAATTATCTGTTGATAGATCTTGCATAAAGATAAACTTGTTCTGTTGCACTAACTTAAGATAGCCATCTCCATTTTCAGCCGCATAAGATACCGGAGCAATGAAGCTAGCCGCCTGATATTGATGGAGGGCATTGCCTTTAAGATCATAGCCTGCATAGATATTTCGTTGCTTCATGAAGAAGTCCAGCATCTTCTTGACCAATTTTTGACTGGTCTTATCTTGGCTTTGAGCCAAGTTGTATGGCAGGCGACAAGCGTTGTAAGAATAGGCGCCATCGTACTTGGATTCGATAGTATCCGGGTCCGCCACACGCGCCCCTTGTTCATCTACCCACATAAAGTCTGGCAGAAGCCCTGTCTTACTTTCCGAACTAATAGCATCAAGCTGTGCCAACATCTTCTCTTTGATACTCAACCATCGTTCATTACCAGTCAACTCATAGAAGGATTGGAAAAAGGATGGAAGGGTATCAGAGGTTCTCATCAAGTGATAGAATTCGGAATTCTGATCAGCCCAATTCCCAACTGTCAAGACACCCGTTTTCTCATTGTAGTTGTACTTGAGGATGTCTTCCAAGATAGCCTTGGCTTGCTTTTGATAGACATCACCTTTCTCAGGCCACTGTTTTGCGGCCTCCATCAAGGCATAGGCAATATATAGATCGCCGTCCGTCGCATTTTGATGCTCAGATGACAGCTTCCCTTTTTTGATGATTTGTTTCCAGGCCATCAATTGGGTGTCATCAAAGCGATTGTTTTGATAATAACGATACAGACGGTCAAAATCCTCTTGATTGGCTAAGTCTTTCTTAGCAGCCTCTACTGTGATCAGCATGCCATAACCTTGTGCTTCTGATAAGACAACCGTTTCTTGGTCGCTGTTTGTTGTACGAACATAGGACTGTTTTCCATCCGTCACGAGGTAGTGTTCCGTCCATTGCCGATAGAGGCGATTCCGCATCTCCACCTTACTTCTTGACCGAGCCAAAAAGAGAGTCAAACAAAAGACTGCCAGGATGACCACAAACCATAAATATTTCATTTTTTTTGTTCTCATAAGTCCTCCTAACCAGCAAACCGTTTCGTTTTCACCCACTTGGTTCCCTCGCGGTGAAGCAATTTATCCATGATGATCGATGAAATCGAATCAATCGAAACAATGATAAAGAGTTGGGAATAGCTAAAGTAGGCTGCTAGGGCCAACCAAATCTGTTTCACTGTCGCCTGACCAAATTGAGAAGCCATGGCAATATTGATTTGCAACAAATACAAACCAATCATCAGCACCCAGTTAAAGAGCATCAATTGGGCAATGTAGATATTTTCCGAGTCAAAAGCAAACGGAATCTGTACTCCAGGAGCAAAAAGATGGATAAACATGGCAGCGACATTGGCAAAGAAAATCAAGTCTGATAAGACAATCGCTGCATTAAACCAGAAGAAAATACATGAATAGTTGAAGACCTCTAATTTTACCCGCCAGTTTGCTTTTCCGAATAAGTGTTTAAAGTTAGAAAGTACAACCTCATAGTTTCCCTTTGCCCAACGTTTCCGTTGCATATAGTAGGTTTTTAAGGTCTCTGGCTCTTGTTGGAAGGCTTCCGAGTTGTAGGCTAAAGCGATCAACTTTCCGCTTTGCATGATTTTGAAGGAAATATCCGTATCTTCCGTCAAGGCACCATTCTTCCAACCACCAATACTTTTGACAAATTCTGTTTGAATAATAAAGTTGGTTCCTGGAATCCGTCCAATTTTGAAAAGATTCCACATCCCGACGTGATGAACCCGCTGGGTCACGACGATTTCTTGGTTGATACAACGCGTCAAAAAGTTCTGGTTAGCATTTCTCGTCTTGTTGCGTCCAAATGAAGCCACATGGCGTTCTGGATCTTTAAGAACTTCCTTAACCAAGAAATAAAGAGCATTTTTCTCAGGCATGGCATCCGCATCATAGACGCAGATATAATCTCCTGTCGCTATCTTCAAGGCATCATTCAAGACCCCAGCTTTTCCACCTGTACCAGTACGATCAATAATGGTCACATCCCGTCCAGCGTATTCAGGAAGAGCTTTGACAGCCAGACACTCCTCATAGGTACGATCTGAGCAGTTATCGGCAAAGAGAAGCAATTCCACACGATCATGAGGGTAATTCATATCCAAAATGGCCTTAGCAGTTTGAGCAATGACCACATCTTCGTTATGAGCAGGTACCACAATGGTTACTTTTGGATAATAGAGAAGCGGGCTCGTATCCACACAGAAATCACTGTGTTTCAACCAGAATTGAACTGCTGAAATCAGGATCACCAAGCCCCAGGCTAGAGATAACCAGATAGAAATCAAGGTGAAAATCATTAAAATTTGACTAATCATGGTCCACCGCCTTAAAGTTTTTGTTTACCCGATGGTAGATGACCAAATAGGCAATAAATAATGCACAAAAGCATACAGCAAAGAATAGACTAATCCCTAGGGCCAGCCCAAAAAATAGATTTGTAAGAGTCATCGGTCCCTCCTAATATTCCACAATAATATCCGTTTCAAGTTGACGTTTCAAGTTACTAATGGCTTCCTGGTAGCTATGGAATTTCGTACGATTGGTCGCATCCACTACCAAGTAGCCTTTTTGGAATTGAATGGCTTGATTGCCATCTTCTCCCTTAAAGACCAGAGATTCTAATTGATTTTTTAAATACAACTGATAATATTCTTGCAAATTTCGTTGCTGACTATTGGTGAGCACTAGGAAATTGCCGTCTGAAACATAATAAAGTCTCTCATCTTGGATCAGATGGTGGCCAATCAGATAATGAATTTGGTTCAACGTCCGATTGTACTCACGGGGATGAATTTGATAGAAGAGTTCCTCATGAGACCAATGGATCAATAGGGCTTGTAATTTCTGTTCCTGTTGAACACCTGAGTTTTCCAGTAAACCACGGTAGGCAACTTCAGCGTCTTCTTCTTGATTTTGAACCTTTGCAACTTCTTTAAATAGGTAGTAGCGAATTTTTGATAGTATTCCGATCAGAATAGGGAAAGAGAAAAGCAATAACAGTGCTTGGTTTGCAGGGATATACACGACTCCTGCTACCAGAAAGACAATTCCTAAACCGAATGAAATTAAAATCGTCCAGGTAAGGAGCAAATTGGATAAGACCAGAGAAGCAAACAAGGCTAACACGAGAAAGAGAGCTTCCTCAATGATAATTTCACGTGCAAAGAATAGACAGTACAGCAGGACGGCCAATTCAAAACCGACCAAAATAAGCATCCAGTCTCCTAAATGATTCCTTCTTTTCATTCCTAATTCTCTCCCTCTATAAATTCAGACACCACTTCAACGAGTCCATAATAGTGCTGAATAGCTTGAACAATCCGCTCAGATGCCTTCCCATCTCCATATGGATTTCGGGCCGAAGCCATTTTTTGATACAAATCATGGTCCGTCAACAGAGCCGTCATTTCTTCCTTCACTCTCTCAGGATCCGTTCCGACCAATTTTAAAGTTCCAGCTTTGACACCTTCTGGACGTTCGGTCGTATCCCGAAGGACTAAGACAGGCTTGCCTAAGGAAGGGGCCTCCTCCTGAACTCCTCCCGAATCAGACATAATAAAGTAACTTCTCGATGCTAGGTTATGAAAATCAAAGACGTCCAAAGGAGCAATCAAATGAATACGGTCGTGATCTCCTAAGATGTCCTTAGCCGCCTCTTGAACAGCCGGACTGAGGTGGACTGGATAAACAACCTCCAACTCCGGATGAGCATCTACCATTTCTCTCAAGGCAGCAAAGACAGCTCGCATCGGTTGGCCTTGGTTTTCCCGACGGTGCATGGTCACTAGGACCAGTTTCTTCTGTGGATCTAACTGATCAAGCACCTGGTGGTGATAATTCTCTTGCACGGTTAATCGCAGGGCATCAATCGCCGTATTCCCCGTAATGAAAATGGACGACTCTGGATGATGTTCCATGAGAAGATTGGCCTTGCTTTCACTGGTTGGGGCAAAATAGAGATCTGCTAGGTTATCCGTCATTTGACGGTTCATTTCCTCAGGGAAAGGCGAATACTTATCGAAAGTTCTGAGCCCCGCCTCTACATGACCTATACGGACTTGATTATAAAAAGCAACAAGACTGGCTGCAAAAGTCGTCGTTGTGTCCCCATGGACCAAAATCATATCCGGTTGCACTTCTTTCACGACTGGGTCAAATTTTTCAAGGATTTTAGCCGTAATATCTAGAAGAGATTGGTTTTCCCCATAATATCTAGATCGTAATCCGGTTGAATACGGAAGGTCTCTAGCACTTGATCTAACATTTGACGATGCTGAGCAGTCACTACTGTAATCGTTTCAATGGTCTCACTTTGCTTTTGAAGCTCTAAAACCAGGGGAGCCATTTTAATAGCTTCTGGGCGCGTTCCAAAAACAACCATCACTTTAATCTTTTTCATCATCTTACCTTTTTAACCTTGTGAATTTTTTAACAAAATCGACAACACTTTTCCCATCCATTCTACCTTCAATAGCTTCAAAAGTCAAACTATCTCAATGCTTTCGTAATACATTTAATCGAATTTTAATAATCTGTAATTTATATGTAACATTCGAATCTTTCGAACCCTTAAAACCCTTGAAATAGCTGGTTTTTATACTATTTTTTTTTAACATTCAAACCTTTATGAAGTTTCATTTTCATTACTAAAATATTCATTATTTTAAATATATATTTATTTTTGCGCATATTTTTAAACTGATATTATAGGAAAAAGCGGTGACCATATGGTTATTTTTAGGCATAAAAAGAAGCCCTACTGAAAATCAGTAAAGCTTCTTTTAGGATTAATTTTCTTCCACTACAATTGATTCAACAGTTTCAGTTGCTTCTTCTGTAACAGGAACTTCTTCGATAATTTCGACTTCATTGACTGCTTGTGGTTCCAAGTTACGATAACGAGCCATACCTGTACCAGCAGGAATAATCTTACCAATGATAACATTTTCCTTGAGTCCAAGGAGATGGTCTTTCTTACCGCGAATCGCTGCGTCAGTGAGGACACGAGTTGTTTCCTGGAAGGAAGCCGCTGACAAGAAACTATTGGTTTCAAGAGAGGCCTTGGTGATACCCATAAGGACTGGACGAGCCGTTGCAGGAACCCCACCGGAAATGACCACATCACGGTTAGCATCTGTAAAGTCTGTAATATCCATGAGGGTACCCATGAGAAGGTCTGTATCTCCTGGATCCATAACACGAACCTTACGGATCATTTGACGCACCATTACCTCGATGTGTTTGTCGCCGATTTCTACCCCTTGGCTACGGTATACTTTTTGTACTTCCGCAAGGAGGTAAGTTTCAACAGACAAGACATCACGAACGGCAAGGAGACGTTTTGGTTGGATAGAACCTTCTGTCAATGCTGCACCACGAGAGACTTGATCTCCCACTTCGACTTTCATGCGGGCTGTGTAAGGGACAACGTATTCTCCCTCACCAGTCGCACCACGAACAAAGACTTTCTTGGTACGTGTAGAAGCATCTTCTTCAATGGCTGTGACTTCCCCTTTGACCTCAGTGATGACCGCTTCCCCCTTCGGATTGCGGGCTTCAAAGATTTCTTGGACACGAGGAAGACCTTGCGTGATATCGGTATTTGAGGCAACCCCACCCGTGTGGAAGGTACGCATTGTAAGCTGTGTACCAGGTTCCCCGATAGATTGGGCTGCGATGGTTCCGACTGCTTCACCAACTTCAACTGCATCACCAGTCGCCAAGTTGATACCGTAACAGTGACGGCAGACACCATGGCGGGTGTTACATGTAAAGACAGAACGGATAGTGACTTCTTCAACACCAGCATTGACAATTTCACGTGCTAGGTCTTCTGAAATCAAAGTATCTGGACCAACAATGACTGCACCTGTTTCAGGATGTTTGACAGATTTCTTCGTATAACGACCTGTTAAACGCTCTTCCAATGGTTCAATCATTTCTTTGCCATCGGTAATCGCACGGATCACGAGTCCACGGTCAGTTCCACAGTCATCCTCACGGATAATGACGTCTTGGGCAACGTCAACCAAACGACGTGTCAAGTAACCTGAGTCGGCTGTCTTGAGGGCCGTATCGGTCATCCCTTTACGAGCACCGTGAGTAGAGAAGAACATTTCAAGTACTGACAAACCTTCGCGGAAGTTTGAAAGGATCGGCAATTCCATAATCCGTCCGTTTGGAGCAGCCATCAAACCACGCATACCGGCAAGCTGTGAGAAGTTTGAGATGTTACCACGAGCTCCAGAGTCCATCATCATAACGATTGGGTTCTTCGGATCTTGGTTATCTACCAAGCGTTTTTCCAATTTCTCACGGGCTGCACGCCATTCAGCTGTAACGGCATTGTAACGCTCATCATCTGTAATCATCCCGCGACGGAACTGTTTGGTGATTTGTTCTACACGTTTGTGAGATTCTTCAATGATTTCAGCCTTATCTTCAACAACTGGAATATCGGCAATCCCCACTGTCAAACCAGCAAGGGTTGAGTGGTGGTAACCTAAGTCTTTCAAACGGTCCAAGAAAGCAGATGTTTCTGTTGTACGGAAGCGTTTGAAGATTTCCGCGATGATATTTCCAAGATTTTTCTTCTTGAATGGAACGTTTAATTCCAATTGCTCAATCGCCACTTTGACATCTTGACCAGGCTCCAAGAAGTACTTAGCTGGAACACCTTCTGTCAAGTTGGCATTATTTGGCTCTTGGAGGTATGGAAGTTCTGCAGGCATGATATCGTTAAAGAGAATCTTACCAACCGTTGTCAAGAGAATCTTGTGTTGTTGAGCTTCTGTCCATGGTTTGTTCAAGCTATCCGTCGCAATTCCGACACGTGTATGCAAGTGAACATAACCATTGCGAAGGGCCATGACCGCTTCATCACGGTCTTTGAAGACCATTCCTTCGCCTTCACGACCAGCTTCTTCCATAGTAAGGTAGTAGTTCCCCAAGACCATATCCTGAGATGGGGTAACAACTGGTTTACCATCTTTCGGGTTCAAGATGTGCTCAGCAGCCAGCATCAAGATACGGGCTTCTGCTTGGGCTTCTTCTGAAAGCGGTACGTGGATGGCCATTTGGTCACCGTCAAAGTCGGCGTTGTAGGCTTCACAGACAAGTGGGTGCAAGCGAAGAGCTTTCCCGTCAATCAAGACTGGCTCGAAGGCTTGGATCCCCAGGCGGTGGAGGGTCGGTGCGCGGTTCAAGAGAACTGGGTGTTCTTTGATGACTTCTTCTAGGATATCCCAGATACGCTCATCGCCACGTTCCACCAAGCGTTTAGCTGCTTTGACGTTTTGCACGATATCACGCGCAACGATTTCACGCATGACAAATGGTTTGAAAAGCTCGATGGCCATTTCACGTGGCACACCACATTGGTACATCTTAAGGGTTGGACCAACGGCGATAACGGAACGTCCTGAGAAGTCTACCCGTTTCCCGAGCAAGTTTTGACGGAAGCGTCCTTGTTTCCCTTTGAGCATGTGGCTCAATGATTTAAGTGGACGGCTACCTGGTCCTGTGATCGGACGACCTCGACGGCCATTGTCAATCAAAGCGTCAACCGCTTCTTGAAGCATCCGTTTTTCGTTTTGCACAATGATACCAGGAGCATTCAACTCAAGCAAACGAGCCAAACGGTTGTTCCGGTTGATCACACGACGGTAAAGGTCGTTCAAGTCAGAGGCAGCAAAACGGCCACCATCCAATTGGACCATCGGACGAAGATCTGGTGGAATAACAGGAAGGATGTTGAGAACCATCCATTCTGGTTTGTTTCCAGATTTGTAGAAGGCATCTAAGACATCCAAACGGCGAACAGCCTTCACACGTTTTTGACCAGTTGCAGTCTTCAATTCTTCTTTCAAGACAGCAATTTCAGCTTCCAAATCCACTTGTTTCAAGAGGTCTTGGATCGCTTCTGCCCCCATCTTGGCAACAAAGGAACCTGGTCCGTATTCACGCAAGCGTTCACGGTATTCGCGTTCTGTCATGATGGATTTGTGCTCAAGCGGTGTATCTTTTGGATCGATAACCACGTAAGCTGCGAAGTAGATGACTTCTTCAAGGGCACGAGGACTCATGTCCAAGGTCAATCCCATACGAGAAGGGATTCCTTTGAAGTACCAGATGTGTGATACAGGAGCTTTCAACTCGATATGCCCCATTCGTTCACGACGAACCTTGGCACGTGTTACTTCCACACCACAGCGGTCACAAACAATCCCTTTGTAACGGATTCGTTTGTATTTTCCACACGCACATTCCCAGTCTTTTGTAGGACCAAAGATGACTTCATCAAAGAGACCTTCACGTTCTGGTTTCAATGTACGGTAGTTGATTGTTTCAGGTTTCTTGACCTCTCCATAAGACCATGAACGGACCTTGCTTGGAGAAGCTAGGGTGATTTGCATACTTTTAAAACGATTTACATCAACCACTATTTCTTACCTTTCTTTATGTTCATTATCGATTGTATGTTCTTTTGCTTTTTGTGAAGGTGAGAAGGACTTTCCTTCACACCTTCAAGCCTAAAGCTTCGAGATAGACAACCTTCTCAGGCTTTCTACTCTCTTGAACTACATATTTTATTAATCTTCTTTCCCTTCAGCTTCGAAAGCTGCGCGAGCTTCCTTAGCTGCTTTTTCACGTGCTTTTTCTAGATCATCTACGTGGATAACATCGTCGTCTTCCCCTTCGTCAAGGTCGCGAAGTTCAACTTCTTTGTCATCTTCATCTAGGACACGCATATCCAATCCAAGTGATTGCAATTCTTTCACGAGTACTCGGAAGGACTCTGGCACACCTGGTTTTGGAATTGGTTTTCCTTTGGTAATCGCTTCATAAGCTTTCAAACGTCCGTTGACATCATCTGACTTGTAGGTCAAGATTTCTTGAAGGACATTAGACGCACCATAAGCCTCAAGGGCCCAAACTTCCATTTCCCCGAAACGTTGTCCACCAAACTGAGCTTTACCTCCGAGTGGTTGTTGGGTAACCATTGAGTATGGTCCGACAGAACGAGCATGGAGTTTATCATCAACCATGTGGTGAAGCTTGATCATGTACATGACACCGACAGAAACACGGTTGTCAAATGGCTCACCTGTACGGCCATCGTAAAGAATGGTCTTAGCATCGCTATCCATACCTGCTTCACGAACAGTATCCCAGAGGTCTTCTGAGCTTGCTCCGTCAAAGACTGGTGTTGCGATGTGGATGCCCAAGTTACGAGCTGCCATACCAAGGTGAAGTTCCATAACCTGACCGATATTCATACGTGATGGCACCCCAAGTGGGTTCAACATGATATCAACCGGTGTACCATCTGGAAGATATGGCATGTCTTCAACAGGAACAATACGAGAAACAACCCCTTTGTTTCCGTGACGACCGGCCATCTTATCTCCGACGCGGATCTTGCGTTTTTGTGCGATGTAAACACGAACCAACATGTTCACACCAGATTGCAATTCATCTCCGTTTGCACGCGTAAAGATCTTGACATCGCGAACGACTCCATCTCCACCGTGAGGAACACGAAGGGATGTATCACGCACTTCACGAGATTTATCTCCAAAGATGGCGTGGAGGAGACGTTCTTCAGCAGAAAGGTCTTTCTCACCCTTCGGTGTGACCTTACCAACTAAGATATCGCCTTCTTTCACTTCCGCACCAATACGGATAATTCCCATTTCATCAAGGTTTCTGAGGGCATCTTCCCCTACGTTTGGAATTTCACGAGTGATTTCTTCAGGGCCTAACTTGGTATCGCGCGTTTCTGATTCGAATTCTTCCAAGTGAACAGATGTGTAGACATCTTCTTTGACCAAGCGTTCGCTCATGATAACGGCATCCTCGAAGTTGTAGCCTTCCCAAGTCATGTAGGCAACGATTGGGTTTTGACCAAGGGCCATTTCCCCTTTTTCCATAGATGGACCATCTGCGATAAAGTCACCTTTTTCAACGACATCGCCAACTTTCACAAGGGTACGTTGGTTGTAGGCAGTACCTGAGTTTGAACGACGGAATTTTTGGATGTGGTAAACATCAAGGGATCCATCTTCCCGACGAACTTCTACCTTGTCTGCATCCGCATAAGTAACCTTACCATCGTGTTGGGCAATGACTGCAGCTCCTGAGTCATGGGCTGCTTGGTATTCCATACCAGTACCCACGTAAGGCGCTTTTGGATCAATCAATGGTACAGCCTGACGCTGCATGTTGGCACCCATAAGGGCACGGTTGGAGTCATCGTTTTCCAAGAAAGGAATACATGCTGTCGCAACGGCAACTACTTGTTTTGGAGATACGTCCATGTAGTCGACTTGATCAGATGGGAACTCTTGGTTGTTACCACGGTGACGCCCCATAACGATTGGCTCGGCAAAACCACCTTTTTCATTCAACTTAGAGTTGGACTGTGCTACGATGTACTCATCTTCTTCATCAGCTGTCAACCAAACGATTTCGTTAGTCACCACACCTTTTTCACGGTCTACTTTACGGTATGGTGTTTGGATGAAACCATACTTGTTCAAGTGTCCATATGAAGACAAGTTATTAATCAAACCGATGTTTGGTCCTTCAGGTGTTTCGATTGGACACATACGACCATAGTGAGTGTAGTGCACGTCACGGACTTCATATCCAGCGCGGTCACGTGTCAAACCACCAGGCCCTAAGGCTGACAAACGACGTTTGTGGGACAACTCAGAAAGTGGGTTGTGTTGGTCCATGAACTGGGACAATTGTGAAGAACCAAAAAATTCTTTAATCGCTGCAGTCACTGGACGAATGTTGATGATTTGTTGCGGTGTTAATACTTCGTTATCTTGAACAGACATGCGTTCACGGACATTACGTTCCATCCGTGAAAGTCCAAGACGCACTTGGTTAGCAAGCAATTCACCAACCGCACGGATCCGACGGTTTCCAAGGTGGTCGATATCATCGACACGGCCAAGACCTTCAGCCAAGTTAAGGAAGTAGCTCATCTCAGCAAGGATATCGGCTGGAGTGATGGTACGAACCTTATCATCTGGATTAGCATTGCCGATGATAGTGACAACGCGGTCTGGATCAGTAGGCGCCACAACTTTGAATTTTTGAAGAACGACTGGTTCTGTCAAGACTGCTGAATCATTTGGAGTGTAGACAATCTTGTTCAAGTCACCGTCCAAATGTTCTGAGATGCTGTCGATGACGTCGCGCGTCATCACTGTTCCAGCTTCTACAAGGATTTCGCCTGTTTCAGCATCTACCAATGGTTCTGCGATTGTTTGGTTCAACAAGCGGTTCTTGATATTGAGTTTCTTGTTGATCTTGTAACGACCAACTGGTGCCAAGTCATAACGACGTGGGTCAAAGAAACGGGCTACTAACAAGCTACGTGAGCTTTCCGCTGTTTTTGGCTCACCTGGACGAAGACGCTCATAAATTTCTTTGAGGGCTTCATCTGTTCGTGAATCCATTGGGTTCTTATGAATATCTTTCTCGACAGTGTTGCGAACCAATTCGCTATCCCCAAAGATATCAAAAATCTCATCATCACCAGAGAAACCAAGGGCACGAACCAAGGTCGTAAATGGAATCTTACGCGTACGGTCAATACGAGTGTAAGCAATATCTTTTGAGTCTGTTTCAAGTTCTAGCCAAGCTCCACGGTTCGGAATAACCGTTGATCCATAGCCAACCTTACCATTCTTGTCCACTTTATCATTGAAGTAGACACCTGGTGAACGAACGAGCTGGGATACGATGATCCGCTCTCCACCATTGATGATAAAGGTCCCCATCTCAGTCATGATTGGGAAATCACCAAAGAAAACTTCTTGAGTTTTAATTTCTCCTGTTTCCTTGTTAACCAAGCGGAAGGTTACAAAGATTGGAGCAGAATAACTCGCATCATGGATACGTGCTTCTTCCAAGGTATACTTTGGTTCTCTGATCTCATAGCCGACAAATTCCAACTCCATTGTGTCGGTGAAGTTCGAAATTGGCAATACATCTTCGAAAACTTCTTTCAAACCATGATCCAGAAAATCTTTAAATGAATCCGTTTGGATTTCAATCAAATTTGGTAAATCAAGAACTTCTTTGATTCTTGAAAAACTACGACGGGTCCGATGTTTCCCGTATTGAACGTCATGTCCTGCCAAAGTTTTAACTCCTTTTTCTATACTAGGATACCAGCTAGGGGAAGCCCCTCTCTGAAGATCCGGTTTCTAGATCGCTTTTGACTACATCAGAATAGTTCTCATCCAGTCGAAACGATGTTATGAAGGGGGTGTGATCTACATCACGTGAGAAGAAATCTCCTCCGTATCATTTATCCTTTTTGGAATTTTTAGAAAGATTAAGTTTGTGTGACAAACCCAGTTTTTTCTAAAAATAGGCACAAAAAGAGCAGCTAAATCGACTTTTATAAAGTTTGATTTAACTGCTGTAAGCTTCTATTTGGACAATATTTCAAATAAAGCGCACGACAAATTACTTGTTCTTATTATATCGTATTTTCACAAAAAACACAAGGTTTTCTCTAGACATGAAAACGATTTTATGGTATTGCCCCTCATTATTTTTATCGGTTTTGACCACTAGATGATGAACTGCTTGTCGTGTTCGAACTACTTGTCGTGTTTGAACTACTTGTCGTGTTCGAATTGCTTGTCCGGTTGGTATTTCGATTTCCATTGGAAGTCCCCCCTGAACCGCCTAAGATTCCAGCCCAGGCACTAGCATAATCACTATCTGATCCACCAATCGCGAACCGATAGGTCGTTTGTGGAGCGCCATTTTTAGCCCAATAGCTCGTAACCGTTGCACCTGACACATCGATATCACGACCATTGACATTGACACGACCAGGTCGTTGTCCAGTAGATTTCAAAACAGTAGATGAAATGACACTGCTATCTAGAGTGAAGCGGTCTTGCACTCCCCAAGCATTTGGATCCGCCTGATAGATGGCATTTGCTAAATAGGCCATGTAACTTGCGTTATTATTGTATCCTGTCAACGGAGCCATGGAAGCATTGTTATCGTGTCCAATCCAGCCACCTAAGGTGAGATTTGGAGTAGAAAGCATGAGCCACATATCTCCATTCTCATTGGTAGTTCCGGTTTTTCCAATCCAATCAGCGTTTGCAAGGGTTGGATTGACCTGGCTGATCCGGCTCTTAAAGGTTGTAGTCGCACCAGAACTGATGACCCCTCTTAACAGATCTTGCATGATGGTCGCAGCCGCTGCTGAATAAACCCGTGTTGGCTTGCTTTCGTGCTGGTAAACAACTTTCCCATCTCGATCCATGATTTTTTCAATCATGTAGCGCTTTTGGTAATTCCCATTATTGGCAAGGGTTTGATAACCATTTGTATGTTGAGCAACGCTTACTTCGATTCCGCCTCCCATTGGCAGACTTTCAATCCCATACTCAGCGATGTCGTAGCCCATTTTTTCCATATATCCTGGGACATCGACACCCTTTTCACGAAGAGTACGATAGGTCCAATAAGCTGGGATATTCCATGAGGTGTTGAGGGCCTCTCGGAGGTCCATCATCCCAGTCCCTCGGTTATCCACGTGCATAATTGGCTCTCCACTAGAGAAGTTGGTTGGGTAATTAGAGAGGATACTATTGCTTCCCATCAAGCCTTGGTCAATGGCAATCCCATAGGCCAGCAAGGGTTTAATGGTAGACCCTGGAGAACGCTCCGTGTCAAAAGCATGGTTATTTTGATTCCCGTCAAAATTCCGTCCCCCGACAAAGCCAAGAATAGCCCCTGTTCGGTTGTCCATAAGGACATTCCCTACTTCTACCGTACCCGTTCCATCGTCCAAGATACCTCCATAATTGGCAACTGCTTCTTGCATGGCATTGTAGATAGCTTTGTTAATAGTGGTTTGGACCGTATAGCCACCCTCTCTCAATTCTTTCTTCGCCAACTCTTGATAAGATTTAACGGTCGAATTGTTTTTTAGGTCGTGGCTAGAGACGTTGTCTCTCTTGATTAAATACTCATACATGGCTTCTTCCGCTTCACTGACGGCTTGGAAATACAAGTAGTCGTGTGGCGTCTTCTCGATGCCATTTGACGGAAGGAAATCCTTACTTAAATCATATTGACTATATTGGTTGTACTCTTCCTTAGTGATAGCCCCTGTCCGATACATATTGTACAAGACATCCTTTGCCCGATCCAAGCCTAAAGCTTGATTTTCTGGAGTTTTGAGACTTCCATCAGAAGCATAAGGTGAGTAGACAATTGGGCTCTGTGGCAAACCAGCAATAAAGGCTGCCTGTGGAATGGTCAAGTCTTTGGCAGAAACTCCAAAAATCCCTTGAGCTGCCGCTTCTACTCCAGCAATATTTTGTCCACGGTTGTTTCGACCAAATGGAGATACATTGAGGTAGGTCGTTAAAATCTCGTCCTTATCCATCACCCGCTCAAGAGCAAGGGCATCGATAATCTCCGCAGCTTTCCGTGAGAAGGTCGGTGCATCTCCCACAACTTGTTGTTTGATCAACTGTTGGGTCAAAGTCGAACCCCCACTAGAGGAACCTACTCCAGCAACTGAACCCAAGGTAGCCCGGATTACTGCTTTTGGAACAACTCCGTTATGGCTGTTAAAATTCTCATCCTCTGTGGCAATGACAGCCTTTTTGACATTGTCCGAAATCGCATCCTTTTGAACAGGAATCCGAATGAGGTCACTATCAATATCAGAAATGACACTCCCATCTGAGTAGGAAATCTTTGAAACACTGGAAATGTTTCGTACTTGTTGAACCAGCTGTGTTGGATCCGGTGTTTCTGTCGCATTAAATAGACTGGCCGCATAGCCAATCGCAATCCCTGCACCAAACAAGAGACCACCTAAAGCAAACACTAGTAGCACATCCCAAAGGAGCTTCATGGTTCGGAGAACTGTCGCTACGAAATCTCCTAATGACCAGCCCTCCTTGTCTTCTTTCTCATTGACTTCAACAGTCATTTTGGCAAAGAAGCCTTTTATTTTCTTCCCGCACTTTGTAAAAAATTCTCTCATTTGACTCACTCTATTTCTCCTTGTCCTTCCTATTATACCAAATGGACTACTTTCTTTTCAATTCCTAAAGTTGAGAACACTGTTTCCAATTGGATTTTTTTCGTCCATTCATTGCTATTTCAAGTCATTATGGTAAAATAGAGAGAAACCATACAGATACTGGACTGTTTTCATCGATCTGGCCAGTAGCTTAGAAAAGGAGAGAACGATGCACATTTTTGATGAGCTAAAAGAACGTGGTTTGATTTTCCAAACGACTGACGAAGATGCTTTGCGTAAAGCCCTAGAAGAAGGACAAGTATCGTATTATACTGGCTACGATCCAACTGCTGATAGTTTGCACCTTGGGCACCTTGTTGCAATCTTGACCAGTCGTCGCTTACAATTGGCAGGCCACAAACCTTATGCGCTTGTCGGTGGTGCGACCGGACTCATTGGAGACCCTTCTTTCAAAGATGCCGAGCGCAGTTTACAAACTAAGGAGACTGTAGACGGTTGGGTCACTTCTATCCAAGGGCAATTGTCTCGTTTCTTAGATTTTGAAAATGGGGAAAACAAGGCTGTCATGGTCAACAACTATGACTGGTTTGGCAGCATCAGCTTCATTGACTTCCTTCGCGACATCGGAAAATACTTTACTGTCAACTACATGATGAGCAAGGAATCTGTGAAGAAACGAATTGAAACAGGGATTTCTTACACTGAATTTGCCTACCAAATCATGCAAGGCTACGACTTCTTTGTCCTCAACCAAGACCACAATGTCACTCTGCAAATCGGTGGTTCTGACCAATGGGGAAATATGACAGCTGGTACTGAGTTGCTTCGTCGGAAGGCTGACAAGACTGGTCACGTTATCACTGTGCCCCTCATCACAGATGCAACTGGTAAGAAATTCGGTAAATCTGAAGGGAATGCTGTTTGGCTCAACCCAGAAAAGACTTCTCCATACGAAATGTACCAATTCTGGATGAACGTCATGGACGCTGACGCAGTTCGCTTCTTGAAAATCTTTACCTTCTTGTCACTGGATGAGATTGAAGAAATCCGCAAACAATTCGAAGCAGCTCCACACGAACGCTTGGCTCAAAAAGTCCTTGCTCGTGAAGTCGTGACTCTGGTTCACGGAGAAGAAGCCTACAAAGAAGCCCTTAACATCACTGAGCAACTCTTTGCAGGAAACATCAAAAGCCTTTCTGTCAAAGAACTCAAACAAGGACTTCGTGGTGTGCCAAACTACCAAGTACAAGCAGACGAAAACCACAACATCGTAGAATTGCTCGTATCATCTGGCGTAGTTAACTCAAAACGCCAAGCCCGTGAAGACGTACAAAACGGAGCTATCTACGTCAACGGTGACCGCATCCAAGACCTTGACTATGTCTTAAGTGATGCAGATAAGTTAGAGAACGAACTCACTGTTATCCGCCGTGGGAAGAAAAAATACTTTGTCTTGACTTATTAAAAAGAAGACCTCTGAAACTATGACTTTCAGAGGTTTTTTGGTACACTAGAAGTATCATGACGATCAAACCAAAATTACAACGATTTCAGACCGCAACAGCTTTTGCCTGTCCCATCTGTCAGGAAGCCCTTGACCTGGTCCAACAAAGCTTGACTTGTCCCAACCGCCACTCCTTTGATCTTGCTAAGTTTGGCTATGTGAACTTGGCTCCACAAGTGAAGTCCTCTAAGGACTATGACAAGGAGAGTTTCCAAAACCGGCAACTAGTTTTAGAGAACGGCTTCTACGACCATATCCTTACTACCCTATCAGAATGCTTGTCTCCACTGGACCATCCATCTAACATTTTAGATATTGGTTGCGGGGAAGGGTACTATTCTCGCAGCTTGCAAGAACGGTATCCAGACCATTCCTTTTACGCCTTCGATTTGTCTAAGGAATCGATCCAGCTAGCTGCTAAGAGCGACCATGAATGGAAGGTCAAGTGGTTTGTCGGGGACCTAGCTCGCCTCCCTCTTTTAGACCAGAGTATGGACCTTCTTCTAGACATCTTTTCGCCAGCGAACTATCAGGAATTTAAACGGGTCCTGGCCCCAGACGGTCGCCTTATCAAGGTCATCCCAACAGCAAGCCATCTGCAAGAAATTCGTCAGAAGGTTAAGGAGCACCTCGATCAGGCCGATTATTCCAATGAGCAGATTATTCAACATTTCTCTGATCATTTTACGGTTGAACAAAGCCTCCATTGCCAGGAAACTTTCGAACTCACACCAGCATTGCGGGAGGCTCTTCTGAGCATGACGCCTCTCCTCTTTCATGTCGATGCATCTCAAATCGACTGGAGCGATTTGACTCACATCACTATTTCTGCCACTATTTTGGTTGGAAGAAACAACTAACAAACACCCTCCATTGATTGACAAATGGAGGGTCTTTTTTTATGTTTATAGATTAGTCACTTTCCTCTACGCCGATTTGTTGACGGTAGGCTTTGGGCGACTTGCCACACAACTTGCGGAAAACCTTGTAAAAGTAACCGACATTACTGTAGCCTACTTCATAGCAAATATCTTCAATACTTTCAGTTGTGGATAAAAGTAACTGTTGGGCCGCTTTGATCCGTTGTTTATTCAAGAGCTCAGCAAAGGTGGAATTGGTCTCACGTTTAATCAATTGTCCTAAATAAACGGGATTGATATAGAGATCTTTGCTGATATCCTTGAGCGACAGTTCCTTCCGATAGTCACGTCCGATAACTTCCAAGACAGTCGCCACATTATTGTTCATTCGATATTGAGAGAAGAAATTCTCCAATTGGTTCCGAACGCAGGTAACAAGATCCTCGAAAGTCGTTGTCTCATGAACAGTTTTCACAACTTCTGTCAGGTCATCTCCATGCAAGTGTTCAAATAAATGAAAGACATCCATAATGAACTGAATAAAGAGTTGCTTGGCTATCGCCACTTTTGGAGTATGGCTTTTCACGGTTTCTTCCAACCAGTTCAACTCCTCTAAAATCTGTTGGATATTCCCCTGGATGATGACACGGTAGATGGGTTCGTAGTAATTAAAGACGCCATCTTCTTCTTCCAAAGGGAGATCCCCATAAAATAGACTTCGTTCAACAAGCTCTTTAAATTGTTGAAAATGTTCCTTATAAGGTGCTTGGAAACGACGCTGTAGGAAAGCCCCCTCATCCTCATCTGAAAGATAGAGTTGAAGATTTTGTCCCAAGACCTGATAAGACGAACTGGCAAAGCCTTTCCTTTCCTTATCCACTCCAATCCAGAGTTGCTTTCTTCCTCGGATGGCCTGCTCAAACTCTTCTTCTGACCAATCTTCATGAAGGAGCCGATTGGCCGTCTCTTGATCTGGGTTTTTCAGAGTTTGAGATAATTTTTCTAGGATATTCCCCAACTCCACCTTATTGACAGGCTTTAACAGATAGTCTGCTACCCGGAGGTTTAAGGCTTTTTTTACATAAGCAAAATCTTGGTAACCTGACATAATGATATAAGCTGCATGGGGAAGAATGGACTGCATTTGATCAATCATTTCCAGACCAGTTTTTCCTGGCATATTGACATCCGTAATCACGATATCTACTGGATAATCCGCAACATAAGCCAAGGCCTGATCCGCATCCTCTGCTGTGTACACAACCTCCATGTCCCATTTTTCAAAGGGAATCAGTTTTTTCAACCCCTCAGTAATCATATATTCATCGTCAACCAATAAGACTTTATACACGATTTCTTCCTCTTAAGTGTCCTCGATGGTAATCGTATAGAGGACACCTTTTCCTTTTTCTGATGTAATTTGAATGTGGTAACGATCCCCAAAGTAGAGAAGGAAACGCTCGTGGACATTGACAATCCCAATTGATTGTCGTTCCTTACTCTCTTCTACTTCTTCTCGAGGATCCCTATGACTCAATATTTGTTGGATCCGTTGCAACTGGTTCGGTTCCATTCCTCTCCCGTTGTCTTGAACACGAATCTCCACAGCTTCTCCAACACGACGGACTTTGATACTAATGACATTGTCCTTGCGTTTGTGATCAACTCCATGAACAAAATAATTTTCCACTAGCGGCTGAAGAGTAAACTTCGGAATAACCATCTCTTCCAGACCGGGTTCAATTTTAAAGCCATAGGCAATTGATTTTGGATAGCGCACCATACAGAGATAGCTGTATTTTCTACAAAATTCCAACTCATTTTCGATGGTCGTCTCTTTCTCCTCTGAAATATTGTTTCGAAGGAGACTGCTAAATTCGTAAATAATATCGGCTAATTCTTCTTGATCCTGCATGACTGCATACATGCGAATAAACTCCATGGTATTATACATGAAATGCGGATTAATCTGCGCTTGTAAGGCCTTCATATTGGCATCTTTTTGGCTCAGTTGTAGCTGATAGATATCCCGAATAGACTTGTCCATATTGTCCAACATGGTATTGGTCATTTCTGCAACTAGGAGGAGTTCCTGCTCTTTGGTATCCACATTGATCCGTCGCTCAGAGTCCCCCTGGCTGATGGCTTCCATGGTATCTACCAAATCCAACACTTGTCTTTGGTAATTACGGAAAATTCGTTGAAGCAAGAGATACAAGACTAAGACCAGGATTAAGGCGACCGAAATCATCCAGGTAAAACTAAATAAGGCTGTTCGAACCGTGTAAGAGGTCGGAATCCCAACCCAGATTTGATAACCGTAAGCAGTATCCCGCACAATCCACTGACTATGATCTTCTGGATTGATGTCTCCCCTGTGGTAAAAAACCTTCCCCAAGGGATTATAAATCTGGACGGCAACTGGAATCGTGTCTTGAATATTGTCGACGACAGAATCCAAAAGTGCTGGATTGATTTTAATGTAAGCCAGTCCAATATTTTCGCCAGTCGTAACATCCGTCAAGGAGACTGGGATTGCTTGTGAACTAGCCACGTATTGATCCGCTGGAACTTGTTGCCCTCCTTTTTTACTTTTACTGGAGACAAAGACCGTTGTGTAGTCATTTAACACCAAATCAATTTCATCCAGGGCGTCGTGTTCCAAGTAAAGAGTCTCAACATTGCGGTGCAGGGAGACTTGAATATAGTTGGAAAAATAATGATCCAGTCGCCAACTTTCGTATTCAGAAGGTGTCAAGGAAAAATATTTATAAACACCTTCAAGTTTGGCTGGATTTTCAACCAGACTCTTCCCCCATTGAGAAGATCTCTTATAAATATCCTCTACCTCAGCAGTCAAGCGAGAGGAAATCAACTGAGCGATTCGATCTGTCTCTGCCTTCTGATTATGCCAATAAATCAAAGAAACCGTCACACCTAAGGTCGTGATAATCCCGACCATGATATAGGCATAGAATTTCAAAAGTGTTGCTAACCATATTTTTTTCATAATTAAGAAACCACTTTAGACCGAATTGTTTCATAGACGGGTTGAAAAATATCATTGACAAAGAAATGCCACAAGCCCAGTAAAACAAAGAAAAATAAAGCTGGAACAAAATGGGTGACAACCCCAAGAAGAAAGGTCCCCAAGAGAAACTTCGTCACTGCACGAATATCAAGAAAAGCACCAATAAAGCTCAACTTCAAGCTATTGAGATAGGACAACTCAAAATGGACCTGAAGCTTGAGGTAGACTGCAAAAGTCAAGGGAGCTACCAACAAGAAAATCAAATTGACCAATAAGATAAAAATCTGAAATAGGGACAAGTGGGGCAATTGAATCATCAGATACATACCATAAATAAGAATTGCTTCGATTAAAAAAAATGTATAGAAAACCTGGTTGGCAGGACGGAAATTTTCTTTATAGAGCGCCCAAGCCTCAGACCAACCATATTGCTTGTAATCAGATCCATGTTCGGCATATAGACTCATAATCGTTGCACTAGCTGGCCCAAACCCAAACAGGATCCCTCCACAGAAGGTTAAAGCCCAAAAGATCCCTGTTGCCAACATGGCTAAGTAGACCCTTGTAAAAATTAATTCAATCATTCTTCCCATAATTTGTCTCCATGTTCATTTGCTGTAGAGGGGAGCTTACGACTTAGTATAGTTTCCCTAGTACAACTGATGATTATACCCTATATTATAGCACATTTCCCCTGATGGTTTCGATTTCAAAATTATCAACAGAAAAGACTTTGAAGTGCGAAGACCTCAAAGTCTTTTGATAGACTTAAGCAAGTAATGCTAGCTTATTTCTTAGCAGCAAGGTACTCATCGTATTGTTTTTGGATTTCATCCAAGACTTTTTGGTAGGCACCTTCTGATTTCAATTTTTCAAGCATCTTAGGAATTTCAACTTCAGGATCTACTGTACCTGTATTGATGGCACTTGTGAATTGGTTCAAAGTGTTAGTAAGGGCAGTGATTTCTGATTTCACGTTTTCAGTGTTGAAGATGAATCCAAGTGCTGGAGATTCTTTTGCAGTTTCCAAGTCTTTCTTAGATTGTGCAATTTGCTCATCCGTTACGTTTTCGTTGATGTAAAGAATCCAGTTGTTACCAGTGTTCCATCCAGACATGTGAGTATTTCCGTTGTAGCCATCCAAGACTTTCACACGGTTTTCTTTACCTTCAACTTTTTCCCAGTTCTTGCCTTCTGGACCATAAACAAGACCGTTCAAGAGTTCTGGGTTTGTATTCAAGAGGTTCAATACTTCCATTGCTTTTTCTTTGTTCTTAGAGTTGTTTGAGATGACAAAGTTTGCAACTTGAGTAGTGTTGTTCTTCTTGTAAAGTTGAGTGAATGGTTTGATTTCGATCTTACGGTTTGCTACACGAGTAAGCAAGCTGTTACCGTAGTCAGCAGGTCCTACTGTTTCTTCACGTACCAACCAAGTATCTTGAGAAAGGTCATATCCAGTGTCGCTTGTAGCTACGTCTTTTGGAATGTAGCCAGCTTCATAGTATTTATGAAGAGTCTTCAAATTTTCAACATAACGTGGAATAGTGTAACGGTCAACGATCTTAGTTGTGTCACCTTGCAAATCGACAACGAATGGAAGTCCATCTACTGCAATGTAATCGAAGTCATCAGAAGGTCCACCGTAGCTCTTGTTCATTGCGAATGGAACAACGTTTGGATCTTTTTCTTTGATGGCTTTCAAGACTGGTTCAAGTGAAGCGTAGTCTTTCACATCTGAAATATCGATACCATATTTTTCAAGAAGTGGTCCGTTGAAGGCAAAGTTTTGTGAAGATGCAACGTTAGCTGCAACTGGAACAGCATAAATCTTGCCGTTTACAGTATTCCCTTTGATATAAGCTGGGTCAAGTGCTTCATAAAGCTCTTTCCCTTCTTTCTTATACAAGTCTGTCAAGTCAGCATAAGCACCTTTTTGAGCGTTGATGACATAGTTGTTTGCAAAGGCAATATCGTAGTTTTCACCAGATGAAATGATAACGTTCATCTTCTTGTCATAGTCACCCCAACCAAGGTATTGGATGTCTAATTTAACACCAGCTTTTTCTTCGATGATCTTGTTAGCATTTTCTAACAAAGTATCCAAGTTATCAGGTTTGTCACCGATTTGGTACATTTTGATAACTGTTTTACCATCTTCACTCTTAGATGATTTTTGGTTATCACCTGTCAAGTTACCACAAGCAGCAAGAGTTGCTCCAAGTGCGAGAACGCTAGCAGAAGCTAAAGCATATTTTTTCCAATTTTTCATGAGAAAAACTCCTTTTTTATTTTTCTTTATTAACATTATGAAGGGTGGATGAACAAGAGTTGCTTACTCTTTAACACCACCGATGGTCAATCCTTTTACAAAGTAACGTTGGAAGAATGGATAGAGGATAGCGATTGGAACTGTTGCCACCACCACCATGGCCATCCGTCCAGTTTCCTTAGGAAGGGATTGGACCGCACCAGCGATTTGGCTAGATGCACCGACTGATTTAGAGATGTAATCCATGTTATTTTGGATTTGCATCAGCAAGTATTGAAGAGGATAGAGGTTTTCACTCTTGATATAGAGAAGGGCGTTGAACCAGTCATTCCAGAAGCCAAGGGCCGTGAAGAGACTGATCGTTGCAATCCCTGGGAGAGAAAGTGGCAAACAGATCTGGAAGAAGATCCGCGTTTCACTCGCTCCATCTATCCGAGCAGACTCGAGAATTGCTTCTGGGATGGTCCGTTTGAAGAAGGTCCGCATCAAAATAATATTGAAGGGACTTAATAACATCGGAATGATGAGGGCTCCAACCGTATCCCCTAAATGAAGCAACTGAGTGGTAACGATGTAACCTGGTACCATCCCTGCACTAAAGAGCATGCTCAAAAGTGCAAAGACAGTAAAGAAGTTTCTATACTTAAAGGTTCTACGAGAGATGGCGTAGGCATAGGTTGTTGTAATAAAGACATTACATGCTGTCCCTACAATCGTCACAAACAAGGTAATAAAGAGGGCTTGCAGAATCTTATCCTTAAATTGAACAAGGAAAAGATAGCCATCTGCACCAAACTTAGCAGGCCAAAATTGGAAGCCGTGAATAGCCAAACTTTGTTCATCTGTCAAGGAAATCATGACAACGAAGATGAAGGGCAAGATACAGGATAGCGCAACCAAGCCGACGATACTACTAAAGAAGATGTCTGCTTTCTTACTGAAGGAGTGGATCCCAACATTATCAACTTTTTCTTTTTTAATTTTTGATTTTGCCATGGTATCCTCCTTTCTAGAAGAGTGCTGCATTCTTATCAATACGACGAGCTACAATGTTAGAGAGCAAGACGAGAATCAATCCAACAACTGATTGGTAAAGTCCAGCCGCTGCAGCCATCGCAATATCTCCTGATTTAGCCAGTCCATTAAAGACATAAACATCAATTACGTTAGTTACACTATAAAGAGCACCTGAGTTGTGCGGGATTTGGTAGAACAATCCGAAGTCAGCACGGAAGATATTTCCGATTGCAAGGATGGTCAAAACCGTAATTAAGGAAGACAACTGAGGAATGGTGATGTGGCGAATCCGTTGCCACTTGGATGCCCCGTCCACTGTTGCTGCTTCGTAAAAGGTTGGATCTATTCCCATGATGGTTGCGTAGTACATGACACTACTATAACCAAAGCCCTTCCAGATTCCTAAGAAAAGGAGAAGCGCCGGCCAAATGGCAACCTCTGTATAGAAGTTAATTCCTTTCATCCCAAGAGATGTCAAGACATGGTTAATCAAGCCTTTATCGACGTTTAAGAAGGCATCTGTAAAGAAGCTAATGATAACCCATGACAAGAAATAAGGGAACAGCATTGATGTTTGAAATACTTTGACCAACCGTTTAGACCGCATCTCACTAAAGATAATGGCAATCCCAACAGAAACAATCAAGCCCAAGAAAATAAAGGCTAAGTTGTATAGAACAGTATTTCTCGTAATGATATAAGCATCGTTGGAGCTAAAGAGGAATTTGAAGTTATCAAACCCAACCCACTTACTTTTCATTACGCTATCAATAAATCCCTCTCCAGTGATATGATAGTCTTTAAATGCAACAACGTTTCCCAAAACAGGTATGTAGAAGAATAAAATCAACCACACTGCACCTGGTAAAACCATCAAGAAGAAAATAAGATTTTCTCTCAAGGTCTTCAAAAACTTTTTCATCTGACTCCCTCCTTTGTTGTTTTCTCCCTTTGGTAACGTTTACATTATCAATTATAAAACTCTATGAAAACTTTTTCAAACTCCTAATTATAGAAAAAATTCTACAAATTTATGACATAGCCTTAAAAATGGAGAAAAAAGGAGAAGATAGATCTCCATTCATCGGACATTCTTCTTCTCCTTCAACATCATCTTTTTAAAGACACCTTTTTAGATTAGGTTGTATAAATGGTCGAAGCTGTTGCAATCGTATGCCATTGGTTGGCTGTCGTGGCTGCAAAGTCCTTGTCTGCGTAGAAATCATTAAATGGCAAGATCTCTACTTCCAACTCATCAATACGTGAGATAGAACCAGTTAGATAGTCTTCAATACGACTTTCTGCTCGCTTAATCCGTTGCAAGAGTCCACCCGTACGAATATCGACCGTATCCAAACCAAAGACCTTGTTTTCTTTCAACCATTGGTGGCTAAAGAGTTCATGGAAGTTTTCAATCTCACTTCTAAGTTTTGGCAATTCTTCTCTGGCGATTTGTTGCAAGCTTTCTTTATCATCTGCGTGATAGGCTTCCCGGATGCGTCTTCCCACATCAACCTTGCTACTTAAAATAGCATTTAACTGAGCCTGGGTCTCAAAGAGATAAGCGTAGACTCCAGCTTTTTCTTTAATAGCAGCAAGGGTTTCAGCAGCATGGGCAAAGTGAGGCTTGTCCTGTTCAGGTGTCATGTGCTGATCAAGAATTGGGCAAAGAACATCTTGATAAAAGACATAGCGGTTAGGATTGATCCCGCTAAGATTGCCTGGTAGATCTGGCAAGAGGTTGGCAAGGTCAAGTTGCATAAAGTCCTCAACGGATAGACCTGTATTGGTCTTGAAATGAGCAGACAAACGCTCTAAATCATTGCGATAGTTGAGTTCTGCCCAGATTTGTAGACTTGGCAGAATAGAGAACTGGGCTGTTTCACCACCATTATCTCCCCAACCAGTCACAATGACTTCTTTGATCTGATTAGCGCGGCAGGCTTTATTGGCTTCAAGAGCGATGAGACGACTGAAATGGTTGTGAGGTGTAAAACCAATCCACTTCCAAACACCACCTGCAAAGGCGATATCCTGGCTGATCTTGTGGTGATTGTTGAAGTTACGGTTGTATTTTTCTTCGCTATCCTGGTAATAATCCCAGTAAACCAAAGTCACACGGTCTTTTAGACGGTCTAAATAAAGGCGAGTTTCTTCTGGAATCTCCACATCACGGTCATACTGGCCATCTGCTGACATGAGCTTGAAGAACATATCGCTCCACATCTGACAGTGGAAACCATACTTGTCTGCGATATCCAGCACGCGCTCCAAGTGTTGGCACATAAGGAGACTACGATCCACAACGCCGTTTAGGATGAGGTAGCGTCCCAAACCAACCAAGTGGGCTTCGTCCATTCCGATATTGACCTTGCGAGTTTGCAGTTTAGACAAGGTCGCAAACATGCCATCAATCAGGTCGTACACTTTTTCTTCGCCGATGAGGAGAATGTCTTCTACATCACGAAGTTGCTGGACTTCTTTGACACCCCATTTGACAAAGGCTGACAAGTGGGCCAAAGTCTGGATACATGGTACAAAGGTCATATCAAACTGCTGGGCGTAGGCTTCGATTTCCTGTAATTCTTCAGCTGAATAAGCTCCACGGAAATAACCAAAGTAAGGTTGCCCCTCGATTTGATAGGTATCTTCCATGTAAAGTTCAAAGGTTGAGTAGCCCATGAGAGCTAAGACCTCAATCATTTGTTTGGCAGAGGCGACATTCATTACAGCATTACGGGAACAATCCGCCATATAGGCCAAGTCTTCATAAGCCGCTTGCTCCTCAATCTCCACCTTGTCACCTTCTGCTAAAGCTGTTGCTAGAACGGATAAGGCGCGGTAGAGTTGGTGTGGTTTACGATAGGTCAGTTGATAGTTACCACCCTCACCCTTGATAGAGATAGAGGCTTGATCAGACTGAGCAACTGCCACTTCTACGTCTGGTAGGGAAATGCGATTTTTTAATACCTCAATAGCTTGCGCTTGTTTGGGACTAAGTCCTGTAAAACTTACCATTGGTTTTCCTCCTGTAACCAGTTGACAAGGGCACCGTAGAGATTGGCATCTGCGCGATAGGTGCAGGCTTGAATGACTGGCGCAATTGTATACTCTTCATATCTTTCGACAAAAACATCTACTGCTTTTTGCACCCCGTTGATAAAATCTGGATTCTGACTGATAGAGCCTCCTAGGCTAATGACATCTGGGTCGATCAGATACTGAATATTGAGTAGTCCTTGAGCAAGATTACGATTCATACGCTCAATGGCTTCTTGACAAAGGACATTGCCTGCTGCAGCCTCTTGGTAAATCTTACGACCGTCCCAATCGGATTGACCAGATTTTTCATTCACATAGCGAACCATACTTCCAGTTGACGCCAGTTGCGACCAGTTATTGAGTTTCTCAGTTGGTGCAAGAGTCGTCATGTAACCAAACTCTCCACCCAAGCCATGGCGACCACGGTGTAGTTTCCCATTGATCATCATGGCTCCACCGATTCCTGTACCAATCACGACGCAGGCTGCATTTTCAATCTCAGGATGAGCCAGCAGTTCACTAAGCCCAACACAGTTGGCATCATTTTCTAGATGGACAGGTAGCTGGTGATGAGCAAGGACCTGGTACCATGAAAAACCATGGATATATGGAATGGCACTAATCCCCTCAATCACTCCTGTTTTTTGATTGACCGCACCTGGCACACTCATAGCAATCCCACGATAGTCCTGTTCTGACAAGCGTTGGTCCAACCAAGCCAACAAATCTTCTAGAGTGTCTGGAGTTGGGGTGCTGGTCTTATCTAAAATCTTTCCATCAGGAGTCAGACTAGCAAACTTAATGCCAGTCCCTCCGATATCAATCGTTGCAATGGTCATTGCTTTCACCTACAAAAAGGAGCGAGTCCGCAGTTGGTTCTTACTTCTTCGCTCCTCCTTTCTGTTTCTGTTTACTGTTTGAAATTAAATTTCTTCTTTTTGAATGAATTCTGTACGAATTTCCTGTGGTGCCAATAGTCCTGAATGAACTGGGTATGGGCGTTCCAGCAAGTCAAGAATGGCTTGTTGTTTTTCAGAAACGCGAACATTTTCTTGACTCATGTTGTAGTAACGAAGGACATAACCTTCTTCATTCTCAGCAACCTTAAATGCCGTTGGGCAGACTTGTGGTAAGTTCAGTGCCGCATGGTTAAAGAGGCTACCCGTTGCGGCAACACTACCCTCTTGTTTTGCAACTTGAAGAGCTGTAAATGGCACCTGGAAGGCTTTGGCACGACGGAAAGCTGAGAAGCGTTCGCCTGCTTGGTGGCATTCTACTGCAAACTCAACTTCGATATCACGCAAGCACTGAGCTTCCGGTGTTGGGAAGTAGCCCCAGTCACCGAGTTCGCCTGAAGCACGAAGAAGGGTTACAGCCATAGTATCGTCTCCAAGAATTTCATACTCGTGCAATCCTTTATTGGATACGGTCACTCCTTTGACATCATCATACAAGCTGACAAAGGCTTGTTGGTGTTGTGGATTTTCAGGATTTTCCCAAGAAGCTGCTGGTTTGTTTGGTCTTGTCACAACTTCATAGATGCTTTCAGAATCATTGCTTGGACGAGTGTTATGAGTTTTGACCAAAAGACGGATGCGGTGATCCTTGGCAGTATTGGTAAAACGAGTCTTAAAGCGAATCTGTGGGTTATCCACAAAGATGGTCATCTCCGTTTCAAGAGGAATGGTTGTCAACTCTTCTGAACGACCTGCGTCTCGTTTCATGAACTCAATAATGCCTCTTTGTTCAGCATCCAATTTTTCATCTGCACTGACTGGAATCGTCAAGTCATGCTTGAGCAAGATTTTGGCATAGCGAGCATTGTTTTCTAGGACATCGTATCCCTTCAATTGAGCATAGATTGGTTCGGTTCCTTTTGGTTGGAAGTAAATATATTCGTTACCAATATCTCCACGATCCTCAAAGCGGATAAAGTCTTCGTAAGCTTCGTTTGTAGTCTTGTCATAGACGGTGATTCCTTCATCTACACTCACAGTTACAAACGGTGTATCAATCACTCCATTTTGATAAATCCCATCTCGGTATTCTACTTGGCCTTCAACCAATTGGAAGCTTGCCCAAGAAAGTGGAGCCAGATGAACTGGGATTGTCACGCGCACTTGACGAGCAATATAAGGTTGGCGGAACTTGTCCTTTGGTAAAGTATAGCCAAAACTTGCTCCCAAGTCTTCAATCTTGGCTTCAATGACATGGCCATCCAAATCTTCAACATGGTACTCTGGCAAGGACATGGCTACCATCTTCTTGTAGCCTTCAGTTGGATGTAACTCTTTGAAATCACAAGTAGCAACATCCACCACAACACTCACAGTATCTACCTTGTCATGTAAAGCTGTGTTAACAACGGTGAAGAGGTGTTCGCTTTGTGCATTTTGGGTAGCCAGTTTGCCCTTCCATTCATTAAGAAGGTTGCTCTTAACAAAATTTCCGACTTGATTGACCTTGGCAAAACGAGTTTCCATTTCACGGTGGACCTCGTCTATACTACAGCCACAGATACTATCGTGTGGCGCATTTTGCAAAAGCACTTTCCAAGCATAGGTCAATTGATCCTTATGATTATGACCTCCTGTGAGAATGGTCAATGGTTCCACGACCTGCTCGAGCAAGTTACTATTTTCTTGGAAGGCTTGCTTGAGGTAAATACGAGATGAAGAGGTGTTGGCAAGAGTGTACCAACCATCTGTTTCCTGGCTGGTCAATTCTCCTGTAACCGTTGATAGGTGTTCAGGAAGTGCACTTTCCACTGCTTGCACATATTCGTCAAAAGAGCTATGAATAAAGGTCACGTCAGGGAAGAGTTCGTTGGCCACACGAATGGCTTCACTAATATTTCTCTGTACAGGCTGGTGATCACAGCCGTTCATCATCAACCATTGGTTGGTCGATGCATAGTCACGGACGTCTGCTAATTTTTGCTTCCAGAAAGTCAAAGCTTCATCTTTATCCACTGGAATTTCATTCCCGTTACTGTACCAGTTTGCAAAGAGAATGCCGAGTACACGGCTACCATCAGCCCCCTGCCAATACATCTCAGAAAATTGAGAGGTAAATTGCTCATCTTCGAGGACTTGGTTGTCAAATCCGATTGGCTTGACACCACGACCAAAGGCTGCTACGTGAATGCCTGATTTTTGAAGGATTTGAGGAGCCTGCCCCATATTTCCAAAGGTATCTGGGAAGTAGCCGATTTGAGTTGATGTGCCCCATTTGGCACATTCCTCTTGTCCAATCAAGGTATTGCGGACGTTCGCTTCACTGGAAATCAAGTAATCATCCTGCAAGATATAGAAAGGACCAATCTTGAGTTTTCCTTCGTCGATATAACGCTGCACCTTGTCACGATTTTCAGGGCGAATTTCTAAATAATCATCAAGGACGATGGTTTGTCCATCCAAGTGGAAGCTCTTAAATTCAGGATCATTTTCAAACAGATCAAAAAGATTGTCAAAAAGTTCCACCAATTGCATCCGGTGACTCTCAAAAGGTAGATACCACTCACGATCCCAGTGGCTGTGAGAAATAATATGTACAACAACATTTTCCATGAGTAAAACCTCATTCTAACTTAAATTTAAAAATAGATTTGTGATTCTTTACCAGAATCAGTTGAGCGAAAACGTGCTCCTTATACTCAATGAAAATCAAAGAGCAAACTAGGAAGCTAGCCGCAGGCTGTACTTGAGTACAGCAAGGTGAAGCTGACGTAGTTTGAAGAGATTTTCGAAGAGTATTATCGAATATCCAAGTAATCCAAGACCAACTCACAGAACATCATATTGGCCCATGAGAACCATTCACGCGAGTAGAGAGTCGGATCATCGACGTGGAAGCTTTCGTGCATAACACCTGTTCCACCATCGCAAGCAACCAATTGATCTAGCAAGAATTTTTTCTCAGCTTTATCGGTAGCTGTCAAGCCTTGAATAGATAGGGCAATCGGCCAGATATAACGATAGAAGGTATGAGAACTTCCGAGACCGCTAGCGTATTCTCCTTGGTAGAAGTAAGGATTTTCAGGGCTCAGAATGGTGCGACGAGTTGCTTGATACACTTCATCGTTCACATCACAGTAACCAAGATAGGGAGCCGCTAACAAGCTTGGTACGTTAGGGTCGTCCATGATGCTAGCATTTCCCAAACCGTCTACTTCGAAGGCGTAAATCTTTTCACCCTTACTGTTGGTAGTGTAGGCGTAGTTTTCGATTCCTTCTTGGATTTCAGCTTGCAGACGTTTGGCATCAACAATAATGCTCTCGCTATCAGCTAGATTCAATTCTGCAAAAATTTCCTGGACATATCCCAAGACAACGACTGCAAACATATTTGACGGAATCAAGTAGCTATACTGACAGCAATCATCACTTGGACGGAAGGCTGACCAGGTCATTCCTGTCACGGCAAAGTCAGGACCAAAACCATCATTTACCAAAGTATCTTCCTTACGATCGGTATCACGAACAAAGCGATAAGGTGAGTTGTTATGGTCTTGTTCCACCGTCCATAAATGAAGAATTTCCTTAGCCGCTGAGACAAAAGTTTCATCAAACTGGCTAGTCTCACCAGTTTCTTTCCAAAGGAGATAAGCCAACTGCAAGGGATAGCAAAGCGAATCTACTTCATATTTGCGTTCCCATATCCAGCCATTGAGATCTGTATGGTCTGTTTCGTGGTGCCCCTTCCAGTTTTCCTCAATATTAAAAGAGTTAGCATAAGGATCCTTGAGGATCAACGTCATCTGACGTTTGACCAAGCCAGCAATAGTCTGACGTAAACGAGAGTCTCTTTTTGCCACATGAAGGTAGGGTCTCAGCTGAGCAGTCGAGTCTCGAAGCCACATAGCTGGGATATCTCCTGTCAGGACAAAAGTCGAGCCATCTTCCAAAATTTCAACTGTATTATCTAAGGTATCTGTATAGCAACGCTCAAAGACATCCACCCACTCAGGGTAATCCTTAGCACGTTCTGCTACTTGATCCAACCATTCTCTGACGATTTCTTTTGAATAGGTCATTTATTTTCCTCACACGTATCGATTCTTTCCTATTCAGTATAAAAGATTTCAAAGGGGAAATACATACGCAAATTATAGCCCTTTTTCTACAAACTTTTCTAGTTTTAAAAATTGCTTTCAGATTCTAGTAGCTTCTGCTAAAATAAAGAAAGAAAAGGGCTTAGAAGCTCTACTTTAATACAGGAGGTCCTTTATGAAGACCGATTTGACTCGCATTGATACCCGCTTAGGAACAGACAATCACCCAGCTTATTCCAACGGCAACACCCTCCCTTACACAGGAGTTCCTTTTGGGATGAATTATTTTCTCCCACAGACGACACATGAACAGGGTGCTTGGTTTTTCAACCCCAACCTTCCAATCTTTCAAGGCATTCGCTTGACTCATCAGCCGAGCCCTTGGATTGGGGATTTTTCTTGGTGTCTCCTCACCCCACTAACAGACATACCGACTCAAGAAGACCTCTATTTTAGACAGAGCAGTTACCGGATCCAAGAAGCTATCTTTCAGCCCCATTATTTAGCCCTCACCTCAGAGCGCTATCAAATCCACACAGAGATGACGCCAAGCCTCTATGGAGCCTTCCTTCGCTTTAGGGGGCCATCTGAACTAGCGCTTGCCTTGCACTGTCCCAATGGACTAACTGAGCTAGAATTCGGAGAAACAAATCTTCACTTCCACATCCTAGATCAAAATCATACAGACCAACAAGACTTTCCGTTCTATCTTCATTTCGAATTTGACCAAGCTATCACTCGAACTCACTGGCTAGGGCAGGATTTGATCCTAGAGTTTGACAGCCCCATACTAGAAGCTCGATTAGGTACTTCCTTTATTAGCCCTGACTTGGCCAAATCTCACCTCCCTAAAGCTAGCTTTGAAGATATGAAAGAAAAAGCCGGTCGCAAGTGGCAAGAGCTAATGGACCGATTTGAAATTTTAGATACGGGCGGAGAGGATCGAACCTTTTTCGATCACTGTCTCTATCGTAGTCTGCTCTTTCCTCAGACTTGTTATGAAGTGACCCCTGAAGGGAAAGCAGTTCATCGTGACTTCGCCCACAACCGCATTCAAGAAGGAAAATACTTCACTAGTCTGGGCTTCTGGGACCTCTTTCGGACCACCTTTCCTCTTTATAGCCTGGTCTATCCTGAGCTCTATCAGGAATTTCTCGAAGGCTTCCTTAACCATTACCGGGATACAGGCTTCCTCCCTAAATGGCTAGCGCCAGACGAAAGAGGCATGATGCCTGGGACACTCGTTGATGGGGTCATTGCAGATGCCATTCAGAAAGGCCTGGCTCCCGACCTTCACACGGAACTTTTTGAAGCCATGCTGGATACAGCTAGGAAGGAAGATCCAAATGGTCATTACGGTCGACGAGGAGCGAAAGAGTACAAAAAATTAGGTTATCTATCCACCGACTATCACGAAAGCGTGAGTCATACCATCGACTTCTCCTATAGCGACTTTTGTATCGCCCAAACTGCTCAGATACTTGGCAAGGAAGATCTTGCCAAAGAATATGCCCAATCTAGCCTTTCCTACCGAACCCTCTTTGATCCAGAAACAGGTTATATCCGAGCCAAAGATAAGAAGGGTCATTTCAGACCAGACTTCTCTCCGATCAGTTGGGGACGCGACTATGCAGAGTGCTCTGCCATTCAGGCAACCTTAGGCGCCCTTCACGACATAGAGGGACTCAAGCAACTCTTTGGAGGAGAAGAAGGCTTTACCCACTACTTAACCCGACTGGCAACCCAAGCACCACATTATGAAGTGACGGGCTATGGCTACGAAATTCACGAAATGAGTGAGATGGCCCAAGCTCCTTTTGGGCAAATTGCCATTTCGAACCAACCGAGTTTCCACATCCCCTATCTCTTTCGCTATAGCCAACACCCAGAATACACTAGCTTACTGATTCAAGCCATTCGCAAAGAAGCCTTCCAGTCAAGCTTCCAGGCCTATCCAGGAGATGAGGATAATGGCAGTCTATCTTCTTGGTATATCTGGTCAGTTTTGGGACTCTATCCGACTTGCCCCGGAAAACCAGTTTATGACCTGGGGATTCCTCTCTTCAAACACCTACGCCTCTATCTCCCTCAAGAGAAAAAATGGATCCATATCCATCGTACAGCCCACACAGCTCAGGCACACTTCCTTCAAGATGTTTCACTTGATGGGAAAAGAATCGACAGAGTGAGTCACCAAGACCTCTTGAAAGCAGAGAAGCTGGATTTCCACCTCTCTTGGCTCCCTAAGATCTAGAAAACGAAAAAGAATGAAGAGTTGGACACTCTTCATTCTTTTTCTATGGCACTAATATTCCCTAATCCCCAACCTTATAGAGGAAAGACCCTTGTTCTGTAAAACTGTACATCCCAGTTCCAGTCCAGAGACGGTCTTTACTTGCATCAGAGTCATCATGGAAGACGACTTCTCCATTTTCGTCCGTTTGATCATCAATCGTAAGCCCGGCAGGGATGAATTCCATTAAAAATCCACCTGTGATTCCTCCGTAAACTCCTCCCGAAACAGTCCCATAATCCGTCAAGGAGAGACCGTAAGATTCATATTCGTTAGAGACCAAACCATTTTGATCAAAGACCAATTTATTTCCCTTATCATCTTGCCAGACACCAGCTACGCTACTATAATCCCCTTGAGCGATTGCTTCAATATCCATCTTTGTTTTCTCTTTCTTATCACTCGAACTTTCAGCTTTCTTTGTTTCACTAGTAGCTGAGCTATCCTTCGATTGACGAACCGTACTTTCTTTACTTTCAGCCCCTGTCTCCTGCTTTTTCTCACCGCAGGCTCCAAGGAAAAACAGTAGAGCAGAAAGCAACAATAACAAACGATACTTTTTCATCATGAATCTCCCTAATTCAAACTATTCTATAAACCTAATTTTATCCTTTTTCTAGCAAATTGACAAGTTTCTTTTACTATCAAAAAATGAGGCTGGGACAAAAGTCCTAGCCTCTCAATTGTCTTTGGATTGTTGAGCAAGACGCAGTGGTTGAGTGGGCTCTACTACGCTGATTTCATCAGCTTTTACAGCCCTACTCAACTGTGCGGAGGTGGGACGACGAAATCGAATTCTAACGAATGACTGATTTCTGTCCCACTCTCTTCTCTATTTGATTAATGGGCTAACATTTCCTGTGCAATTTCAAATCCTGTCAAGTCACTTGGGTAGTAAGTAGGCCAATTTTCCAATTCATTGTAAAGAGCCTCTTGGCTTTCTCCACCGAAGAAAATATGGAAGTGAGCTGCCTTATTGGGAGCAATTTGATGATCACTAAATTGAACATACTTGAATTCACCCGCATTCGGATCAGTTGCTTCAAAGAGATAACGCACTCCACGATTCCCTTTTGTATAGGTCAGCGTATGCTTCCCTGCGTAGCGGTATTCGAACTTCTTCTCTTCTCCATTCTTATAGAAGGTCATGGTTTTGTCGGTAATGACAATCCGTTCGACATCCGTTTTATAGCCTGTGGTGTAGTAAGCTTTATACTCTTCAGCTGTTTTGGACTTGGTTAGTTTAGCTTTGTAATCAAAAACTTGATCCAAGGTGCCATCTTTTAGATAAGGATACACAGATTGCCAGTCTCCCGCATAGTCTGAGAGAGTTCGGTCCTTAATAGCACTGTCTTCAAAGTAGCCATTGGCTACTGTTTTGGTGTCTTCTTCCTCTTCTGGAGCGATTTCCTTCCCTGCTTGAGTCGTTGTTAACTCTAAAGATTTGAGGTTGGCTCCCATGATAGAGATGTAGTCTTCACCATCTTTCATCTGTTCATCTGTCAAGCTCTCTAGTGGATTCAAAACAGCTAGATCTACACCGGTTTCAGCAGACAAGGTTTTCGATAAGGATTTAGAAGCATTTTCTTCAAAGTAGATGACCTTGATATCGTTCTTCTTGATGTACTCTGTCAATTCACTCAAACGACTCGCAGATGGTTCACTATCCGGTGACAAACCTGAAATAGAGACTTGATTCAAGCCATAGTCCAAGGCCAAATAACGGAAAGCCGCGTGCTGCGTTACAAAGTTTTTCTGTTTCGCTGCAGATAGGCTCTTCGTATAGCTGTCATCCAATTTTTTCAACTTAGCAATATAAGCATCCGCATTAGCTGTAAAGCTATCTTTTTTATCTGGGTACTGTTTCACCAGTTGATCACGAATCGTTTCCACCATTTTAATGGCTCTCTGTGGAGACAGCCAGACATGGGGATCGTAGTCATGATGGTGTTCTTCCCCTCCCTCATGGTCATGCTCTTCTTCACCACCTGGTAAAAGAAGCATATTTTCAGTCGCTTTGACAACCTTGGTTTTCTTGCCATCCATTGATTTCAACAACTGAGGCACCCAAGTTTCCATGTTCTCGTTCTCATAGACAAAGACATCTGACTCTTGAATTTTTGCGCGACCTTTGGCAGACAATTCAAAATCATGGGGTTCCGAACCAGACCCAATCAAGAGCTCCACATCTCCCTCGTCTCCGATGACTTGCTTAGTAAATTCATAGACAGGATAGAAAGTAGTCATGACTTTCAATTTCCCTGACTGATTTTGACCGCCACTACAAGCTACTAAAAGAAGACTACAGAAGGCTAACACGAGCCATACAAGTTTTTTCATAAGATCACCTATTTTCTAAATTTAACAAAAAGATTTGAGAGCAAAAAGAAGGATACAAATAAGAGAGTGATGGTCGCACTAACCGGTGTATCCGGATAATAAGAAAGAATGAGACCACTGACCATCCCCACAAAACCAATGACTACTGCCAACAGCATGACTGAACGGAAAGTTTTTCCTAGCTTTAAAGCAATACTAGCTGGCAAGACCATAATAGTAGATACCAACAAGGAGCCTGCAGCCGGGATCATCAAGGCGATAGCCACTCCTGTCACAATATTAAATAGGATAGACATGAGACGTACGGGTAAACCATCTACATAAGCTGTATCCTCGTCAAACGTAAGGATATACATAGGACGAATAAAGAGAACCGTCAAACATAAAACAATCGCCGCAATGACAAACAAAGCTAGCACTTGCTCATCAGTAATAGTCAAGGTGGAACCAAATAGGTACTGATCCAAACTCATGGAACTTTTACCACCACCCTTCATGATCACTAGGGCTAAGGCCAAGCCAGTCGACATGAGAATCGCTGTCCCGATTTCCATAAAATCTTTATAGACTGTTCGTAAATACTCTAGAAATACAGCCGCTATGATTACCACAATGACTGTCGAAATAGTTGGAGAGAAACCAAGGAAGAGGCCAAAAGCGACCCCCGATAGAGAAACGTGACTCAGTGTATCACTCATCAAGCTCTGACGACGCAAAATCAAAAATACACCTAAGATAGGGGAGAAGAGACTCATGGCAACCATCGCCAACAAAGCCCGTTGCATAAAGTCATATTGAAATAAACTAAGCATGCTCCTCACCTCCATCTTTCTCATGGACATTAAAGCAACGCCATGGAGAATTTTGTTTTCTCACCAGGTGAATATTGCGATCCGCGTAATGGCTCACCTCTTCGGGATCATGCGTAATCATTAAAACAGCCTTCCCATGGTGGTGGGCACTGTGATGCATCAATTCGTAAAACTCATCCTTACTACCAGCATCCATCCCAGTAGTCGGTTCATCCAACACAAAAATATCTGGATCAGACGCAAACATTCGTGCAATGACAGCCCGTTGCTTCTGACCACCGGATAGAGCCCCTAACGGTTTATCACGATGCTCTAACATCCCAACAGAAGATAAACTAGCTAAAATGTGCTCCTCATCATGATGATTTAACCGACGAAACCAGCCCTTACGAGGATAACGTCCCGATTTCACAAACTCATAAACAGAACTTGGAAAGCCAGCATTGAAACTTGCAATTTGTTGCGGAAGATAAGCGATTCGTAATTTTTTACCCGCTACATTTTCCTTAGCGATTTCAACAGTTCCTACTTTGGGTTTTAAAATTCCAAGACTTGCCTTAATCAAAGTAGATTTAGCAGCACCATTCTCACCCGTCAGGGTCACAAACTCCCCACTATCCAAGTAATAATTCACACCTTCTAGAACAGGCTCTCTATCATAATAAAATGAAAGATCTTTAACAGTAATATAACGCATTAACGAAGATCCTCCAATAAGCGCGATAAAAATTTAGAAATAACCATCTGTTCTTCTTGAGAAAATTCACTCAAAACTTGATTATACACAGCCAAAGTATGATCATGATGATGAGAATGTTCTTCAGCAACCGGACGCCCTAAATCTGTTAACCGATACAAAACAATACGAGCATCTTTCTCGTCTTTCAAAGCTTCCAACATGCCAAAAGAAAGTAATTGCTTAACTGCTTTGGTCACAGCAGCTTGACTGACATTTAGCAATTTAGCAAGCTCAGAATTTGAATAATTATCTTTTGAAAGTAACATTAGAATATGCTCTTGCGTGTTGGTTAAAGAAAAACCACTCGTACAGGAACCAATCAAAACTTCATGCTGATTCTCAGAAATAAGTAAAATAGAATTTAAAAAATGTTCAATCTGATTAGCAACTTTCATATGTATTTCCTTTCTGTTAACCGGTAAATACTTTACCGGTTAATTATAACACAGTAAAGGAAAGTAGTCAAAGCATTTTCAGAAAACAATGAGAATAAATTTAAGGAATTTATTAGTAACTCACCAGTAAAAATTCAACGAATAAAAGAAAAAGACAAGGTCCGAAAACCTTGTCTTTAATACTATACCGGCGGCCGGGGTCGAACCGGCACGTCCTTGCGGACACTGGATTTTGAGTTCTATGAACCCATTTTTTAAATCTTATAACCTTGATTTAATAGGGTTTTAGAACTTTTGAATCTTGCAAAATAGACTCATTTTTTAAATTTTAGTAACTTTTTGGTAACTCATCTTTCTCTCTTAAATAACTACTTCCATAAATAGTGAGTCAATAATCTTATTTCTCAGTCGTTGATTTCCTTGCCCCATTTGGTCCTAGAATCGCATTAAACGTTCCCTTTTCAAACTGTAGGTGAATATGATCAACCACTAGATGATTTCCATACCGTTTACTGATGTTTTTAGCTGGTAATATCATGTTCTCTCTCCTTTTTGACAGTATCAGTCTAGCAAAAAAGCCGTTTAAAAAACGGCCTTTTGGGATAAGCGGTCAAAATGAGAACCTAAGTGGCAAGATGAAAGTGACAAAAAGAAGAAGAAAATTTAATGCAACCATTCTTTCCCCCATTGATTCAAGTCCTTTAAAATCGGCATCAGCGATTTCCCTTTTCCTGTCAGCTCATATTCTGTATGCTCTGTCATGACTTATAACGCACGTTTTTATATCCTTTTGGCTATCTGTGCGATTTTTTCGAGTTCTTCTTTCCGTTGACGATCACTCATATACTCCACTCGTGTAACTTGTGTCATTTTAACCGGTTTAATACCACAGGGTTTCAAGATTTGAGATTTTAGAACCTTTGCGTAGTCTTGAGAAAAAGGAAGAAAAATTTTTGGCGTATTATGCGTCGTAATGATCCACGCTTTTCCATCTAGTTTCCCCACCGGACCTCGAGGTCCATTCTGATAAGCAAAACCTGCAACAAAAACACGATCAATAAAACCTTTTAAAATAGCTGGCATTCCACTCCACCAAGTAGGGAAAATAAAAATCAACTGATCCGCCCAACTCAATAAATCTCTATATGGTTTCATGTCTTCATTATGCTGTAAATTTCTCCTTTTATGCGTTTCATCAAAACGTAAAACCGGATCAAAGTTTTCTTTATATAAGTCTATTATTTTAACTCTATGCTCTGGTGCTAAATGCTTTTGCACAGTTTGAAGGATTGACGCATTATAACTTGTTTCATTCGGATGTGAATAGATTATTAAAACATTCATCAGCTATCTCCTTTTATATAAATATCAAGCATCGTTCTGACGGTCTTTTGAACATCATTTTCTTTAAAGTTTTCTCCAACAGGACTCCTTACCAATAGAGCCAAACCAGCAATAAAACTCCAAAAATTGATCAATATTTCTGCGTCACTACTAGAAAGATTTTCCTCATCTTTAAGTCTTAACGCTACCGACTTAAAATGTTCAAATCCTGGTAAAGAGGAGTTGACTGAAATAGTTTCCTGGGATAACTCCATATAGTTATATGGAAATTTGATAAATAATGCTTCAAATAGATAGGTTTCCTCTTGGGCAAACCATACAAAGTTACAGCCCATCAGAGTTAGTTGAGTTCTTGCATCTATGGAAGTATCAATTCCAAGTATCATATTTTTCAAAAAGAACATTGATAAGTGTTCCATAACAACTTGAATATATCTATCTTTACTTCCAAAATGCTTATAGGGAGCTCCATGAGTCACCCCACATTTTTGAGCTATTGTACGCATAGACATCCGGTCAATCCCGTTAGTTCTGATTTCTTCAATGCCAACCGAAATTAACTTTTCTTTCAGTTCTTCCGTATTCCGTTTCATTTGACCACCTTCCCTTATCAAAGTATACGTTGTCTACTTTTTATAAAGTATACACCGTCTACTTATATTTGTCAAATAAAAAAATACTCAAAACTTAGCTTTAGAGTCCCTAACCTTCTGTTATGTACTCTCCTAAGGAAAGTTTCTAAGAAGATTTTATCTTCAATTAAAAGGCTGAGACTACTGTCCCAGCCTTTTACTCATCCTTATTGACATTGAAACAAAAGCAATACTAAAACGACAAAGACAAGGATAAAACACCTTGTCTTTTTAAAATACTAGCAACTTAGACTAACATAGTTTCAAAGCAAAAACAAACTAATGGCAAAATCTAAATGTCAAATCATTCATTAATCAATTCCTCAATTTCCTTTATCCCTTCAAACTCTCCAACACTTTCGAAAAGTTCTATAGCTCGTTTGAAATGTCTATTGGATAATTCCGTATCTTCCAAGGCTAAACAGATTTCACCTAACCCTCTATAGCTACAAGCTTGAGAAATCACGTCATCAGTCTCTAAAGATTGTTCCAATGACAGATTCATGAATGTAAGTGCTTCATCAAGGTTGTTTAATTTAAATCTCACATAGCCTTGTTCGTAGTTATTCACAGCTTTCTTTAGATTATCGTTTGGAAAATACTCTTCAACTATCTTCTCTTCGTCTTCAATGAGTTTTAAAGCCTTATGAAAATCACCCTGTTCTCTGTAGATCATCGCTAATTGATGTAAGCCAATATGTTCATTTTCTTTATCTTCATTTTGTTGAGCTAATAAAATGTATTTCTCAAAGATATGGGTACACGAGGCATAGTCTTTTTCTGCCAATAATAAATACCCCATCAGATTTAAAAGGCTAAAATCTGTACAGGTATCAATGGAAAAATCTTGTTCAACCAACTTTTTAGCTTCTGATGTTTTTCCCTCCAGAAACAAGTCCCAAGCTGTATCAATTTTAGAGACCATCTATTTTCCCCTTTCGACTATAAACAACCTTCATAAAATAAAATCACTCAACAAGAATATACTAATCTTTACCTATTGAAACTTCTAAATGTTCTTTCTTTAATGGAATTCCGTCAATATTTTAGACACATTTTGGGAGGAAATTTTGAAGACTAGCGTCCTTCTAGTTTTCCCAATAAGTTTTAACTTCTTCAAAAATCTTATTCAAAAGTTCTGCATCTTTTTCTGACAACTGATTTTTTTCTATAACTCTATCTTTTAGTTCTGTTGCCTTTATTTTATTTCTTGCCACCGAAACTGCTATTGAATGTTTCAAAATATCAAACTCATCCTTTGAAAAGTTTGCAATATTGGTAAGATCTAATTGTTCTAGAGGTAAACTACTGATAATTGAATAAGGTTTTTGTCCCAGCAAATAATCTGTAGTAGTCCCAAAGATATTTGCTAATTTCACAACGAATTCTAGTCCTGGTTCTAACGTTCCATTCTCCCACCGAGAATATGTCCCTTGTTGAACTCCAATTAATTCCGATATTTGTACTTGAGTTAACTTTTTTGATTTTCTGAGAGTTTTTAACCTCTCTGAAAATTTATAATCCTCTGTATACATAATTCTCCTATAGATATTCTTATTCGTATATTTTAGCTTGACAAAATATTCTAAACGGTATAAAATAGAATTATTCCATAAGGAATATTTATTTTGAGATTGAATATTCCATTGAGAATATTATAGCATAAAAGGAGGTAAAAGCGTATGTAACTAGTAGTCGATTTAAAAAATTTTAATAAAGGAAGTAAGATTCGACAAAATAAAAAAATCTTGAAACAAATGTGCCGTTCGTTCCAAGATCAAAACATATTATGTAACAATTATACCACAGAAAACTCTTCAGTTGCACAAGAAAATTTCGGAGGTTTCACAAAAAGATGACCAATAAAGAGTTAGTCAATCAAATTTCTGGCCTAAACTCTACCTCTACTCTTAAAAATTGGATCCAACTGATTAAAGAGATAAGTGGCAAGGAATTTAAGAAAATTAAAATTCCTATCAGTAGAAACCCAAGAACTCATCAATTAAGTTATACAGTTGCCTATGACTTTACAGACGAAGACCTTAGACAATTTCAAAAGTTAGCTAAACTAAAACTTGAAATAGGTCTAAAAGAGGCTATACAAGCCGTATTTGGGAGTCTAGCAGACAATGAACAAGAATCCCTTGACCAAGTAATAGATGAGCTCTACGATGAACTGAGCGCCTTAAAACAGGAATTTAAGCGAGAAATGCGACTGATAAAAATTGAGAATTCCAACCTAAAAAAGAAAATCCAAGATATTGAAGAGTCGATGCAAACCGGCTTACTAGGGTTTGTTAACAAGAGGTCAAAAAATAGGTTCGGCTAATAGCGAGTTTTCGGCTGAGCCATGAGGCAGAAAGCCGAAAATGAGCGTAGATGCGGACGGACCATTTTTGACCGATAGGGTGTGTAGTAACACCACCCTCTGCAAGTTAGGTGTACCATCGAAAAAAAATCAGTATTACCAAGGGTTTTGGAGATTTTAAGGGTGGCAAAATTAGGCAAAAAGTTGAATCAAAATCTATGGCAAAAAATGAGCATTTACGTTCTGTATTTGACTGGATTCAAATTCAGTTTGATAAGACTGAATTTTCGCCAAAAGAAATAATCGAAGATATCCTATTTCTTGACTTTGACCTATTTATTGAGAATAAGGGGAGCCTTAAATACTATAACTATGATAGCCAGCTTCATTATGGGAATATCCGTATCTACTATGGGTCGAAAGAGTCGTCCTACATGCTTGTCATGTCAGGACAGGCACTTGAATTCTATAGAGATATGGTATTAGATCCAAATAGTCTATCCGAAAGACAGTTTCTGGACAACCTCTACTACAATTACCATCGTTTTTCAATCAGACGAATTGATATTGCAATAGATGACTTTAATGAAACACCCTATTTCACTCCTAATCAACTTCTAAAGATCTGTCAGAAGAAACGCTTTATATATGGAAAAAGCACCTACTACAATACCTACGGAGATGAAACGATCGGTCAGACCTTATATTTAAGAAAACCCAATGATGATGAAAGACTTAGAATTTACGATAAGCGCTTAGAACGAGCTGAGAAGCTCGGTATCAGCAAGCGGTATATAGAAAATTGGATAAGAACTGAGTTAGAACTTAGGAAAGAAAAAGCTCACTACTTCATTCAAGAATGGTTGCATTCGGAAATAGATCTTCTCAACTTTACCAAGGGATATCTCAAAGAAAAAGTGAGGTTCTATAGTGATAGTCACTTCTCAAAACCTTTGAGATCTTGGGAAAAGTTTTTAGGTCACTCAAGACCTGTCTCTATCATTATTTCAAAACCAAAAACAGAACTAGAACAAAAATTAGAATGGTTTACCTATAAAGGTTCTGGAGCTATTCTAAAAGCGTATAAATTTCTATACGACAATAACTTACTGCATGAGTATGAGAAGTCTAACTATCTCGCACTCAACAATATGGAATATCCACCAGATTTAGCAAGTGGATTAATAGAAAGGGCAATACTCTTTAAAAGAGAGGACTTGATCCCCACAATCAAAGAAAATATCAAAAGGAGAAATTAACTATGGCAAAAATGCTTTCACAAAATGACTGGAATTTTAATAACATTGGAACAAAATTTGAATTGGATGAAGTCATTCCAAAATTTGAAACGGAAGTCCGAGCTGATGCAAACGGAGAAATTATCAAAAACCGAGATGGTAGCGAAAGACGTTTTAATACCGATAAAATCATTGGTTGGAAATACAATGTAACGATCAAGGATGGACAATTCAAAAAGAAATCAACCCAAGTCTCAGTAGACAATCCAGATGCCTTGGTTGATAATGACTATATCCAAGCAATGGACGAGGTACCAGTTACATTTGACAATTTACAAGCTACTATGATTAGTTCGACAATGTATTACAAGGCGGATGCTATCCATTTAGTAGATGTAAAACAAAAATAAGTATAAGACAAGGGGAGTTAATCCTCCCCTTACTTAATCTAATTAGAAAAGGAGATCACATGATTAAAACTGTAACAAAAGATGACCTTATCGAACTTGGATTTGCTCCAGGAACTGCAAGAAAGATTATCCATACCGGCAAGGTACTATTAGTTAATCGTGGTTTTAACATCTACGATAACAAACGAATTGGTACAATTCCAGCCAGTGTCGCTGAAGAGCTACTAGGAATTGAACTCCAGAAAGAAGCATAATGAATGACTATTCGTAAAACTAAAAATGGTAAATGGACCGTTGATGTTTCTAATGGTTTTCACCCAGTCACACAAAAAAGAATACGTATCATTCGGAAAGGATTAAAATCTAAAAAGGAAGCCTTAGAACTGGAACAACATATTCGCGTTGTAAAATTAAAAGAAAGACAATTTGACTTTGTAGTGACAACAGATATG